>DATKAX010000176.1:0-18374 GCA_035514595.1 Burkholderiales bacterium
CCGATGCGGGCGCCGTTCATGACCACGCTGTTGATGCCGACCAGGGTGCCGTCGCCGATGCTGCAGCCGTGCAGCATCACCTTGTGGCCGATCGTCACCATGCGCCCGAGCGTCAGCGGGAAGCCGGGATCGACGTGCAGCACCGAGCCGTCCTGCACGTTGCTCGCCTCGCCGATGGTGACCGTGTCGTTCTCCGCCCGGATCACCACCTTGAACCAGATGCTGGCGTCCGCAAGCAGCACGATCGCGCCGACCAGGGTCGCGTCGTACGCGACGAAATGGTGCTCTCCGCGGAGCTCCACGCGCCGCTCGCCGATCGAGAAAATGGGCATGGGGCTATCATAATCCAGTGAAAACCATCGTCCTCGGCGCCGGCGTGGTCGGCGTGACCAGCGCATGGTATCTGGCCGAAGCGGGTCACGAGGTCACCGTGATCGAGCGTCGCTCCGCGCCGGCGCTGGAGGCCTCGTTCGCCAACGGGGGGCAGATCGCCGCTGCGAACGCCGAGCCCTGGGCGCGGCCCGGGGTCGTGCCCAAGATCCTCGGCTGGCTGGGACGAGACGACGCGCCGCTGCTCTTCCGCCCACGCGCCGACCGCGCGCAATGGGAGTGGAGCCTGCGCTTCCTTCGCGAGTGCCTGCCCGGGCGCTTCGAGCGCAGCAGCCGCGCGCTCACCGGGCTCGCCGCCTACAGCCGCGATTGCCTGATCGAGCTGCGCCGCAGGACCGGCATCCGCTACGACGAGCTGTCCCGGGGCATCCTGCATTTCGCCACCAGCACCCGCGATTACGAGGCGCTGGCGCGCCATGCCGAGGCAATGCGCTCGCTCGGCGTCGAGCGCCAGGTCCAGTCGTCGGCCGAATGCCTCGCGCTCGAGCCGGCGCTGCAGTACTCGGAGGATCGCATCCTCGGCGGCGTGTATTCGCCGCACGACGAATCGGGCGACGCACAGCGCTTCACGGCCGAGCTCGCCGCGCTCGCGAAAGCGCGCGGCGTCACGTTCCGCTTCGACGCGAGCGTCGAGGCGCTCGAAGCCGCCGGCGAGAGCGTGTACGGCGTGCGATTGCGCGACGGCGAGCGCATCAGCGCCGATGCCTACGTCCTATCCCTGGGGAGCTACAGCCCGCTGCTGCTGCGCCCGCTCGGCATCCGCATTCCGGTCTATCCGCTGAAAGGCTACTCGATCACGCTTCCCCTGGGGCCGGCAGAAGCGCAGGATGCGCCCATCGTCAGCCTGACGGACGAGGCCTTCAAGATCGTGATCTCGCGGCTCGGCAACCGCCTGCGCGCCGCGGGCACCGCGGAGCTCGCCGGCTACGATTCGAGCATCAACGACCTGCGATGCGGCGCGATCCTGCGGCGCGTGCGGCAGCTGTTCCCGCAGCTCGGCGCGGTCACCACCGTCGAGAACTGGGCCGGGCTGCGCCCGGCAACCCCGGACAACGTACCTCTGATCGGAAGGACGCGCCTGGGAAATCTTTTCCTCAACACCGGCCACGGCACCATGGGCTGGACGCTCGCGTGCGGATCCGGAAAGGCGATCGCCGATATCGTGGCCGGGAGGCGTCCTGAAGTCGCATTCAGCTTCCTTGCGTAACAGCGAGTCGCTGTTCAAGGAGATCCGCGGCTTGCGCTATCACGTGCGGCGCTGGCCGGATCCGGGCGCCCGAAAGATCGTGCTGCTCCACGGCTGGATGGATGTTTCGGCGTCGTTTCAGTTCTTGGTGGATGCGCTGCGCGCGCCGTGGGACGTGTTTGCGCCGGACTGGCGCGGCTACGGCCTGACCGAGCGCGGAAAATCGGATTGTTACTGGTTCCCGGACTACATCGCCGATCTGGACTTTCTGCTGCTCGCCATCGACGCGCGCGAGCCGGTCGACCTGGTCGGGCACAGCCTCGGCGGCAACGTGGCGGCGCTCTACGCGGGCATCCGTCCCGCCCGCGTCGCGCGGCTCGTGAATCTGGAGGGATTCGGCCTGCCGGCGACTCGGCCCGAGGAAGCGCCCGGGCGCTACGCGCGCTGGCTCGACGAGCTCCGCGATGCGCCGCGCCTCCGTCCGTATCCCGACTTCCACGCGCTGGCCGACCGGCTGCAGAAAGCGAACCGGCGCCTGACGCGAAGCCGTGCCGAGTTCCTCGCGCGCCATTGGGGCCGGGAGACCGGCGAGGGCAGCATCGTGCTGCGGGGCGATCCGGCGCACAAGATCGTCAATCCGCTGCTCTATCGCTACGAGGAAGTCCGCGAATGCTGGCGCCGCGTGAGCGCGCCGGTGCTCTGGGTCGACGCGGCAGCGTCCGACGCTCTGCAGCGCCTCGGGCTCGACGCCGCGCAGTACGCCGAGCGCCGCGCGGCGTTCAAGAACCTGCGCCATGTCACGGTGCCCGATGCCGGCCACATGCTGCACCACGATCAGCCGGAAGCGGTGGCCGCGGCCATCGAAGCGTTCCTGCTGGGCTGATGGCTCAGTTCTTCTCTGTCCATCCCACCCATCCGCAGGCGCGCCTCGTGCGCCGCGCGGCGCAGATGGTGCGGCGCGGCGCCCTGATCGCCTATCCGACCGACTCGTGCTACGCGCTCGGCTGCCAGCTCGGAAACGCGAGAGCCCTCGAGCGTCTGCGCCGGGTGCGCGGAATCGACGCGCGCCACCACCTGACGCTGATGTGCCGCGATCTTTCGGAAATCGCGGCCTATGCGATCGTCGACGACGCGCGCTTTCGTCTGCTCAAGCGCGCGACGCCGGGAAGCTATACCTTCATCCTGCGCGCCACGCGCGAAGTGCCGCGCCGGCTGCTCCATGCGCGCCGCAAGACGATCGGCGTGCGCGTGCCCGGCCATGCGGTCGCGCACGCGCTGCTCGCCGAGCTGGACCAGCCGATGCTCTCCGCAACCCTGTCGCTTCCCGGCACCGGCCAGCCGCTGTCGGACCCGCACGAGATCCGCGACCGGCTCGAGCACGAGCTCGATCTGGTGATCGACGCGGGATCGTGCGGCGTCGAGCCCACCACGGTGATCGACCTCACCGCGGACATCCCCGTCGTGCTGCGCGCCGGCAAAGGCTCGCTCGCGCCGTTCGCGGTGGAGACCGTCTGATAAACTCTGCACCCACAAGATGGATGTGAATCACCTCGTTCAGACGGTCGCCGTCTACGCCATCCCGGTGCTGTTCGCGATCACGCTGCACGAGGCGGCGCACGGCTACGTCGCCCGGCATTTCGGCGACATGACCGCGCACGCGCAGGGGCGCATCAGCCTCAACCCCGTGCGCCACTTCGACCTGATCGGCACCGTGCTCGTGCCGCTCGCGATTCTGTTCGCCACCTCGGGAAAATTTCTCTTCGGCTGGGCGAAACCCGTCCCCGTGAACTACTCCGCGTTGCGCAAGCCGCGGCAGCACATGGCCTGGGTGGCCGCGGCCGGCCCCGGCGCCAACCTGCTGATGGCAATCCTGTGGGTGATGGTGCTGCGCGCCGGCGTCTCGTCGAGCGAGCGCTCAGCGGCCTGGACCGAAGTCGCCCACCGATTCGGTACCGGCGGGCTGGTCGATGCGTCGCTGCGCCACGGCGAGGGCGCTGCCGATTTCCTGATCGGCATGGGCGCGGCGGGCGTGCTGGTCAACCTGATCTTCATGCTGCTCAACCTGCTGCCGATTCCGCCGCTCGACGGAGGACGCATCGTGGCGAGCCTGCTTCCCGCGCACGCGGCCCGGCGCTTCGCCAAGCTGGAGCCCTGGGGGGTTCCGATCCTGCTTCTGCTGCTGTTCACGAACGTCCTGAGCGGCGTTCTGGGACCGCTGGTCTTCGAATCGGAAGCGCTGCTGCGCGCTTTCGTGCTCCTCTAGGAATCCCGGGCATGTACGAAACGCGCGTCCTGTCCGGCATGCGGTCCACCGGCAGCCTGCACCTGGGGCATTACCACGGCGTGCTCAAGAACTGGATCCGCCTGCAGGCGGAGTATCCGTGCCTGTTCTTCGTCGCCGACTGGCATGCGCTCACCACCGACTACGAGAAGCCCGGCGATCTGCAGCGCAACTGCTGGGACATGGTGATCGACTGGCTCGCCGCGGGCGTGGATCCCGGGCAGGCGACGCTGTTCATCCAGTCGCAGGTGCCCGAGCATGCCGAATTGCATCTGCTGCTGTCCATGATGACGCCGCTGGGCTGGCTGGAGCGCGTCCCGACCTACAAGGACCAGCAGGAGAAGCTCGCCGACCGCGACCTCGCCACCTACGGATTTCTCGGCTATCCGCTGCTGCAGTCCGCCGATATCCTGATTTATCGCGCGCGCTACGTTCCGGTGGGCGAGGACCAGGTGCCGCACGTCGAGTTCACGCGCGAGGCGGCGCGGCGCTTCAACCACCTCTACGGGCGGGAGCCGGGGTTCGAGGACAAGGCGAAGGCTGCGGTGAAAAAAATGGGCACCAAGAAGGCGCGCCTCGTCAACGAGTTGCGCACCAGGTTCCTCGAGCAGGGCGACGCGGAAGGGCTCTCGCGCGCTCAGGCGCTTCTGGACGAGCAGCAAAACCTGTCGCGCGGCGACCGCGAGCGCCTTTACGGCTGGCTCGAAGGAACCGGCAAGAAGATCCTGGTAGAGCCCGAGGTGCTTCTGACCGAGGCTTCGCGCATGCCGGGGCTGGATGGCCAGAAGATGTCGAAGTCCTACGGCAACACCATTGCGCTGCGCGAGGAGCCCGATTCGGTAGCGAGGAAGATACGCACCATGCCCACCGACCCGGCGCGAGTGAAGCGCAGCGATCCCGGCACCCCCGAGAAGTGCCCGGTATGGGACCTCCACAAGGTCTACTCCGACGGCGAAAGAAGAAGCTGGGTGCAGAAGGGCTGCACCACCGCGGGCATCGGCTGCCTGGAATGCAAGCAGCCTGTCATCGAGGCGATCAACGCGGAGCTCGCACCGATTCGCAGCCGGGCGCAGGCTTACCTCGACGATCCCACGCTGGTGAGGAACATCGTCGCCGACGGCTGCGAGCGGGCGCGGCGGCTGGCCGCGGAAACCATGCGCGAAGTGCGCGAAGCGATGGGACTTTCCTACTCGTGATCGCGAAGCTCTACGGCGAGCCGGTCATCGAGTTGCCGCGCGACCTGTATATCCCGCCCGACGCGCTGGAAGTCGTGCTGGAGGCCTTCGAAGGCCCGCTCGACCTGCTGCTGTATCTCATCCGCAGGGAGAACCTGGACATCCTCGACATCCCGATGGCGCCGCTCACCCGCCAGTACCTGGAGTATGTCGAGATCATGCGCAGCCGCAACCTCGAGCTCGCGGCGGAGTACCTGGTCATGGCCGCGATCCTGATCGAGATCAAATCGAGGCTGCTGCTGCCCCGGCCGCCCGCCGCCCAGCCGGTGGAGCAGGACCCCCGCGCCGAGCTCGTGCGGCGGCTGCTCGAATACGAGCGCATCAAGAAGGCCGCGCAGGCGCTCGACGAGCTGCCGCAGCTAGGGCGCGACGTGGCTGCGGTCTCGGTCTGGATCGAGAGAACCCTTGCCGAGCGCCTTCCCGAGGTGCATCCGCAGGACCTCGCCGAGGCCTGGAGAAGCCTGCTGCACCGGGCCCGCATGGCGAAGCACCATCGCATTTCCCGCGAGGAGCTTTCGGTACGGGAGCACATGAGCGCCATCCTGCGCGCGCTTCGCGAACGGCGCATCGTCGAGTTCGCGGAGCTCTTCGAGCCGCGGCGCGGCGTGGCGGTGCTGGTGGTGACCTTCCTCGCGCTGCTCGAGCTGGCACGCGAGCTCCTGGTCGAGATCACGCAATCCGAATGCTTCGCGCCGATTTACGTAAAATTGGGCTATGCACAGCCTGTCTGAGGCGAAGCGCATCCTCGAAGCGGCGTTGCTGGCGGCGCAGGAACCGCTCGGCGTCACCGAGCTCAAACGCCTGTTCGACGGCGAGGTGAACGCCGACACGCTGCGCAGCCTGCTCGCCGAGCTGGCGCAGGAGTGGAACGGGCGCGCCGTCGAGCTGGTCGGCGTGGCGAGCGGCTGGCGCTTCCAGACCCGGGTGGAGTTCCAGCCCTACGTCGATCGGCTGTTTCCCGAGAAGCCGCCGCGTTATTCGCGCGCCGTGATGGAAACGCTCGCCATCGTTGCCTACCGGCAGCCCGTCACCCGAGGCGACATCGAGGAGATCCGGGGCGTGACGGTGTCGGGCTCCATCATCCAGGCGCTCGAGGCCCGCGGCTGGATCGACGTGGTGGGGCACCGCGAGACGCCGGGGCGGCCGGCGCTGTACGCCACGACCAAGAAATTCCTGGACGACCTCGGGCTGCGCTCGCTCGAGGAGCTGCCGCCGCTGGAGGAGATCGCGAGCACGCTCCAGCTCGAGCCTGCGCCGCTCCAGGCAAGCGAGGCGCCCGACCCTGCAGCGCAAGCCGAACCGGAAGCAACCGCCACCGGCACCGACGGCTAAGGCGCAGGGCGAGCGGCTCCAGAAGCTGCTCGCCTCAGCCGGGCTGGGCTCGCGCCGCGAGATCGAGGAGTGGATAGCCGCCGGCCGTGTCGCCGTGAGCGGGCGTCCTGCCAAGCTCGGCGACCGCGCCCTGCCGGGCGATCCCATCGAGGTCGACGGCCGTGCGGTGTGCGTCGCGTCGGGCGACCGGCCGCGGGTCCTCCTTTATCACAAGCCGGTGGGGCAGCTCGTCACGCGCCGCGACCCCCAGGGCCGGCCGACCGTGTTCGCCGGGCTGCCGCCAGGCCGGTGGGTGGCGGTCGGACGACTCGACATCAATACGTCGGGACTGCTGCTGTTCACCGACTCCGGCGAGCTTGCAAATCGGCTGATGCACCCCCGATACGAGATCGAGCGCGAATACGCCGTGCGGGTACAAGGCTCGCTCGGGGCTCAGCAACTTGAAAAACTGGCCCGCGGCGTCCATCTAGAGGACGGTGTAGCGGCATTCGAGCGCATCGAGGCCGCCGATGCCCGGGCGTCTCAGGGCGCCAACCGGTGGTATCGCGTGACGCTGCGCGAAGGACGCAAGCGGGAAGTGCGCCGACTGTTCGAGGCGGTCGGCGTCCGGGTAAGCCGGCTGATCCGCGTGCGCTTCGGTCGGCTGGAATTACCGCGCGATCTTGCCCCCGGGCAATGGCGGGAGCTGCCCTTCGGGCAGGTCCAAGGCTTGTTCGTCGACTGAAATACGGTTAAGCTTCAAAAGCTTTAGTGGGCGGAGGGCAACAGATGGGCTTCGGCCCATTTTTTGTTTGAGCGCCGGGAAGCGGGCAATGGCTGGACTCGAAGCGATGGTGGAGCCGGTAGTCGCCGGCATGGGATACGAGCTCGTCGACGTGCAGGCGTCGAACCGCGGCCGGCTGCTGCGCATGTTCATCGACAAGCCGGGCGGCGTGGGGCTTGAGGATTGTGCAGCGGTCAGTCGCCAGTTGAGCCGCGTATTCGAGGTCGAGGGCATCGACTATGAGCGGCTGGAAGTGTCTTCCCCGGGGCTCGACCGGCCGTTGCGCAAGGCCGCGGATTTCGCGCGCTTCACCGGCCGGAAGGCGCAGGTGAGAATGCGCACGCCCGACGCGGGCGGCCGGCGCAGGTTCGTAGGGATCCTGCGCGGCATCGAAGGGGGCCGCCTGAGCATGGAGTTGGACGGGCACACGGTTGCGCTCGCGCTCGAGGACGTCGAGCGCGCGCGGCTGGCGCCCGATGTGAGGATAAACGCGAAATGAATCGTGAACTGGTGATGCTGGTGGATGTGCTTGCGAGGGAAAAGAACGTCCCGCGCGACATCGTCTTCGGTGCGCTCGAGATGGCGCTTGCCTCGGCGACCAAGAAGAAGTATGCCGAGGACATCGACGTGCGCGTGCATGTCGACCGCAATACCGGCGATTACGAGTCGTTCCGCCGGTGGAAGGTCGTGCCCGACGACGCGGTCGAGTCGCCGCCCGCGCAGATTGCGCTGTCCGAGGCCCAGAAGCGCAACGCCGAGATCAAGCTCGAGGAGTTCATCGAGGAGCCGCTCGAGCCGATCGAGTTCGGGCGCATCGGCGCACAGACCGCCAAGCAGGTCATCCTGCAGCGCATCCGGGATGCCGAGCGCGAACAGATCCTGAACGACTTCCTTTCCCGCGGCGACGAGCTCGTGACCGGCACGGTGAAGCGCATGGAGCGCGGCAACGCGATCATCGAATCCGGCCGCCTCGAGTCCCTGCTGCCGCGCGAGCACATGATTCCCAAGGAGAATCTGCGGATCAGCGATCGCGTGCGCGCCTGGGTCAGCAAGATCGACCGCCAGGCGCGCGGACCGCAGCTGATTCTCTCGCGCACCGCGCCGCAGTTCATCATGAAGCTGTTCGAGCTCGAGGTGCCGGAAATCGAGGAGGGGCTGCTCGAGATCAAATCGGCGGCTCGCGATCCCGGCGTACGGGCGAAGATCGCGGTGTTCACCAACGACAAGCGCATCGACCCGATCGGAACCTGCGTCGGAATGCGCGGCTCGCGCGTGCAGGCGGTCACCCAGGAGCTCGCCGGCGAGCGCGTCGACATCGTCCTGTGGTCGGCCGATCCGGCGCAGTTCGTCATCGGGGCGCTCGCGCCCGCCGAGGTGACGTCGATCGTGGTCGACGAGGAAAAGCATGCCATGGATGTCGTCGTCGACGAGGAAAACCTCGCCGTGGCAATCGGCCGCAGCGGCCAGAACGTGCGCCTTGCCTCCGAGCTCACCGGATGGCAGATCAACCTCATGACCGAGGAAGAGTCGACCAAGAAGCAGCAGGAGGAAAGCGGCCGCATCAAGGGCGACTTCATGGAGAAGCTCGACGTCGACGAGGAGGTCGCCAACATCCTGATCGAAGAGGGCTTCTCGACCCTGGAGGAGATCGCCTACGTGCCGCTCAACGAGCTGCTCGAAATCGAGGCCTTCGACGAGGACACGGTCAACGAGCTGCGAAACCGGGCGCGCAATGCGCTTCTCGTGGCGGCGATCGCAAACGAGGAGAAGATGGAGGGCGTCGATCCCGAGCTGCTCAAGCTGGAGGGCATGGACACGCAGTTCGCAGCCAAGCTGGTCGAGACCGGCATCAAATCCCGCGACGCCCTCGCCGACCTCGCCGTCGACGAGCTTTCGGAGCTCACCGGCCTGGAAGAGGAGAAGGCGAAGAAGCTGATCATGGCGGCCCGCGCGCACTGGTTCGACAGCGAGCAGGGCAAGGAGGCGGCGTAACGTGGCTCAGACCAGCGTAGCCCAGTTCGCGAGCGAGCTCAAAGTCCCGCCTTCCGTGCTGCTCGAGCAGCTGCGCGCCGCGGGCGTAGACAAGCGCGTTCCCGAGGACTCCCTGAGCGAGCAGGACAAGTCGCGCCTGCTGGAGTACCTGCGCCGCACGCACGGCTCGGTGGAAAGCAAGAACAAGATTACCCTCACGCGCAAGCAAACGAGCGAGATCCGCAAGACCGACGCTTCGGGCAAATACCGCACGGTCCAGGTGGAAGTGCGCAAGAAGCGGGTGTTCGTCAAGCGCGATCCGGCCGAGGTCGCCGCCGCCGCGGTCGCCGCCGAGACGCCGCCGCCGCCGCCTCCGGCTCCCGCGATCAACGAAAAGGAGCTGGAGCTGCGCGAGCAGGAGGCGAAGCGCCAGCAGCAGCTCGCCGAGCTGCAGGCCACGGAGCTGCGCGAGAAGCAGGAGCGCGAGCGCAAGGAAGCGGAGCAAAAGGCCGCCGAGCAGAAGGCAGCCGAAGCCGCCGCGGCAGCGCCGGCCGGCGCCGCGCCCGCGCCCACCACGCTGCACGCGCCGAAGGTCGGCGAGCAGAAGACCGACAAGAAGCCGAAGAAGGCCAGGCCCACGACCGTGCTGCGCGACGATTCGGTACGCCGCCGCCAGATCAAGACGCGCGGCGACGCCGGCGGAGGCATGGCGGGCTGGCACGGCCGCGGCGGCGCGCGGCACCGGCCGGCGGCCGCGACCGGCGGCGAGACCACGTTCTCCCAGCCGACGGAGCCCATGGTGCGCGAGGTCGCCATTGCGGAGACGATCACGGTCGGCGAGCTCGCGCATCGCATGTCGGTGAAGGCGGCCGAGGTCATCAAGGTGCTGATGAAGCTCGGCAGCATGGCGACGATCAACCAGGTGCTCGACCAGGAGACGGCGATGATCGTGGTCGAGGAGATGGGCCACAAGGCGAAACCCGCGAAGCTCGACGACCCCGAGGCCTATCTGGCGCAAAGCGATCACCTGCCGGCCGCCGACCTCAGGACCCGTCCTCCGGTCGTCACGGTGATGGGCCACGTCGATCACGGCAAGACCTCGCTTCTCGATTACATCCGCCGCACCAAGGTCGCGGCCGGCGAGGCCGGCGGCATCACGCAGCATATCGGCGCCTACCATGTCGAGACGCCGCGCGGCGTGATCACCTTCCTGGACACGCCGGGCCACGAGGCGTTCACCGCCATGCGTGCGCGCGGCGCCAAGGTCACCGACCTCGTCGTGCTGGTCGTCGCCGCCGACGACGGCGTCATGCCGCAGACCATCGAGGCCATCAATCACGCCAAGGCGGCGGAGGTGCCGCTGGTGGTCGCGATCAACAAGATCGACAAGCACGAGGCCAATACGGAGAAGGTCAAGCAGGAGCTCCTAGGGCACGGCGTGGTGCCCGAGGAATACGGCGGCGATTCTCCGTTCGCGCCGGTGTCCGCGAAGACCGGGCAGGGCGTCGACGCGCTGCTGGAGCAGATCCTTCTGCAGGCGGAGGTGCTCGAGCTCAAGGCGGCCACCAACGCGCCGGCAAGGGGGGTCGTGATTGAAGCGCGGCTCGACAAGGGCCGGGGCCCTGTCGCCACGCTGCTCGTCCAGTCCGGGACGCTGCACCGCGGCGACATCGTCCTCACCGGAGCTGTCCACGGTCGCGTACGCGCGATGCTCGACGAGAGCGGCAAGCCCGTCGCCTCCGCAGGACCTTCGATCCCGGTGGAGATCCAGGGACTGTCCGAGGTGCCGATGGCGGGCGAGGAAGTGGTGGTGCTTACCGACGAGCGCAAGGCGCGCGAGATCGCGCTGTTCAGGCAGGGGAAGTTCCGCGACGTCAAGCTCGCCAAGCAGCAGGCGGCCAAGCTCGAGAACGTGTTCGAGCAGATGGGCGAGGGAGAGAAGAAGGTCTTGACGCTGGTCATCAAGGCCGACGTCCAGGGCTCCCAGGAGGCGCTGGTGCACGCCCTGACCAGGCTCGCCACCAGCGAAGTGAAGGTCAGCGTGGTGCACGCCGGCGTCGGCGCGATCACGGAATCGGACGTCAATCTTGCAATGGCCTCGCGCGCGGTCATCATCGGCTTCAATACCCGGGCCGACGCGACAGCGCGCAAGCTGATCGAGTCCGCCGGCATCCAGGTGCGCTACTACAACATCATCTACGAGGCGGTCGACGACGTGAAGGCCGCGCTCTCCGGCATGCTGGCGCCAGAGCGCAAAGAGTCGGTGATCGGGGTGGTGGAAGTCCGCCAGGTGTTCCGAATCTCGAAGATCGGCACCGTGGCGGGCTGCTACGTTCTGGAAGGCAGCGTGAGACGCGGCGCCCAGGTGCGGGTGCTGCGCGACAACGTGGTGATCCACACCGGCGAAATCGACTCGCTGAAGCGCTTCAAGGACGACGTGCGCGAGGTCAAGGCCGGCTTCGAGTGCGGCATGTCTCTCAAGAGCTTCTCGGACCTCAAGGAGGGCGACCAGTTCGAGGTGTTCGAGGTGCTGGAGGTGGCAAGGTCACTGTAAGAGGGCTGCGTGAAACGCTCTAGCGGCCGCCCGCAGAAACTGGGCGATCTGATCCAGCGCGAGCTCTCCGAGCTGGTTCGCCGCGAGCTGCGCGATCCGCGGATCGGGATGGTGACCCTCACGGCGGTCGACGTCTCGCCCGATTTCTCGCACGCAAAGGTGCTGTATACCACTCTGGATCCCGCGCACGTGGAGGAGGCGGGCGCCGGGCTGCGCCGTGCCGCGGGCTTTCTGCGCACCCAGCTTGCCCGGCGCATCAAGCTCTACACCACCCCCGAGCTGCGCTTCGAGTACGACGAGTCGGTGGAGCGCGGCGACCGGCTGTCGCGGCTGATCGACAGCGTTTCCGCGGGGAAGAAGACAGAGAAGTGATCAACGGCGCGTTGCTGCTCGACAAGCCGGTCGGCCTGAGCTCCAATGCGACGCTGCAACGGGCAAAGCGCCTCTTCTCGGCCCGCAAAGCCGGACACGCCGGAACGCTCGATCCGCTCGCTTCCGGGCTGATGGTGGTGCTGTTCGGCGAGGCGACCAAGTTCGCCGGGCCGCTTCTCGACGCCGACAAGGCGTATCTCGCCCGCGTGAAGCTGGGCGAGAGGACCGCCACGGGCGACGCGGAAGGCGAGGTGCTGGAGCGCAGGCCGGTGCAGGTTTCGGCCGAGAGCCTCGCTGCCGTGCTCGCGCGCTTCCGCGGCAGCATCGAGCAGCTGCCACCCATGTATTCCGCGCTGAAGCGCCAGGGCGTGCCGCTCTACAAGCTTGCCCGGCGCGGCGAAACCGTCCCCCGCGTGCCGCGGCGCGTGATGATTTCAGAGCTCAGCCTGGTCGCGCGCGAAGGCGACCTCGTCGAGCTCATGATCCGCTGCAGCAAAGGCACTTATGTGCGTACGCTCGCGGAGGACATCGGCGCCGCGCTCGGAACGGGAGCGCATCTCGCCGGCCTGCGGCGCACCGGGTCCGGGCGTTTCGAACTGAGCGACGCACTCTCGCTCGAGGCGCTCGAGCAAATGCCGCTCCCGGAGCGCCGCCGGCGGCTTCTTCCCCTGGAAGCCCTGCTCGCCGCACTGCCGCGCGCGCAGCTCGACGCAGCCGGGGAGGCGCGTCTGCGCAACGGACAGGCGTTGCAAATCAGCGGCCTGGACGCCGGGCTGTGCGCGGTCTACGGCGCGCACGGCGCGCTAGTGGGGCTCGGCATGGCGGACGGCGAGGGCGCATTGCGCCCGCTGAGGCTTACCCAAGCGGCTGAAAAACATCACTAAAACTTGGCGGCCAGCGCCCGCTTCGGTTAGAATCCCGCGCTTATCGAGAGAGAGACAGCGAAATGGCATTGCAGGTCGCCCAGAAAGAGCAGGTCGTAAAGCAGTATCAGCGCTCCGGGAAGGATACCGGGTCGCCCGAAGTGCAGGTCGCCCTGCTCACCGAGCGCATCAACGGCCTGACCGACCACTTCAAGACGCACGTCAAGGACTTCCACTCGCGGCGCGGGCTGTTGAAGCTCGTCAGCCAGCGCCGCAAGCTGCTCGACTACCTGAAGCGAAAGGACGCGGACAAGTACCGCGCCCTGATCGAGCGGCTTGGCCTGCGCAAGTAACCCTACGAATGTTGCGGCACTAGACGCTCATCACGCCGGTGAGCGTTTTTTGCTTTTCGCCTCCCGACAAAGGACCCCCATTGAACCCGATCAAGAAAACGTTCTCCTACGGCAACGTCCAGGTAAGCCTTGAAACCGGCGAGATCGCCAAGCAAGCCCACGGCTCCGTCGTCTGCACGATGGAAGACACCGTCGTGCTGGCCACCGTCGTGGCGGCCAGAGAGCCTCGCGCCGGCCAGGACTGGCTGCCCCTGACGGTCGACTACGTCGAGAAGACGTATGCCGCCGGCAAGATTCCGGGCGGCTTCTTCAAGCGCGAAGGCCGTCCCTCGGAGAAGGAAACCCTGACCTGCCGGCTGATCGACCGGCCGATCCGGCCGCTGTTTCCCGACGGCTTCTACAATGAAGTGCAGGTCGTCGCCACCGTTCTTTCCCTCAACCCGGAGGTCGATTCCGACATTCCGGCGATGCTCGCCGTTTCTGCAGCGCTGACGCTCTCGGGAATACCGTTCAATGGCCCGATAGGCGCGTGTCGCGTGGGCTACATCGACGGCCAGTACGTCGTCAACCCGACCATGAGCCAGCTCAAGGAATCGCGCCTGAACCTGGTCGTCGCCGGCACGGAGCAGGGCGTGCTGATGGTGGAATCCGAGGCGCTGGAGCTCCCGGAGGACGCCATGCTCGGCGCGGTAACCTTCGGCCACGAGCAGATGCAGGCCGCGATCCAGGCCATCCACGAGCTGGCCGAGGTCGCCGCCAAGCCGGCCTGGGAATGGCAGCCGCCCGCGAAAGACGAGACGCTCATCGGGCGCGTGTCCGAGCTCGCGGAAGCCCCGCTGCGCGAAGCGTTCACCATGCGCCAGAAGCAGGCGCGCAACGCACGTCTGTCCGAAGTGCGCAAGCAGACGATGGAAAGGATTGCCGAAACAACCGCCACAGGCGGCGCATGGGACGCGAATCTGGTCAAGGACGTGCTCTTCAACCTCGAATCCAAGATCGTGCGCAGCCAGATCCTGGACGGGGAGCCGCGAATCGACGGCCGCGACACGCGCTCGGTGCGCCCGATCAGCGTGCGCATCGGCGTGCTGCCGCGCACGCACGGCTCGGCGCTGTTCACGCGCGGCGAGACCCAGGCGCTGGTCACCGTGACGCTGGGCACCGGCCGCGACGAGCAGATCATCGACGCTCTCACTGGCGAATACCGCGAGCGCTTCATGCTCCACTACAACATGCCGCCTTATGCGACCGGCGAGACCGGGCGCGTCGGGCCGCCCAAGCGCCGCGAGATCGGCCACGGCCGGCTCGCCAAGCGCGCCCTGGTGGGCCTGCTGCCGCCCCAGGAGGAGTTCGGCTACTCCATTCGCGTGGTCTCCGAAGTCACGGAGTCGAACGGCTCGTCCTCGATGGCCTCGGTCTGCGGCGGCAGCCTCGCGCTGATGGACGCCGGAGTGCCGGTCAAGGCGCACGTCGCCGGAATCGCGATGGGACTGATCAAGGAAGGCAACCGCTTCGCGGTGCTCTCCGACATCCTCGGCGACGAGGACCATCTCGGCGACATGGATTTCAAGGTCGCGGGAACCGAAAAGGGCGTCACCGCGCTGCAGATGGACCTCAAGATCGAGTCGATCAACAAGGGCATCATGAAGGTGGCGCTCGACCAGGCGCGCGAGGCGCGGCTGCAGATCCTGCAAATCATGAAGCAGGCGATCGAAGGCTCGCGCACCGAGCTCTCCACCTTTGCGCCGCGCATCATCAAGATGAAGATCAATCCCGACAAGATCCGCGATGTGATCGGCAAGGGCGGGGTAGTGATCCGCGGCATCCAGGAGGAGACCGGCACCACGATCGAGATCGAGGACGACGGCACGATCGCGATCGCATGCGTCTCGGCCGAGGGCGGCGAAGCGGCGAAAAAACGCATCCAGGAGCTCACTGCCGACGTCGAGGTCGGCAAGGTCTACGAAGGGACGGTGCTGCGCCTGCTGGATTTCGGCGCCATCGTGCAGCTGCTGCCGGGCCGCGACGGCCTGCTTCACATCTCCCAGATCAGCAACGAGCGCGTCAACGCCGTATCAGAGCACCTCAAGGAAGGCCAGATGGTCAAGGTGAAGGTGCTGGAAGCTGACGACAAGGGACGCGTGCGCCTGTCGATGAAGGCGGTAAGCGGCCAGGAAACCGCCAAGCAGACCAGCTGACGCGTTCCGCTTACTTCGCGACCTGGCGCTCGCGCAGCTCGTCGAGCGTCTTGCAGTCGATGCACAGCGTCGCGGTCGGCCGCGCCTCGAGCCGCTTGAGGCCGATCTCGACGCCGCAGCTCTCGCAGTAGCCGTACTCGTTCGCGTCGATGCGCGCGATCGTCTCGTCGATCTTCTTGATGAGCTTGCGCTCGCGGTCGCGGTTGCGCAGCTCGAGCGCCATGTCCGATTCCTGGCTGGCGCGATCGTTCGGGTCGGCGAACACCGTCGCCTCGTCCTGCATCGTATGCACCGTGCGGTCGATCTCCTCCGAGAGCTCGGCCTTGAGCGTCTCCAGGATCTTGCGGAAGTGCGAGCGCTGCCGGGCATTCATGTACTCCTCGCCCTTCTTGGCGGCGTAAGGCGTGAAGCTTTTCCTTGTGAGTTCTACGGCCATTTCTTGCAAGTGCTCGAAAAACGAAAGGCGCTTTGTAGCAGAAAAGACCCCCTCTCGCAAGCAAGTTGCGTTGCTCTCCGCTTGGGCTAAGGGTATCATTTGCCGCCGTTTTCGGGGTGTGGCGCAGCCTGGTAGCGCGCTTGCTTTGGGAGCAAGATGTCGGAGGTTCAAATCCTCTCACCCCGACCAGGCCTCGCGCGCCGGGCTGCCCGTAGCTCAACCGGATAGAGCACCAGCCTTCTAAGCTGGGGGTTGTGGGTTCGAGTCCCGCCGGGCAGGCCAGAAGAACGGGCTTGGCAGCGCACGATGGTGACCGTAGCTCAAAGGTAGAGTCCCGGATTGTGATTCCGGTTGTTGGGGGTTCGAATCCCCTCGGTCACCCCACTTCTTCCGATGCCGATCGAGCGGGAGCTGAAGTTCCGCATCCGAGCGCGGGCGGTCCAGTTCACTAGCCATGGTGAGGCGCTCGGGGCGTAGGGGAGAGCGGCGGCGGGAGTTGAACCCACATCCACCCTGCCCGTACAATCACAGTGTCAGCCGTGGTACGTCGAAGCAGGGTACTCTGTCCGTTGAGCTACACCGCGTAGTTGTTGTGCTTTAAGTCGTTCTCCTGCTGTACCGTAAGCCGTCTGCTCAAGCTTGGTCCTCGTCCTCGGTTTCGGACGTGGACTGAGCTTCAGTCTCAGTTGGCGTGTCCTTCGGCTTCTTGACGTTCGGATACCACTCCAACAAGCCGAACTGGCCGTTGGGGAGCTTGTGGAACACGGCCGTGTTCTTCATGAGCGAGATGCGCAGGCCGCGCTTCGCGTTGTCCACGTTCTTCGTCTCGAACTTGAAGCCACCTTCGTGCAGGGCGTCGTAGATCTCGTTCACCGTGGCGGGTCCCCTATTCAGGGCGCGGCGCATCTGGAGAATCTCCCGGATGCTCCCGGCGAGCGGCTGGCCGTAAAACTGATCGCTGCGAATGGTGAGCGGTACACCACCAGAGGCATTGAGTTCAGCGTCTGCGTACATCGGCGGCATGCCCGACCGCTTGCACAACGAGTTGATCAGCTTCTTGGTCTCGATGACCTGCTGCTCCTGCTCCTTCAGTTCCGTCTGAAGCACGCCAATCGCCGATTTGATCTGTTCCGCCATGACTTTCTCCGTGAGCTCGCGCAAGCATTATGGAGCAATGTCTTCGGAGAGTGCAAGATAAATGTGCTGACTGGCCGCTTATATGGAACAAGCACGGAAAAGATTAAACAACTTGTTTACCTATCAGCATGTTAGTGGCCATTAAATGTCACTTCTTCTTCCGAGCTTCATCAGATTGCTTGGCGTTCGCAATGCGTCCTTTCCGTATAAACGTTGAAACGCCCAACCCCGACCGGAATACCGGGAGCCTGCTGACACGCCTAAATGACTGTTTATTTAAGAGTTTCTTCGGTGTACTAGAATTCAAGTTCTTGTGATTCCGGTTGTTGGGGGTTCGAGTCCCCTCGGTCACCCCACTTCTTCGATGCCGATCGAGCGGGAGCTGAAGTTCCGCATCCGAGCGCGGGCGGCGCCCGCCGTTGCCGCGTTGCTCGGCACGCGCGCCGACACCAGGCGGCTTGTCAGCACCTACTTCGATACCCGCGGCGGGCTGCTCCGGCGCGCCGAAGGACTGGAACTCGCGGCGTTTCCCCTGGACGAGATCCGGTCGGTCACCCGCACGGATCTGGCGCGCGCAGGCAAGCGGCTGCGGCCGGTGTCCACCACGCGATTCGTCCGGAGCTCCATCCCGGTCAAGCTGGCAGGCGGCGGGCGCGCGGAGCTCTGCATCGACCGGGGAGAGGTCGCGGCAGGGCGGCGGAAGGAGCGCTTTCATGAGCTGGCAATCGAGCTGAAGGCCGGCGGGGCGGTTGCGCTGCTGCGCTACGCGGAGGGCCTCGCGCGCACGCCTGGCGTGGAGCTCGCCTTCGAAAGCAAAGCCGAGCGCGGCTACCGCCTCGCCGCCGGCCACAAAAGGGCGGCTCCCCGCAAGTGGAGGGCGCCTGCGCTCCACCGCAAGGCCACCCCGGCGGACGCCTTTACCGCGCTGTTCAGCGCGGCGCTCGCGCAGGCCGGCGCCAACACCGAAGGAGTGCTCGAGTCGACCGACCCGGAATATCTGCATCAGCTTCGCGTCGGCTTGCGGCGGTTGCGCTCGGCGCTGCGGGCATTCCAGCCGCTGCTCGCCGCAGGCGCCGCGAAGCCGCTCATCCGCCGTATGAGAAAGCTCATGCGGGTGCTCGGCGCGGCCCGCGACTGGGACGTCTTTGTCGACTGGCTCGAGGAAACGCGCGCGCCCGGCGCTCTCCTGCTGCACGCACGACGCAAGCAGGGAGCGGCGCGGCGCGACGCGCGACGGCTCATCTCCTCTCCCGAGTTCCAGGGCTTCCTGCTGAGAAGCCTGCGCTGGCTGCACGGCTCCCGCCGT
>DATKAX010000177.1:0-3231 GCA_035514595.1 Burkholderiales bacterium
CTCGACGCCGCCTACAACAACTCCGCGGCCGTGACAAATAGCGCGCAGATCGTCGAAAACTGGCGGCGGCGCAGCGACGTTCTACGGCCTTCTTCCAGGGAGCTCAGATATGGAAGGGCAGAGCGCAACTGCATCGATTACCTCGAGGCCCGCCCCGACGCGCCGCTCCTCGTCTTCATCCACGGCGGCTACTGGCAGATGCGCGCCAAGGAGCAGTTCGCCTTCCTCGCCGCGGGGCCGCTCGCGCACGGCATCAGCGTCGCGCTGGTGGGCTACACCCTGGCGCCGGAGAAGCGTTTGAGCGGCATCGTCGCCGAGATTTCCGATGCGTTGACTTTCATTTCAAGGACAAACGCTTCCTTCAGCCTGTCGGGCTGGTCGGCGGGCGGGCATCTCACCGCGATGGCGATGCGTCACCCCGCGGTGACGGCCGGCCTCGCGATCAGCGGCATCTACGACCTGGAGCCGATCCGCCTCTGCTACCTCAACGACAAGCTGCGCCTGGACGCCGAGGAAGCACGTCGGAACAGCCCGCTGTTCAATCTTCCTGAAAAAGAGAAACCTCTGGCTATTACCTACGGGACGGCAGAGCTCCCCGAGCTGCAGCGCCAGTCCGAGGCGTACGCTCGGGTGCTGAAGCGCGCAGGGCTGCATCCCCTTCAGGGCCACAACCACTTCAGCATCCTGGAAGAGCTCGCCGCGCCGGAAGGCCGGCTCACGGCGCTGGTGCGCACTCTTGTGGACGCGTAGCCGGCGCGTTTGCACTGCCGCTGTGCACGAACTCCCGGAATCGACCGCAAATGCCATGGCATGACCCTTGCGACGAGGAGCGGCAACCAACAAGGGAGGTGTTCCATGGTCCGCATACTCGCTTTCGCAGCGCTGGCTCTTTCCGCCTGGCTCCCCGCCGCCCAGGCAGAGGACAAGGTCATCAAGGTCGGCGCGCTCAAGCTGATCCACAGCATTACGCCCTACTTCTACGAGAAGTTCGCGCCGCCGGGCTACCGCATCGAGGTGGTGCCCTTCGAGAGCCCGACCGACGGCAAGAACGCGGTGCTCACCGGCTCGGTGGACTTCGGCACCTTCGGCATCGCCGCGGCGACGCTCGGCGCGGCGGCGGGCGAGCCGATCGTGGTGTTCGCGGCGCAGTGCAACCGCGGCATGGCGGTGGTGGCCGGCGCGCAGTCGCCGATCAAGTCGATCAAGGACCTGAAGGGCCAGCGGGTCGCGATCTGGCCCGGCTCGACGCAGGAAGTGGTGATCCTCGAGCGCCTCAAGGCCGAGGGCATGACGATCAAGGACATCCGGCACGTGCGGCTGCCGTTCAGCGACATGGCGCCGGCGCTCGCGCGCGGCGACATCGAGGCCTACGTCGGCGCCGAGCCCGGGCCGGGCATCAGCCTCGCGAACGGCGTGGGCAAGATCGTCGAGTACCCCTACAGCACCGCGATCGGCACGCTCAACATGATCTGGGGCGCCAAGGCCGAGACGCTGGAGAAGAACCCGGCGCTGGTGAAGGTGATGATGGAGATGCACAAGAAGGCCACCGCCTACGCCATGTCCGACCGCGCCGCGTTGGTCGACATGGCGATGCAGAAGCTCGGCCAGCAGAAGAAGTCGATCGAGATGGCCGCGCCCAACGTCGAGCTCACCTGGCAGATCGACGCCGCCTTCATCGAGCGCGCCCGCGCCTACGCCCGGCTGATGCACGAGAAGAAGCAGATCCGCGAGCTGCCCGACTTCGACAAGTTCATCACCACGAAATTCATGTAGATGGAGCGGGCGCGGGCCTTTGCGCTGGGCGCCGGGTTTCCCCTGGCGCTGGTGGTCCTGTGGCACGCCGGCGTGGTTTGGAGCGGCACCAGGCTCGTGCCGACGCCCGCCATGGTCGGCGTGATGATGTGGGACTTCGCCTTCGGCGGCGTCTACGACGACGCCTTCAGCGCCACCGTCCTCACCCACCTCGCCGCCTCGATGCAGCGGGTCTACGGCGGCTTCCTGCTGGCGGTCGCGACCGGGATCCCGCTCGGCCTGATGATCGGCAAGATCCCGGTGTTCCGCCAGCTCCTCGATCCGACGCTCTCGCTGCTGCGGCCGATCCCGGTCACCGCGTGGCTGCCGCTGTCGATGGTGTTCTTCGGCCTCGGGCCGCGCTCGGCGGTGTTCCTGGTGTTCCTCGGCGCGTTCTACCCGATCCTGCTCAACACCGTGTTCGGCGTGCGCTCGGTCGACCCGCGCCTGTTCGAGGCGGCGAACATGCTGGGCTGCGACGGCGCGCGCCTGTTCCGCCAGGTGGTGCTGCCCGCGGCGCTGCCGAGCATCTTCACCGGCCTGCGCCTCGGGCACGGCTTCGCCTGGATCCTGATCGTGGTCGGCGAGATGACCGGCGTGCCCACCGGTCTGGGGTCGGTGATCATGGACGGGCGCACGCTCTCGCGCACCGACCTCGTGATCACCGGGATGGTGCTGATCGGCGCGGCGGGATTCCTCACCGACCGCGGCATCGTCGCGCTCAACAACGCCGTCCTGCGCTGGAGCCCGCAGCACCGTGCCTAGGCCCTTTCTCGCGATCAACGACGTCTCCAAGCGGTTCTTCGTCGGCGCCGAGCCGGTCGAGGCGCTGCACCACGTCAGCCTGGAAGTCGCCAAGGGCGAGTTCGTGTGCCTGATCGGCGCCTCGGGCTGCGGCAAGTCGACGCTGCTTCGCATCGTCGCCGGCTTCGAGCGCCCGACCGCGGGCGACGTGCGCGTGTACGGCGCGCCGATCGCCGGCCCCGGGAGCGAGCGTGGCATGGTGTTCCAGGACTACGCGCTGTTCCCATGGATGACGGTGCGCGACAACATCGGCTTCGGGCCGCGACAGAAGAAAAAATCAAAAGCCGAAATTCGTGAAACGACCGAGCGCTACCTCGAGATGGTGGGGCTGGCGCAATTCGCCGACCGCTACCCTTACCAGCTCTCCGGCGGCATGAAGCAGCGCGTCGCCATCGCGCGCGTGCTCGCCAACGAGGCCGACATCCTGCTGATGGACGAGCCCTTCGGCGCGCTCGACGCGCTCACCCGCGAGCAGCTCCAGGACGAGCTGCTGGAGATCTGGGCGCGCACGAAGGTCACCGTTCTTTTCGTCACCCACTCGGTCGAGGAAGCCGCCCTGCTCGCCGACCGCGTCGTCGTCATGACCGCCGGCCCGGGGCGCATCGAGAGCGACAACCGCGTGCGCCTCGCCCGCCC
>DATKAX010000178.1:0-2809 GCA_035514595.1 Burkholderiales bacterium
CGTCCAGGATCAGGTAGAGCGCGGCGCGATCCTTGACCGAGCCGCCGGGATTGAGGAGCTCCGCCTTGCCGAGGATCTCGCAGCCGGTGGCTTCGGAGGGGCCGCGCAGGCGGATGAGCGGGGTGTTGCCGATCGCCTCGACGAGCCCGTTTCGAATCTCCATGACAGCGCCAATCTTACCCGGGGAAGATTGCCCCGTTCACCTAGAGGAGGGAACCCCATGAATGCCATCCGCAATCTCGCGGCGCTCGTTGCCGGCGCGGCGCTCGCCGCGGGCGTCCAGGCGCAGAGCGACCTGCGCAAGCCGCTCGCGCAGCCGGTGAAGATAAAGCAGGGCATGCTGAACGTCCCGGCGCTCTCGCCGCTGTGGCTGCTGCCGGAAGAGGCGGCGAAGTACAACATCCAGATCGAGTCGGTGATGTTCCAGCGCTTCGCGGACGCGCGCACCGCGCTCGTCTCGGGCGACATCCAGCTCACGGCGTTCGGGCCGCAGGACATCACGCTCGCGCTCGGCCAGGGCGCGCAGACGCTGGTCGGCGTTGCCGGCGTGGGCTCGGGCAACGACTGCCTGGTGGTGCGCAAGGGCGAGGACATCAAGGCCTGGAAGAGCGTGGCCGACAAGCGCATCGGCGTAGGGGCCGGATCGATCTCGTGGCTCAAGTTCGCCGCCTCGGTGCAGGAGAACGGCCTGCAGTACAACAAGCTCAAGATCGTGAACATCGTCGGCGGCGGCGCCAACTACCTCAAGGCGCTGCAGGGCAAGGAGATCGACATGGCGGTGGTGTGGCAGCCGTTCTGCGCCCAGGCGATCGTCGACGGCTACGGCGTCTATCCGACCATCGACCACAACAAGTCGAAGACGGTGGGCGGCCTGATCTCGGTGCTGGCGGTGAACCGGCCGTTCATGGAAAAGAACCGCGACGCGGTGCAGCGCCTGGTGGTGGCCTATGTCGACGTGCTCGGCATCGCGCGGCAGGACACCGCGCGCTGGGCGAAGATCTACGCCGAGAAGGCCGGGTTGCCGCAGAACGTCGCGGCGGAGTCGATCCGCATCACGCGGCTCGACCCGACGCTGCCGCTCGAGTCGATCAAGCGGATCTCGAAGTTCCTGTCCGACAACGGCGTGATCACGCGCGACGTGTCGGGCGAGATCGCGCAGCACTACACCTACGAGTTCCTGTCGAAGGCGACCGGGAAGTCGGCGGTGGAGCTGGGGCTAAAGCAATAGTCTGGTGAAGCACCGGCTCGCGGCGCCCTGGTTCCTGCTCCTGCCGGCGGCGCTGGCGGCGCTTTGGCATTTCGCGGTCGAGCTGCAGTGGGTGACGCAGGGCATCATCCCGTCGCCGGCGCAGGTGCTCGACTCGTGGAACACCTGGATCTTCGGCAGCAGCACGGCGATGCTCTCGCCGTACGCCGGGACCTGGCTCGACAACGTGACCTACTCGACGCGCCGCGTGCTGCAGGGCTTCGGGCTGGCCGCGCTCGCCGCCATCCCGCTCGGCCTGATGATCGGCTGGAACCGGATGGCGGCGCGGGTGATCGACCCGACCATCCAGCTGTTCCGGCCGGTGCCCATCACCGCCTGGCTGCCGTTCGCGATCGCGGTGTTCGGCATCTACGACGCGAGCGCGCTGTTCCTCATCGGCCTGGGCGCCTTCTATCCGATCGTGGTGAGCACCACCCACGGCGTGCGCGACACCAACCTGCTGCTGCTGCGCGCGGCGCGCATGATGGGCGCCGGGCCTGCCACCGTGCTCGCCAAGGTGGTGTTCCCCTCGGCGCTGCCTTCCATCTTCACCGGCCTGCGCCTGGGCGTGGGCGTCGCCTGGACCGCGGTGATCGTGGCGGAGATGATCGCGGTGAAGTCGGGGCTGGGCTACGTGCTGTGGGATGCCTATTACGTGGGCCGCATGGACATCTGCGTGGCGACCATGTTCTCGGTGGGCCTGCTCGGCTTCCTCTCCGACCGCGTCATCGTGTGGGCGGCGCGGCTGCTGCTGCGCTGGCGCACGCTGGAGGCGCACGCTTGATCGAGATCGAGCGCGTTTCGAAGGAGTTCGTCAAGGGCGAGCGGCGCGTGACCGCGCTGCAGGACATCGACCTCGCGGTCGCGCCGCGCGAGTTCGCCGCCATCCTCGGCCCCTCGGGATGCGGCAAGTCGACGCTGCTCAACATGGTGGCCGGCTTCGACCGGCCCACGGGCGGCAGCGTGCGCTTCTCGGGGGAGGAGATCGTCGCGCCCTCGCCGCAGCGCGCCGTGGTGTTCCAGGAGCCGGCGCTGTTTCCGTGGCTCTCGGTGATGCAGAACGTGGTGTTCGGCCCCAAGACCCAGGGCCAGCCCGCCGCCGAGTACCGCGCGCGCGCCGCGCAGATCATCGAGCAGGTCGGCCTGCAGGGCTTCGAGTCGAGCTACCCGGCCGAGCTCTCGGGCGGGATGCGCCAGCGCGTGGGCATCGCCCGGGTGCTGATCATGCAGCCGCAGGTGCTGCTGATGGACGAGCCCTTCGGCAGCCTCGACGCCCAGACGCGCTCGCTGATGCAGGAGCTGCTGCTCGAGGTATGGGAGCGCCACCACCAGACGGTGCTTTTCGTGACCCACGACATCGAGGAAGCGCTGCTGCTCGCCGACCGGGTCTGCGTCATGACGGCGCGGCCGGGACGCATCAAGAAGAACATCCAGGTCCGGATTCCGCGCCCGCGCGCGCTCGAGATCACCACCTCGCCGGAATTCAACGCCCTGCGGCGCGAGGTGCTGGCGCTGATCCGCGAGGAAAGCCAGCGCGCGGCGACGGAGCGCTCGCCGGCCTAG
>DATKAX010000179.1:0-8320 GCA_035514595.1 Burkholderiales bacterium
TCGCCGGGGGCGGGGTGTACGGTCGGCAATCATTGTACGAAAGGAGGGGACCATGGTTCTCAGGCTCGCACTGCTTGCCCTGGCGGCAACGCTCGGTTTCTCCGTCCAGGCCCAGCCGATCCGCATCGGCGCTTTCCTCGCCGTCACCGGCCCCGCTGCTTTTCTCGGCGACCCGGAGCAGAAAACCCTCGAGCTCTATGTCGAGAGGACGAACGCCGCCGGCGGCGTGCTCGGCAGGAAGCTCGAGCTCGTCTCCTACGACTCGGCGGGCGACGCCGAGAAGGCGCGCACCTACGCCCGGCGGCTCATCGAGCAGGACCGGGTCGATGTGATCGTCGGCGGCTCGACCACCGGCGAGACCATGGCGGTGGTGCCGCTCGCCGAGGCCGCGGGCATGCCGTTCGTCTCGCTCGCCGGCGCGGTGGTGATCGTCGAGCCGGTCAAGAAATGGGTGTTCAAGACCCCGCACACCGACCGCATGGCCTGCGAGAAGATCTTCGTCGACATGCGCGCGCGCGGCGCGACACGGGCCGCGCTGATCTCGGGCTCGGGCGGCTTCGACAAGTCGATGCGCGCCGAATGCCTCAAGGTGGCCGGCAAGCACGGCGTCGCGATCGTGGCCGACGAGACCTACGGCGCGGGCGACACCGACATGACCGCGCAGCTCACCAAGATCAAGAACGCCGCCGGGGTGCAGGCGGTGCTCAACGCCGGCTTCGGCCAGGGCCCGGCGATCGTGACCAAGAACTACCGCCAGCTCGGCCTCAAGGTGCCGCTGTATCAATCCCACGGCGTCGCCTCCAAGCAGTTCGTGAAGCTCGCCGGCGACGCGGCCGAAGGCGTTCGCCTGCCGGCGGCGGCGCTGCTCGTGGCCGAGACGCTGCCGGACACGGATGCGCAGAAGAAGGTCGTGGTCGCCTACAAGCGCGCGTACGAGGAGCGCTTCAAGCAGGAGGTGTCGACCTTCGGCGGCCATGCCTACGACGGCCTGATGCTGGCGCTGGAGGCGATGCGCCGCGCCGGCAGCACCGAGAAAGCGAAGGTGCGCGACGCACTCGAGTCGATCCGCGGCTACATGGGCACCGCCGGCGTGGTCAACATGTCGGCGCAGGACCACATGGGCCTCGACCTCACCGCGTTCCGCATGCTCGAGGTGCGTAACGGCGACTGGCGCGTGGTGGCGCCCGGACATTGAGGGTTTGCCGCCCCCCTGAGAAGGGGGGAAGCGAGCGGCTTTTTGCGAGCGGGGGGTTGCTTTTGAAAAGGGCTCCGATGAAATCCGGCAAAACCAAACCCCCGCTCGCCCGCCGCTGCGCGGCAGGCTCACGGCCCCCTTGTCAGGGGGCCGGCCGGGACCCGCTGATCCTATGAGCGCCCAGCTTCTTCAGTTCCTGCTCTCCGGCCTGACCGTCGGCGCGATCTACGCGCTGGTCGCGCTCGGCTTCGCGATCATCTACAACGCGAGCCACGTCATCAACTTCGCGCAGGGCGAGTTCGTGATGATCGGCGGCATGGCGACGGTGTCGTTCATCGACGCCGGCCTGCCTTTGCCCCTGAGCATTCCTCTCGCCATCGGCGCCGCCGCCGTCGTCGGCCTGCTGCTGGAAAAGCTGGCCATCGAGCCGGCGCGCAACGCCTCGGTGGTGACGCTCATCATCATCACCATCGGCGCCTCGATCCTGCTGCGCGGCCTGGCGTCGCTCGTCTGGGACAAGAAGATCCACGCCGTGCCGGCGTTCTCGGGCGAGGCGCCGATCGCCCTTGGCGGCGCGACGCTGCTGCCGCAGACCGTCTGGGTGCTCGGCGTGGCCGCGGTGGTGGTGGGGCTGCTGTGGTGGTTCTTCAACCGCACGCTCACCGGAAGCGCGATCCTCGCGGTGTCGCACAACCGCCTCGCCGCGCAGCTCATGGGCGTGAGCGTGCGCCGCGTGCTGCTCGTCTCCTTCGGGCTTTCGGCGGCGCTCGGCGCGCTTGCCGGCATTTTGATCGCGCCGATCACCTTCACGTCGTGGGACGTCGGCGTGATGCTCGGGCTCAAGGGCTTCGCGGCGGCGATCCTCGGCGGGCTTGGGAGCGGGCCGGGCGCGGTCGTCGGCGGCCTCGCGCTCGGCATGATCGAGTCCCTCGGCGCCGGCTATCTCTCCTCGGCCTACAAGGATGTCTTCGCTTTCCTCATCATTCTCGCGGCGCTGGTCGTTCTTCCGAACGGCCTCTTCGGCCGGCGCGCAGCAGAGCGCGTCTAGGAAGGGCGTCGCGGCGCTCGCGGCCGCGCTCGTCCTGCTGCCGCTCGCGCTGCCCAACGCCTATACCTACGAGGTGGCGATCCTCGTCGGCCTGAACGCCATCGTGTGCGTCGGGCTGAACCTTCTGGTGGGCTTCGCCGGACAGGTGAGCCTCGGGCATGCGGGCTTTTTCGGGCTGGGCGCCTACGGCTCGGCGATCCTCGCGGCGCGCTACGGCTGGCCGCCGCTCGCTGCGCTCGCCGCGGCCACCGCCGCCACCGGCGTGCTCGCCTGGCTCATCGGCCGGCCGATCCTGAGGCTCAAGGGGCACTACCTCGCGATGGCGACGCTCGGCTTCGGCATCATCGTGTCGATCGTGGTCTCCAACGAGGACCGCATCACCGGCGGTCCCGACGGCATGAGCGTGCCGCCGCTCTCGATCCTCGGCTACGCGATCGTGGGCGAGAGGACCTGGTACTGGATCGTCGCGACGCTGCTCCTCGCCACGGTATGGGTGGCGCTCAACCTGATCGATTCGCCGCGCGGGCGCGCGCTGCGCGCCCTGCACGGCTCCGAGGTGGCGGCCGAGGCCATCGGCATCGATGCCGCGCGCCACAAGCTCTCGGCGTTCGTCATCTCGGCGCTCGCCGCGGCCGCCGCCGGCGCCCTGACCGCGCATTACGCGGGATTCATCACGCCCTCGAAGGCGAGCTTCCTGCATTCGATCGAGCTGATCACCATGGTGGTGTTCGGCGGCATGGCGTCGACCCTCGGCGCGGTGGTGGGCGCGGCGGTGCTCACCACGCTGCCGCAGTTCCTCACCGTGTTCAAGGAATACGAGATGGTGCTGCTCGGCGCGGTGATGATGCTCACCATGATCTTCATGCCGCGCGGGCTGGTGCCCACGCTGGAGAGGGCGCTTGCTGCTGCGCGCCGAAAACCTCTGTAAGCGCTTCGGCGGCGTGAGCGCGCTCGAGGCGCTCGACCTCGAGATCGAGGCCGGCGCGGTGCATTCGATCATCGGGCCGAACGGCGCCGGCAAGACGACGCTCCTCAACGTGCTGTGCGGGATCTATCGGCCGGAGGAAGGCCGCGTCCGGGTCCAGGAGAAATCCATGGTTGGCCGCGCGCCGCACGAGTTCGCGGCCGCCGGGATCGGGCGCACCTTCCAGAACCTGCAGATCTTCTTCAACATGAGCGCGCTCGAGAACGTGATGGCGGGCCGCTGGCTGCACGAGCGCTGCAGCCTCGCGGCGGCGCTCGCGCGCCTGCCTTCCCTCGCGCGCGCCGAGCGGGCCTGCCGCATCGAGGCGGAAGCGCTGCTCGCCTTCGTCGGCCTGGAAGCCTGGCGCGACGCGCCTTCGGACACGCTGCCCTACGGGGCGCTCAAGCGCCTGGAGATCGCGCGCGCGCTCGCGGCGAAGCCCGCCCTGCTGCTGCTCGACGAGCCCGCAGCGGGCCTCAATCCCACCGAGACCCTCGAGATCGACCGGCTGATCCAGCGCCTCGCCGCCTCCGGCGTCACGATCGTGCTCGTCGAGCACAACATGAAGCTGGTGATGGGCGTGTCGCAGCACGTGGTGGTGCTCGACTACGGCCGCAAGCTCGCCGAGGGCAGCCCCGACGCGGTGCGGCGCGACCCGAAAGTGATCGAGGCCTACCTGGGCGCGGGCGCCTGATGCTGGAAGTCGCCGCCCTCGAGAGCCGCTACGGGCGCATCCCGGTGCTCAAGGGGATCGACTTTCACGTGCACGCCGGCGAGCTGGTCTCGCTGGTCGGCGCCAACGGCGCCGGCAAGAGCACGCTGCTGCGGGCGCTGTCGGGGGTTCAGGGGTCTTCAGGAACGATTCTTTTCGAAGGAAGGAAGATCGAAAATCTGTCTCCCGAAAAACGGGTGGCGCTCGGCATCGTGCAGGTGCCCGAGGGCAGGCAGGTGTTCGGGCCGCTCTCGGTGCAGGAGAACCTGCGACTGGGCGCCTACCGGCGCGGCCGCAGCCGACTGCGCGCCTCGCTCGAGCGCGTGTACGCCATGTTCCCGGTGCTCGCCGCGCGCCGGGGCCAGAGCGCCGGGAACCTCTCCGGCGGCCAGCAGCAGATGCTCGCGATCGGCCGCGCCCTGATGGCCGAGCCGCGGCTGCTGCTGCTCGACGAGCCGAGCATGGGCCTCGCGCCGCGGCTCGCGCAGGAGATCATCCGCTGCGTCACCGAGCTGCGCTCCGCGGACACCGCCATCTTCCTCGTCGACCAGAACGCGCGCGCGGCGCTTGCCGTCGCCGACCGCGCCTACGTGCTGGAAACCGGGCGCATCGTGCTCTCCGGGAGCGGGGCGCAGCTCCTCGCCGACCCCGGCGTGCGCGCCGCCTACCTCGGTCTTTAACCTGGATCAAGTCCCCCGGCCCCGATCGGGTGAAGGATGACACCATGAAACCCAGCCTCGCCGCCGGACTGAAGGCAAGCCGCGCGTTCAGCGTCGAGCGCGAACGCACCATCGACTTCATGGGCGAGGACGCCCGGGTGTACGCCACGCCGATGCTGGTGCGCGACATCGAGATCACCTGCCGCGACCTGCTGCTCGCGCACCTCGACCCGGGCGAGGACTCGGTCGGCACGCGAGTCGAGATCGATCACCTCGCGCCCACGCTTCTCGGCATGAATGTGACCGTGCAGGCGAAGATCCTGGAGCTGAAGGGCCGTGCCGTGGTGTTCGAGATCGAAGCCAAAGATGAACAAGACACGATCTGTCGCGGGCGGCACGGGCGCTTCGTCGTCAGCGTCGAGCAGACCCGGCAGCGCCTTCGTCAGAAGCAGGCCAAGGCGACCTGAGTGCAAGGGACCGACACCCGAAAGGTCGCCACTTACTGCTACCAGTGCGTAGCGGGGCCGGACCTGCTCACCGTGAAGGTGTGCGACGGGGTGGCGACCGAGGTCGAGCCCAACTTCGCCGCTGCGGCGGTGCATCCCGGCGGGGGCAAGGTGTGCGTCAAGGCCTACGGCCTGCTGCAGAAAACCTATCACCCGCAGCGCGTGCTGCAGCCGATGAAGCGCACCAACCCGCGCAAGGGTCGCAACGAGGACCCGGGGTTCGTGCCGATTTCCTGGGAAGAAGCTTTAGGCTCCATCACCGACAAACTTCTGGATATCAAAGCAAGAGGCTTGCTGGACGACTCCGGCTATCCGCGCGTCGCGGCGAGCTTCGGCGGCGGGGGCACGCCGCAGTTCTACATGGGGAGCTTCCCGGCGTTTCTCGCCGCCTGGGGGCCGATCGACATGGGCTTCGGGTCCGGGCAGGGCGTGAAGTGCTACCACTCGGAGCATCTCTACGGCGAGCTGTGGCACCGCGGCTTCACCGTGTCGCCCGACACGCCGCTCACCAACTACCTCATTTCCTGCGGCGCCAACGTGGAAGCCTCGGGCGGCGTCACGGGCGTGTGGCGCCACGCCAACGCGCGAGAGCGCGGCATGAAGCGCGTGCAGGTGGAGCCGCACCTCTCGGTGACCGGCGCCTGCTCGGCCGAGTGGCTGCCGATCAAACCCAAGACCGACGCCGCGTTCCTGTTCGCGCTCGCGCACGTGCTGCTGCACGAGGCGCCGCGCGAGCGCCTGGATACGGATTTTCTCTTCCGCCACACCTCCTCGCCGTATCTCGTCGGCCCGAACGGCTTCTATCTCCGCGATCCGCAGGCGCGGCGGCCGCTCGTCGGTTCTTCTCTGGAAGGATCCTTCAAGAAACAGGCGATCGAGATCGGCCCGGACGACGAGATCCTCGCCGAAGGCGAGCTCGAGGGCGAGAGCGCGTTCTCGAAGCTCATTGCGCACATGAAGCCGTACACGCCGGAGTGGGCCGAGCGCGTGTGCGACATCAGGGCGCACACCATCCGGCGCATCGCGCGCGAGTATCTCGATGCCGCGTGCGTCGGCCAGACGATCGAGATCGAAGGAAAAACCCTGCCCTTCCGCCCGGTCGCGATCAGCCTGGGCAAGACCGTGACCAACGGCTGGGGCGGCTTCGAGTGCTGCTGGGCGCGAACGCTGCTCGCCGCGCTGGTCGGCGCCCTTGAAGTTCCCGGGGGCATCCTCGGCACCACGGTGCGCCTGAACCGCCCGATGTCCGAGCGCCACAAGAGCGTGCAGCCAGGCCCCGACGGGCTGATGGCCTATCCCTTCAACCCCACCGACCGCGCGCGCTGGAGCGCGCGCCCGAACATCCGCAACGCCTATCGCTCGATGGTGCCGCTCGCCGGCGACGGCCCCTGGAGCCAGGCGCTCGGCCCGACGCATTTCTCCTGGATGTTCCTCGACGGCACCCCCGAGGGGCTGCCGCGCGTGACGCTGCCCGAGCTGTGGTTCGTGTACCGCACCAACCCGGCGATCTCGTTCTGGGACACCGACGCGCTGGAAGCGCGCATGGCGCGCTTTCCCTTCGTCGTCGCCTTCGCCTTCACGCGCGACGAGACCAACCACTTCGCCGACGTCCTGCTGCCGGATGCCACCGACCTCGAGAGCCTGCAGCTCATCCGCATCGGCGGCTCCAAGTACATCGAGCAGTTCTGGGATCACGAAGGCTTCGCGCTCCGCCAGCCGGCAGTCATGCCCCGAGGGGAGGCGCGCGATTTCACCGAAATCGCCACCGCGCTGGCGGAGCGCACCGGCCTGCTCGGCAAGTACAACGCCGCGATCAACAAGGGAGCCTTGGGGGTTCCCTTGAAGGACTTTTCACTGGAGGTAACGAAAAAGTATTCTTGCGAGGAGATCTGGGACTGCGCCTGCAAGGCGGCGAGCGCGGAGCTCAGCGACGGCGCCGAGGCGAACGGGCTCGAGTGGTGGAAGGAGAAGGGGCTCGCGACGCGCCCCTTCCCGCGCACCGCGTGGTACCTCTTCCCGACGCTCGCCGCGCAGGGCCTGCGCTTCGAGATGCCTTACCAGGAGCGCCTGCTCAGGATCGGCCGCGAGCTCGGCAGGCGCCTGCACGAGCACGGCATGCGGTGGTGGGACAAGCAGCTCGCCGAGTACCAGGCGCTGCCGGCGTGGAAGGACTTCCCCGCGGAATGGGAGCAGGCGCTCATCGCCATGGGCGGCGCGCCGCACGACTATCCCTTCTGGCTGCTCACCGCGCGCTCGATGCAGTACGCCTGGGGCGGCAACGTCGGCATGCAGATGATCAAGGAGGTCGCCGACAACATCGCCGGCCACGGCGGCGTGATCCTCAACGCGGGCCGCGCCGAGGCGCTCGGCATTCGCGAGGGCGACTGGCTGGAGATCGCCACGCCGAAGCGCGCCGTGCGTGCGCGCGCCGTGCCGCGCCAGGGCATCCGCCCCGACACGTTGCTGCTGCTCGGGCAGTTCGGCCACTGGGCGACGCCGGTGGCCAAGGACTTCGGCATGCCCTCGCTCAACGCGCTCGCGCCGATGTCGATGGCGCTCACCGACGCCACCGGCTCCGGCGCAGACGTCGTCAGGGTTTCATTGAGGAAAGCCGCATGACGCGCTGGGCGATGATCGCGGACCTGCGCCGCTGCGTCGGCTGCCAGACCTGCACCGCGGCGTGCAAGCAGGCAAACGGCACGCCTCCCGGGGTGCAGTGGCGCCGCGTGCTCGACGTCGAAGTGGGCGAGTATCCCGCGGTGCGCCGCGCCTTCGTCCCGGTCGGCTGCCAGCACTGCGACGACCCGCCCTGCCTGCACGTGTGCCCGAGCACCGCCACGCGCAAGCGCGCCGACGGCATCGTCACCGTCGATCCGGACCTGTGCATCGGCTGCGCCTACTGCGCGGTGGCCTGTCCCTACCAGGCGCGCTACAAGGTGGACGGCATCGCGACCAAGTGCACCTTCTGCGTGGAGCGCATCGACGCCGGGCTCGCCGCGGGCCTGAAGCCCGGGGTCGACCCCGAGGCGACCCCCGCCTGCGTCAACAGCTGCATCGCCGGGGCGCTGCATTTCGGCGACATCGAGGATCCCGCGAGCAACGTCTCGGCGCTCCTCGCGGAGAACCAGCATTTCCGCATGCACGAGGAGCTCGGCACCGGCCCGGGCTTCTATTACCTCTGGGACAAGGCGCCATGACCTACGGCCCCCGCCCCTGGCTGCAGCAGCACTGGGACG
>DATKAX010000180.1:0-7753 GCA_035514595.1 Burkholderiales bacterium
TTTCGTGTAGGCAGGCAATGACCGGCGTAGTGGCGCGGCGACTTGCAATTGCGCGGCGTCGCGCCAAGAATCCGATGCGTCAGCGATCGGGAGCCAGGCATGAAAACCGTCTTCGACCCGTCATTCAGATACAAGCGAAGCTCAGAGACTGACATACGCAAGACCTTCGAGCGAATCCGCCGTGAGCGGCAGCAAGCCGAGCGCCGCAGGCAGGAGCAAGCCGCCGATGGCGATGTGACCGTCAATGTCGTGCAACTTGACCTGATGAGGGGCTCGGGCTAGCCGAAGAACTGCGTTAAGCTGCTGGCCGCGATGCCACCCGCGATCAGCCGCTTCCCGGTCCCCGAGCTGCAAGACCTCGCGCCCGACGTGCGCGCGCGCATCCTCGCCGTCCAGGAGAAGGCGGGCTTCGTGCCGAACGTGTTCCTCGCGCTCGCGCACCGTCCCGACGAGTTCCGCGCCTTCTTCGCCTACCACGACGCCCTCATGGAGAAGGAGGGCGGCTTGAGCAAGGCCGAACGCGAGATGATCGTGGTGGCGACCTCCGGGGCGAACCAGTGCCAGTACTGCGTCGTCGCCCACGGCGCGATCCTGCGCGTGCGCGCGAAGAACCCGCTGATCGCCGACCAGGTGGCGGTCAACTACCGCAAGGCCGACCTCTCGGCGCGCGAGCGCGCCATGCTCGAGTTCGCCATGAAGGTGGCGCTCGCCGCCCACGAGGTGAGCGAAGCGGACTACCAGGCGCTCGACAAGGCGGGGTTTTCGCGCGACGAGGCCTGGGACATCGGCGCCATCGCCGCCTTCTTCGCCATGTCCAACCGGCTTGCCAACATGTCGAGCATGCGGCCGAACGACGAGTTCTACCTGATGGGCCGCGTGCCGAAGGACAAGAAGTAAGCGTGTCCACCCAGTTCATCGAGAACCGCACCTACGACGAGATCGGCGTCGGCGACAGCGCGGTGCTGACGCGCACGCTGCGCCCCGAGGACATCCAGCTGTTCGCCATCATGTCGGGGGACGTGAACCCGGCGCACGTCGACCCGGAGTACGCGCATTCGTCGATGTTCCAGGAGGTGATCGCGCACGGGATGTGGGGCGGGGCGCTGATCTCCACGGTGCTGGGCACCGAGTTTCCCGGCCCGGGAACGATCTATATCGGGCAGACGCTGCGCTTCTCGCGGCCGGTGAAGGTCGGGGACACGATCACGGTCAAGCTCACCTGCGCGAAGAAGTTCGACCACAACAAGCACATGCTGTTCGACTGCCTGTGCACCAACCAGGACGGGCTGAAGGTGATCGCGGGCGAGGCCGAGGTGCTCGCGCCGACCGAGAAGATCAAGCGCGCGCGCATCGCGATGCCCGAGGTGACGATCTCGGACCGCGACGCGCGCTATCGAAAGCTGATCGCGCGCGCCAATGGCAAGGTGGCGCTGAAGGCGGTGTTCGCGCACCCGCTGCAGGCGGAGTCGCTGCAGAGCGCGGCGGTGGTGCGCGACGCGGGATTCCTGCGCCCGTTGCTGGTCGGGCCGGAGCGCGAGTTGCGCGCGCTCGCCGCGCAGCACGGCATCGACCTGCGCGAGTGCCGCTTCGTCGATGTGCCGCACTGGCGCGCCGCGGTGGCGCGCGCGGTGGAGATGGCGCGCGGGGGTGATGCCGAGATCCTGGTGCAGGGCGCCGTCCCGACCCACGAATTCCTGCTGCCGCTGGTCGAGGCCGGGGGGCTGCGCACCGCGCGGCGGCTCTCGCACGTGCTCTACATCGACGTGCCCACCTACCCGCGTCCCATCCTGCTCAGCGACATGATGGTGAACATCGAGCCCACGCTCGAGCACAAGGTGGACATCGTGCAGAACGCGATCGATTTCGCGCACCTGATGGGCATCGCGGAGCCGAAGGTGGCCGTGCTGGCGGGGATCGACACGGTGACGCCGCGGATGCGCGCCACGCTCGATGCCGCGGCGCTGTGCAAGATGGCCGACCGCGGCCAGATCACGGGCGGCGTGCTCGACGGCCCGCTCGGCGTCGACAACGCGCTCTCGCTCGTCGCGGCGCGCAGCGCGCGCCTGAAATCCGCGGTCGCGGGGCAGGCCGACGTGCTGATCGCGCCCGACCTGGAAGCCGGCAACATGCTCGCCAAGCAGCTCGAGCACCTGTCGGACGCGATTTCCGCCGGCGTGGTGCTCGGTGCGCGGGTGCCGGTGGTGCTCGCCAACCGCAACGACTCGATCGAGGGTCGCGTGGCCTCGCTCGTGCTCGGGCTGCTCGTCGCCCGCAAGGCGGGCTAGGCGAGCGGGCCCGGAGGCGACGCCGGCGCTGCCTCGTCCACTGCCCTCCAGTCCTCGGGCGTGAGCGCCTCGGCCGCTCGCGACAGGATGTGCTCCTCTTCCCTGGCGATGTGATTGACGTAGTAGACGAGGTAGGTCGCGGCGGCGACTTCGATCTCCTCGCGCGGCAGCATCGCGCCGTCGATCACCGCCTGCAGCTGCTCACGCAGCGTCTCGCCGGCGTGCGCGATCACCCGGTGCTCCTGGGCGAGCCGCGCCAGGGGCAGCTCGAGGTCGGGGCAGCGCTGCGCGAGGCGCGCGAAGGCCGCATCCTCGCGCGGATGATGATGCCGGTCGGAGTGCTCGCGCAGGTAGGCGATGATGTCGAGCATGAGCTCGTAGTTCGGCCGCTCGCCGGCGTGAAACGCGTCGAGCTCGCGCTGCAGCTCGCCGAGTAGCCGGCTGAAGTGGGCATGCTCCTCGTGCCATGCGGCAATTGGGTCTACCACCTTAGAAGCATATCGTTGCCGCGGCCGGGGCTTTTGACCTGAATCAAGCCGGCGGCGGGCGTTCCTCGCCTAAGCTCGCCGCATGCCCGAGATCATGGACGAGGCCGGGGTGCGCGAGGCGCTGCGCTCGGTGGAGGACCCCGAGGCGGGGATGAGCGTCGTCGACCTCGGGCTGGTGTACGCCATCGAGTGCGCGCCGGGCCGCGTGCGCGTGGACATGACGATGACCTCGCCTGCCTGCCCGGCCGCCGCCTACCTCGTCGACGAGGCCGCGGCGGCGATCCGTAACGTGGCGCCGGCGGACACCGACGTGCACGTCGAGCTGGTGTGGGACCCGCCCTGGACCCCGGAGCGCATGAGCCCGGAGGCGCAAAGCCGCTTCGGCTGGTCATGAGAAATCGGGCTCTGACCCCGATTTGCGCGTAGCGTGCCGCCGCGCTGGCGACTGCCGCTGCTCGTCCTGGGTTTCGTCTCGCTCGTTTTGGGCATCGCCGGCGGCCTTTCGAGGTTGACGGGAATCCCCGTCCCCATCGCCGCCGCCGCCTTCCATGGTCCATTGATGGTCTCCGCGTTCTTCGGCACGCTGATCGCGCTCGAGCGCGCGGCGGCGCTCGACAGTCCGTGGGCCTACGCCGCGCCGCTGTGCGCCGGCCTGGGCGGGCTCGCGCTGCTTTCCGGCTTCGCGCTCGCCGGTTTCGCCTTGATGATCCTCGCCGCGGGCGTGTTCTGCGCGGCGAGCGGCGTCGTGGTGCAGCGCCAGCCCTCGCTCGAGACCTGGACGCTTCTCGGCGGCGCGGCCGCCTGGCTCGCCGGCAACGTGATGCTGGTCGAAGGCCGCGCCGCGGTGCCGTGGTGGATCGCGTTCTTCGCGCTCACCATCGGCGGCGAGCGCCTCGAGCTTTCGCGCTACCTGAAGCGCGGCCGCGCGGTTCGCGCCTCGTTCGCCGTGCTGGCGCTGGCGCTGCTTTTGACGCCGCTCGTTCCGCAGGCGATGGGCATCGTGCTGGCACTGCTGGCGGCGTGGCTCCTGCGCTACGACCTCGCGCGCGTCACCGTGCGCCAGGCAGGCCTTCCGCGCTACGTCGCGGTGTGCCTGCTCGCCGGCTACTTCTGGCTCGTGCTCGGCGGAGCGCTGATCGCCGCCGCCACCGCCTACGATGCGGCGCTGCACGCGGTCTTCGTCGGCTTCGTCTTCTCCATGGTGTTCGGCCACGCCCCGGTGATCCTTCCGGCGGTGCTGCGCCTGCGCTTCCCCTACAGCCCGCTGCTCTACGCGCCGCTCGCGCTGCTGCACGCCTCGCTCGCCGTGCGCGTGGCGCTTTCGGTCAAGATCGGCGCCTGGGGCAACGCGCTCGCGATTGCGCTATTCATCGTCACGGCGGCGACGCTCGTACTTCGCCGCCCGAAGTAGTCGCCGGGAATTCGGGCTCTGACCCCGATTTCTAGCCGTGCATGGTGAGGCCGCCGGAGACGCTCAGGACCTGGCCGGTGATGAAGTCGGCGTCGTCGCTCGCGAAGAACAGCACCGCCCCCGGGATGTCCTCCGGCCTGCCCAGGCGCCCGATCGGGATCGCGCGCCGGTAGGCCTCGCGCAGCTTGTCGGGGTTGCCCGCGCCCTGCATGAAGCTCTCGAGCATGCCGGTTTCGGTAAGGCCCGGGCACACGACATTCAACCGGATATTCTTTGATGCCAGCTCGCGCGCCAGCGTCTTGGTGAGAGCGATGAGCCCGCCCTTGCAGGCGGAGTAGGGCGCCTCGCCCGAGGAGCCGACGCGCCCGGCGTCGGAGGCGATGGTCACCACCTTGCCGCCGCCGCGCTCGACCATGCCGGGCAGCACGCAATGCAGCACGTTCATCGCGCCGACCAGGTTGATCGACAGGATCTTCTGCCAGAACGCCGGGTCGGTCTTGAGGAACGGCCGGAACATGTCCCAGCCGGCGTTGTTCACCAGGATGTCCACGGGACCGGCTCCGGCGACGGCCTGCCTCACCGACTCGTAGTCGGTGATGTCGACCTTCGGTTGCGCGTTCAAGTCGAAGACCACCACTTTGGTGCCCTCGGCCTGGAAGCGCTCCACGATCGCGGCGCCGATGCCGGCGGCGCCTCCGGTGACGATGGCGGTCTTGCCCTTCAAGCCTCGCATTTCACGTTTCCTCCGGGATGACGGCGGTCGCCTCGAGCTCGATCTTGCCGGGCGAGTCGAGGAGGTCCGAGACGAAGATCATACTCATCGCCGGATAGTGGCGGCCCATGAGGCGCTTCCAGATCTTTCCCAGCTCCCCGCGCGCGGCGAGATAGACCGGCTTGTCGCAGCAGTAGGCGGTCATGCGGCAGACGTGCTCCGGGCGGGCGCCCGCCTCGGCGAGCACGGCGATGACGTTTTTCAGGGCCTGCTCGAACTGCGGCGCGATCTCTTCGGATTCGAACTTCTGCTGCGCGTTCCACCCGACCTGGCCGGCGACGAACACCAGCGTGCCGCGCGCGGCGATGCCGTTGGCGTAGCCGACCGGCGGCTTCCAGCCCGCGGGGTGCAGGGGCCTCATTCGCTCACGTGGGGCGGGTCGGGGTCCTCGTCCCAGCCGGCGGCGGGCCGCGGCACCTTCTGCATCCACTCGCGGATCAGCCTCACGTGCTCGCGCTCCTCGCCGGCCATCTCGGCGGCCGCCGCCTTGACGCCCTGCGGCGCGCTTCCCGCGGCGATGTCCTCGAAGAACTTCTGCGCCTGCTGCTCGCAGCGCAGCGCGATCTCGAGCGCGTGCCAGGGCTGCATCAGGTAATGCAGCGCGTCGAAGGGCGCGGTCTCCGGGCCTTCTTCGCCGTCCCAGGCGAACGCGGGGGGCAGCGCGGGCACGCTGGCCCAGCCCATCTCGTCGAGGATGCGCCGCGCGTGCAGCGCCTCGACTTCCGAGAGCTTGCGGAAGAGCTTCGCTACCTCGCGGTTGTTGTGCGTGTCGAGCTGCTCGGCGAACTGCGCGTAGCGCTCGGTCGCCTCGAGCTCCATGGCGTAGGCGCGCTGCATGAATTCGGCATAGGCGTCGTCGAGGCTCATGGCGTCTCCTGGAGGGCGAACCCGGCGGCGAGCTCGGCGACCCCGGCCATGGCGCGTGCCTTCTCGGCGCGGAACGGCGCCCGGTTCCCCTGGTACAGGACCCCGATATTGAAGCCGTCGTCGGTCATCAGGCGCCGCGCCGCGCGTCCCGGGTCGTCGGTGGGCGCGACCGGCGCCGGGTGCACCGCGTTCTTCCAGCCGCGCTGCTCGGGCCGGAAGGTGACGCACGGCGAGAGCACCTCGATGAACGAGAAACCGGGGTGGCGCACCGCCTGCGCGATCAGCGTGGCGCAGCCGTTCGGATCGCCCGAGAACGCGCGCGCGATGAAGTTCGCGCCCGAGGCGAGCGCGATCACCAGCGGATGGAACTCGCGCAGCCCGGTGCCGCCGGGCGCGAGCTTGGATGACCAGTCGGGCTCGGTGGTTGGCGAGGGCTGACCCTTGGTCATGCCGTAGACGTGGTTGTCCATCACGATGTAGGTGAGGTCCACGTTGCGGCGGCAGGCGTGCAGGAAGTGGTTGCCGCCGATCGAGTAGCCGTCGCCGTCGCCGCTCGCCACCAGCACGGTGAGATCGGGGCGCGCCGCCTTGAGCCCGGTAGCGGCGGGCAGCGCACGGCCGTGCACGCCGTGGAAGCCGTAGCAGGTGGTATAGGCGGGGATGCGCGAGGAGCAGCCGATCCCGGAGACCACCGCGACGTTCTCGGGGCGCAGCTCGAGCGAGGCGAGCGCCTTGGTGATCGCGGCGAGCACCGAGTAGTCGCCGCAGCCCGGGCACCACACCGGCTTGTAGTCGGACTTGAAATCCTTCGCCTGCGGCGCCGAAGCGACGAGCGGAGCATTCATTTCGCGAGCTCCTGGTGGATCTCTTCGGGGCGGAACGGCAGCGGCCCGGGACGGCGCAGGCTTCTCACCTCGCCGGGAAGCTCGAATTCCGAGCGCAGGTAGCGCAGGAACTGCCCGCTGTGGTTCTGCTCGAGGACCAGCACGCGCCTGACGCCTTCGAGCGCACGCTTCATCCGCTCGCGCTGCACCGGCGCGAGCAGGCGCAGCGAGATCAGCTTCGCCGGGAAACCGCTGCGCGCCAGGGCTTCGCGCGCCGGCGCGGTGCACGAGCCGAACGTGATCAGCGCGGTCTCGCCTTCGCCCTCGACGCTCGCCCAGGACTCGCCCGGGTCGAGCTGCGCGAGCTTGCGGGCGCGCTTGTCCATCTGCGCGAGGTGATCGGCGGCCTGCGAGGAGGGCGTGCCGCGCTCGTTGTGCTCGAGGCCGTCGGCGGTATAGGCGAGCCCCGGCGTGCCGGGGATCGCCATCGGCGACACGCCAGAGGGGGTGAGGGCATATCGCTTGTAGGGGTTGCCGTTTTTCGCTGTTACCCGTTCAAAATTCGTGGTGAGAAAGGCAGGCTCGTCTATCACCGCTCTCGCTTGGCCGAAGTACTGGTCGGAAAGCACGATCGCCGGCACCTGCAGCGACTCGGCAAGCCCGACCGCCCACTCGGTGGCGGCGATGCAGTCGGCGAGCGAGTTGGGCGCGATCACGACGTGCGGCGCATCGCCGTGCATCCCGTAGAGCGCGATGTTGAGGTCGGCCTGCTCGCTCTTGGTGGCGATGCCGGTCGAAGGGCCGGTGCGCATGACGTCGACCACCACCACCGGGATTTCCGCGCAGACGCCCAGCCCGAGCGACTCGATCATCAGCGAGAGCCCCGGGCCTGAGGTCGCGGTAAGCGCGGGCACGCCGCCGTAGGAGGCGCCCAGCGCCATGTTGATCGAGGCGAGCTCGTCTTCCGCCTGCACCAGCGTGCCGCCGACGCGCCCGAGCGCGGGCGCTAGCCACTCGAGCAGCTCGGTCGCCGGCGTGATCGGGTAGGCGGCGACGAAGCGCACGCCGCCGCGCAGCGCGCCGTAGCCCGCGGCTTCGTTTCCGGT
>DATKAX010000181.1:0-16428 GCA_035514595.1 Burkholderiales bacterium
CCCTGGCGCTTCTGCCAGGCGAGCTGCACGCCGGCGAAGTCGCGCACGTCGGCCATGAAGTACTGGGCGCGCACGATGCTCGAGAGCGCCGCTCCGGCCGCCTTGCACACGCGCTCGGCATAGGAGAGCACTGCGAGCGCCTGGACTTGACCTCCGTGGGCGAGTCCGTCGAAGGCGGCCGAGCTCGCCGAGCCGACCACCCGGCCGTCGGCGCCGATCGGCATCAGGCCTGAAGGGAAGACCAGCTCGCCGGCGCGAACGCACCCGCCGTAAGCGGACATCGCCGGCAGGTCGACCTTGAGGACCTCCTTCTTGCGCCTGGCGCCGTCGCGCAGCGCGAGCAGGTTGATCTCGACGATGCCGTCGACGAAGCCGAAGCCCTGGGTCGGCAGGGCGGTGAGGGCGCAGGGGTGCGGCACGTGCTGGTGCCAGACGTCGAGCGCGTCCGGGATATCCTCGGCGGTGGGGACGTAGATTTGCGCCTTGAGGATGTTCGCCCAGGAGGAGTCGCCTGCCTTGAGCGCCGGCTCGAGGCGCTTCTTGATGATGAACTCGGTCTGGCGGCGCACCGCGTTCGGCCCGCCCCAGTTGCGCGTCGCCGAGGGCAGCCGCACGCTCGCATCGAGGGCGTTCTCGTCGCTCGCCATCTGCCCGGCGACGAACACGAAGTCGTTGCAGGTGATCGCCGGCACGAAGAACGAGCCCACCGGCACCGGCACTTCCTTCGGGTAGAGCTTGCCGATCTCGTAGTCCTTGCCCGGGAGCACCGCGATCATCGACATCGAGATGTGCGAGCTCGCCTTGAACAGGCGCTGCATCAGCACCGAGGTCGAGGGCGGGATGTAGTCGCCGAACTCGCCGTGGCGCGCGAGCTGGTAGGCGCGCACCGCCTCGAACACCGGGTAGTACTGGTCCACCCGCACGCTGTGGCGGAAGTCCGAGCCGAACTCGGCGAGCGTTTTGCGCATGCGCTTGAGGATGTACTCGGCCTCGCGCTTGAGCCGCGGCGCGCCGAACGACGGGAAGCCTTCGGGGCCTTCGACTTCGGCGGCCGGGCCCGAGGCGAAGTCGAACGCCTCGTGCCCGGTGAGAAACAGCCACGGGCCGGCCTTCACCGCGTAGGCATAGGCAACGCCGGTTCCTGCGAGCCCTTCGACTGAGCGCACTTCGATGTTCGCCATGCGATCTTCTCCCTGTGGGTCGGATGGTAGGATACGACGGGAGAGGAGGACGCTTTGCTCGCGGTGCGAAACGTCAGCAAGGTCTTCGGGACCGACGCCGACCGCTACCTCGCCCTGGACGGCATCAGCCTGGAGGTCTCGCAGGGCGAGTTCGTGTGCCTGCTCGGCCCCTCCGGCTGCGGCAAGTCCACGCTCCTCAACATCCTGGCGGGCTTCGAGCAGGCGAGCGGCGGCGCGGTCGACTTCGAGGGTGCCGCGGTGCGCGGCGCGGGCAGGGACCGCGTCATGTTCTTCCAGGACGCCGGCGCCGCGCTGCTGCCGTGGCTTTCGGCCGAGGAGAACGTGCGCTTCGCGCTGCGCGTGCGCAAGGTGCCCAAGGAGCGCTGGCCGGAGATCATCGACCGCTACCTCGAGATGGTCGACCTCGCCGAGCATCGCAACAAGTTCCCGGCGCAGCTCTCCGGCGGCATGCGCCAGCGGCTGCAGATCGCGCGCGCGCTCGCGGTCGAGCCCAAGGTGCTGCTGATGGACGAGCCCTTCGGTGCGCTCGACGCGCTGACACGCCGCCGGATGCACGGCTTCCTGCTCGACATCTGGCGGCGCACCGGCAAGACCATCGTGTTCGTGACCCACGACATCGCCGAGGCGGTCACCCTCGCCGACCGCATCTGCCTGATGTCGGTGGGCCCGGGATCGCGCATCACGGAGGTGATCGGCGTGGACCTGCCCCGGCCGCGCGATCTCGCCGATCCCGGCGCGGCGCGCATCTTCAAGCATGTCGAGGCGCTGCTCACCCACGACAAATGACCGAGGAGACCCTCCCAGCGCGGGCGGCGCGGCGGCCGAAGCCCGATTTCTGGGTGCGCTACCGCGGCGCGCTGCTGTTCACCGCGTCGATCGTCATCGCCTTCGCCGCGTGGCAGTTCCTTTCGAGCTTCGTGTTCAACCCGTTCCTGATCCCGCCGCCGCTGGTGGTGCTCGAGACCGCGGTGCCGATGGTGAAAAGCGGCGAGATCTTCCGCCACATGGCGATTAGCATGGCGCGCGTGGGCGTGGGCTTCGGCACCGGCTGCGCGGCGGCGATCGTGCTCGGCGTGATCCTCGGCCGGGTCAGGCTGGTGAACGAGCTGCTCGACCCGGTGATCGAGCTGCTGCGCTACCTCTCGCCGACCGCGATGATCCCGATCGCGGTGATCTGGTTCGGCATCGGCGAGCTCTCGAAGTACTTCCTCATCTTCTGGGGCACGTTCTTCATCGTGCTCATCAACACCGCCGCCGGCGTGATGCGCGCGCCGGTCATCCGGCAGCGCGCCGCCGAATGCCTGGGCGCGAGCCAGCTGCAGATCTTCCTGCTGGTCGTGATCCCCTCGGCGGCGCCCTATATCGTGACCGGCATGCGCATCGCCATGGCCTCGTCCTTCATGAGCATCATCCCGGCCGAGATCCTGGCCGCCGACTCCGGCATCGGCTTCCTGCTGCAGCAGTCCTCGATCCTGCTGCAGACCAACCGCATCTTCGTCGCCCTGCTGACGATCTGCTTGCTCGGTTTCATCTTCGACCGCCTGTTCCGCATCGCGGTCGATCGCATGCTGTCGCGCTATATGTCGTATATTGCCCTGACCTAGAGGAGGAGTCATGAAACGACCAATCGCCTGGCTGCTGGCCGCAACACTGCTGCTGGCGGGAACCGCGCACGCGCAGGCCCTGAAGAAGATCACGCTCTTCGGCCAGCCGTCGGTGAACAACGACGCGATCTGGATGGCGCTCGAGCACGGCTACTTCAAGGAGCAGGGACTGGAGGTCGACTACCGCGTGTTCCCCTCCGGGACCACCGCGCTCCAGACCTTCCGCACCGGCCAGGGCGACATCGTCATGACCGGCGACCTGCCGAGCGTGCAGTACTTCTTCAACAACCCCGGGCAGTACCAGACCTTCGCCGCGATCGAGCGCGACGCCAAGGGCTACGTGGTGATCGCGCGCAAGGACATCAGGAAGCCGCAGGACCTGGTGGGCAAGACGGTCGCCACCCGCGTCGGCTCGACCGGCTCGTGGTTCGTCTCCGAGTACCTGGCGAAGAACGGCGTCGACCCGAAGAGCGTGCCGGTCAAGAACCTCGACACGCAGCTCCTGCCCGCGGCGCTGTGCAAGGGCGACATCTCGGCGTTCTTCATCTGGCAGCCGATCGGCTCGCGCACGCTGGAGATCTGCGCGAACGACGCGCACCAGCTCTCGGACGCCACCGGCTACATCCAGGGCTACCTGGTCGCCGGCGCGCGCGCCGAGTTCCTGAGCTCCGCCGACGGCGCGGACAAGGTGGTGCGCTTCCTGCGCGCCATCATCAAGGGGCGCGCCAGGGCGGAGAGCGACTTCCGCGCCGTGGCCGCCTTCGCCGCGAAGACCTACAGCCTGAGCGAGAAGGCGACGCGCGACCAGTGGGAGACCAACATCCGGCCGATCGCGCTCGACCGGGTCTACTACCAGGACTTCTGCAGCCTGAGCAAGTGGGCGCAGGGCGCCGGGCTGCAAAGCCAGCCGCTCGACTTCGCCAAGCTCACCTGGCCGAACGGCCTGCGCGCGATCGACCCGAAGCTCGCCGAGGCGCCGCCGCCGCCCTGCTGAGAACGCTCAGCCGCGCGGCCGCGTCCAGGTCTCCGACCAGGCGAGGCAGCAGCTCGACGACGGCCTGCCGGAGCGCTCCTGCGGAAACACCTTCCCGGGAGCGGCCCGGCCGTTCACCGAGAGCTGGGCGCTGCGCGCGGGGATGAAGGTGCTGTAGACGCCCAGCGGCCGGTTCATGGCGCCGGGCGGCATGGTGAGCACGAAGGGCGCCATCAGGTCCCACCAGGCGAGGACGATCTCGTCGTCGCGCGACACGACGCGCTCCTCGACCGTGCTGAGCGAGTTGCCGCTGCGATGGAACCGCGCGCCGATGACGGGCAGCGACTCGGCGGCAAACGGCGGGTGGAGCAGGATCTCGATCAGCCTCTGGAGGTAGCGCGCGACCGCGGCATTGTCGGCGTACAGGCGCGGGGCCTTGCCGGTGAGGCTGCTCTCGATGAAAAGCGCATGCCCCTGTCCCGCCGGCGACCACAGCACGCGCCAGTGGCTCACGCGCTCGGCTATCGTCTTTCCCCCGTCCTCCGAGAGCCGGATGAACGAGTTCTCCCCGGTCATCACCGGGTCGTGCGGATCCACCAGCTGCGGCTCGGCCATGTGCGGGATTCCTTTTAAGTGGGTTCCTGACGGAAATTATCTTCCGCTTCCGGCGAGTCTAAGCAGAATCTCTTCGCCCTGGGGATGCAGGCTCTCGAGTCTCTTCGCGGCCGCGCGTGCGCCGCGCCTTGCTGCCGTCTTGCCGGACGCGGGCATGCGGCGAAAGGTCTCCGCAAGCCTTCCGGGCATCTCTTCCTCCAGGACGGCGGCAAGCGTCGCGGCCTGCTCGAGATCCTTGCGCACCTTGTCGCGGTCGCCTCGCCTGGACTGCGACGCGAACAGCTTGTGCAGGAGATATCGCTCGGGCGAAGGCACCTTCACCGGGATTACCTGGTTCGGGCTAAGCACGACGCTCTCAATCGACTCATCGATCAGGAAATCGAGCAGCGGGATGGCCTGGGCATAGGCCCCCAGCTCTTTCACAGCCACCACCTTGCCCGCATTGCTTCCCGGCACCAGCAGATCCACCGCCAGGGTCTCCGCGCCCGGAAGCTTAAATGACGCCGAGGGTCGATGCGAAGGCATGCCGGGCACCGGGACGAACCGCAGGCCGGATTCCTCGAGCAGCTGCTGAAACGTAAGGCCTTCGGGGAGGGCAACGGCGAGCGGCTGGGCGCGCGCCACGTCGATGTCCTGTGTTCGGTATCCGGCTGCGATTACCCCGAGCTCGTTGAGCAGGGCGCCGTAGGCGTGGGAGCCGACCAGCGTGAGGCCGGCCTGGATCAGGCCGCGGTTGAAGAACACCTCGAGCACCGCGGCGGGCTTGCGCTCTATGCGCTGGAAGCCGAGCAGGCGCAGCTGGGCCGATCCGGCGGCGAGCGAGCGCGCGAGCTCGATTTCGGCGCGCAGCTCCTCGGTCCGAGCGGGGTCCAGCGATGCTTCGGGACCCAGGTAGTCGTCCACCTTGCGCCCGTCGACGCGGATGTGCTCGCGGACCCAGTAGCGCCTTCCGGACTGGATCCTGTGCTTGAGCGTCCCGGGAGTGCCGCTCAGCACGCGCCGTTGCGAACGCGCAAGCTGCTTCAGTTCCTGGTACCGGGTCTGGCTTGCCGCGTCGTGCCGGCGAAACACCGGCCGCACCACCATCTCTTGCCTCCAATCCGCAGATTGGAGGAGAGAATGCCAGTTTTACCTCCAATCTGCAAATTGGAGGTAAAGCGAGGCCCGGCCCCTAGGCGACGCCTTCGACGACGCGGAAGTCGCGCTCCACCGCGTCGCCGAGCACGCGTAGCGCTTCCTGGTAGCCGGCGCTGTCGTGCGCGCCGTTCGCCTTGGCGAGGCTTTCGAACTCGACCACCACGGTGCGCTGGTTCAAGCCGCGCTCGTGGGTCTTGGCCGGTGTGCCGCGCACCAGGAAGCGCCCGCCGGCGGCCTGCACCGCGGGGCCAGCGATCTTCGCGTAGGCGGCGAGCTTGTCGGGGTTCTTGATCGCGTGGTAGCTGACTACCCAGTAGGCCTTGGCCATCGAGTTCTCCTGTTCAGGACGTAAACGTTTTGACGCCGGTGCCGCGGTAGAGGATCGCGGCGTTGCGCTCGGCGATGCGCTTGTGCAGCGCCACGAACTCTGGGTCGAGGTCGCGCGGCGGGCGCGGCTCGTGCTCGAAGTGGCACTGCTCGTCGACGCCGCGCACCAGCGTCGCGCTGTCCTCGCCGGCGATCTGGCGCACCGAGGTCGGAATGTAGCGGATGGCGAGGCCGATGCGGCGCTCGGGCGAGGGGTTCGGCGGCGAGCCGTGCACCAGGCGCACGTGGTGCAGCGACATCTCGCCCGGCCGCAGGTCGATGCGCACCTGCTTCGACTCGTCCACCTCGACCATCACTTCCTGCCCGCGGGTGAGGAGGTTGTTCTGGTCGAAGGTGTCGCGGTGCGGGATCTGGTCCATGAGGTGCGAGCCGGGGATGAAGCCCATGGCGCCGTTCGACCCGTCGGCAGGTGTGAGCGCCACCCAGGCGGTGACGACATCGGGCCGGTCGAGCCCCCAGTAGGTGGAGTCCTGGTGCCAGGAGACGAACGCCGGGTTGCGCGCCTCCTTGATGAAGAAATTGGTGGTCCAGCACAGCAGGTTCGGCCCGTAAAGGTCCTGCACCGCGTCGAGGATGCGCTCGTGGCGCACGAGGTCCGCGATCCAGGTGAAAAGCAGGTGCGACTTGTGCCGCAGCTCGCCTTTGAGCGGCCCGCCGCTCGCGCGCTCGAACGCCTCGAGCTTGCGCCGGCATTCGGCCGCCGCCTGCTCGCTCATCACGCGGATCGGGAACACGTAGCCCTCCCGCTGGTACTGCTCCACTTGCGCCGGCGTCAGCATGCGGTCGTTACCCTCTCGGCTTGTAGCGCGCCAGGTCGCTCGCCTCGGCCAGCTCGACGATCATCTGCGCGAGGGTGCGCAGCCCCTGCCCGGGCGAGTCGCGCCGGTAAGCCACCGCGAGCTGGTGCGCGGCGATGGCGGGCTGCACGCGCAGGATGCGCAGCGCCCTGGACTCGAGCTCCTGTCTCAGGACGGCGCCTGGAAGCAGGCTGATGCCGGCGCCTTCGCGCGCCAGCCGCGCCATGATCAGAAGGCTGTTGCAGGTACTGATGCGGGCGGGCTGAACGCCTGCGCCGGCGAACCACCCGGTGATGCTGGTGTAGAGCCCGGAGGGGTTCGGGTTGGTGATGATCGGCAGCGCCGCCAGGTCGGCCGGGGCGAACGGCCCCTTGCCGAGCGCGAGCTTTGGCGAGGCCACCCAGTGCAGGTCGAGCGGCACCATCGGCTCGACCGTAACCAGCGGATGCGGCGTGGGAGAGGTGAGCACCGCGATGTCGAGGTCCCCGGCCTGCAGCGAGGCGTTGAGCAGCACGCTGAAATCGACCCGGATCTCGGCGCGCGCCTCCGGGAGGCGGCCCTCGATGCGCCGCATCAGCTCGGAGAGGCCGATCATCGCAAAGGTATCCGCCACCCCGATTCGGATCTGGCCGCGCAGCTCTCCGCCAACGCCGATGCGGCTCTCGAGCGCCTCGCAGGCGCCGACCACCTGCTCGGCATGAGCGGCGATCTCGCGGCCGAGCGGCGTCGGCTTCGCCCGGTAGCTGTCGCGCAGGAACAGCTTGCCCCCGGCAGCCGCCTCGAGCTCGCGGATGCGCACCGAGATCGCCGGCTGCGTCAGGTTGAGCCGCGTCGCGGCCGAGCGGAAGCTGCCGAGCCGCACGACCCAGAGCAGCGCCTCGAGCTGGGCGAGGGTGAAGCGCACGATAAGGCGAGCTTATCAAGATTCTTGAAATTATTTCAGTGTGCTTACCATCATAAGGGTGAAATACTCGCGCCGGTGAGCCCGCGCTACGTCCTCGCCTGCGATATCGGCGGCACCTTCACCGATATCGTGGTGCGCGGCAACGGCGCGGTGCGCACGCTCAAGGTCTCTTCGACGCCCGACGACTATAGCAGCGCGATCCTGGGCGCGGTGCGCGAGCTGCGCGAGAGCTTCGGCATCGAGCCGCGCTCGATCGAGGCGGTGGTGCACGCCACCACGGTGGCGACCAACACGATCCTCGAGCACAAGGGCGCGAAGACGGCGCTCGTCACCACCGAGGGCTTTCGCGACGTGCTCGAGATGCGCCGCCTGCGCATCCCGGTGATGTACGACCTGCAGTACGACAAGCCGCCGCCGCTGGTGCCGCGGCGGCTGCGCTTCGAGGTGGCCGAGCGCCTCGGCCCGCGCGGCGAGGTGAAGAAGCCGCTCGACGAGGCGCAGGTCGCGGCGCTCGCCGATCGCCTGCTCGCCGAAGGCGTCGAATCGGTCGCGGTGTGCCTGCTGCATTCCTACGCCGACGCGGCACACGAGCGGCGCACCGGCGAGATCCTGCGCCGGCGCCTCGACGGCTCGGCGTACGTCACGCTTTCCTCCGACATCCTGCCCGAGATCCGCGAATACGAGCGCACCAGCACCGCGGTGGTGAACGCCTATATCGGCCCGATCGTGCGCCGCTACGTGAGCGCGCTGTCCTCGCGGCTCAAGGCCGCGGGCGTGGACGGGCCGCTGCACATCATGCAGTCGAACGGCGGCACCATGTCCGCCGCCGCGGCCGCCGACAAGCCGGCGTTCCTGGTCGAGTCCGGCCCCGCCGCCGGCGTCATCGCCTGCGCCGACATCGCGCGCTCGGCGGGCCTGGGCAACGTGATCTCCTTCGACATGGGCGGCACCACCGCCAAGGCGGCGATCGTCGAGGACGGCGAGCCGGCGCGCACCACCGAGTACGAGGTGGGCGCCGGCATCAACGTCAGCTCCAAGCTCGTCAAGGGCGGCGGCTACGCCATCAAGCTGCCGTTCATCGACATCTCGGAGATCGGCGCCGGCGGCGGCAGCATCGTCTCGGTTGACCTGGCGGGCGCGATCCGGGTCGGCCCGCAGAGCGCCGGCGCGGTGCCCGGCCCGGCCTGCTACGGCCTGGGCGGCACCGAGGCGACCTTTACCGACGCCGCGGTGGTGCTGGGCTATCTCAACCCGCAGTACCTGGTCGGCGGCAAGCTGAAGATCGACGCCGCTCGCTCGCGCGAGGCGATCGAGCGCAAGGTGGCGAAGCCGATGAACCTCGGCCTGCTCGAGGCGGCGTACGGCGTGTACTCGATCGCGGTCGCCACCATGACTCGGGCCGTAAAGGCGGTATCCACCTACCGGGGGCGAGATCCGCGCGATTTCGGCCTGGTCGCCTTCGGCGGCAACGGCCCGGTGGTGGCGGTGGCGATCGCGCGCGAGCTCGAGATGCGCCGCGTGCTCATTCCGCCCGCGCCGGGCGTGTTCAGCGCCGCCGGGCTGCTGTTCTCGAACGTCGAGCACACCCGCCAGCAATCGGTGCTGCGGCCCACCCGCGAGCTCGACGCGCGCGCGCTCGCGAGCGCCTTCGCGGCGCTCGAGGCCGGGGCGCTGCAGGGCATGGCGGAGGAGGGCATCGCGCGCTCGCGCATAACGCTCAAGCGCTTCGCCGACCTGCGCTACACCGGCCAGGCCTTCGAGCTGACTGTGCCGGCGGACGATGCCGGGCCGGCGGCGCTCGAGGCCGCCTTCCATGCCGAGCACGAGCGCACCTACGGCCACAGCTCGCAAGGCGACCCGGTGGATCTCATCAACCTGCGCGTGGTGGCCTGCGCCGCGCCGCAGGGCAAGGAAGGCTTCGCCGAGCGGCTGAAGCAGGCGCAGGCTCCGGCGGCGGGCAAAGGCGCGCGCCAGGCGTTCTTCGCCGGTAAGCTTCTCGACACGCCGGTGCTGTCGCGCGCCGGGCTGAAGAAAAAGACGCGCGGGCCGCTAATCGTCGAGGAGTTCGACGCCACCTGCGTCGTCCCGCCGGGGGCCGCCGCGGCCCTCGACGCCCACGGCAACATCCTGATCGACGCAGGCGAGCCATGAGCCGCATCGATCCCATCACTTTGGAAGTGATCAAGAACGCGCTGTCCTCGGTGGCCGACGAGATGGCGCTGGTGCTGATGCGCAGCGCCTATTCGCCGGTAGTGCGCGATTCGATGGACTACTCGACCGCGCTGTGCGACCGGCACGGCCAGGTGATCGCGCAGGGGCTGACGCTCGCGGTGCAGCTCGGCGCTTTCCCGGACGCCATGTTCCATCTGGTAAAAAAATACCGGAACGACATGGCTCCCGGCGACGTCTTCATCATGAACGACCCCTACGGCGCGGGCGGCCAGCACCTGCCGGACATCTACGTCATCAAGCCGCTGTACTGGGAAGGCGAGCTCGAGGGCTACGCCTGCACCATGGCGCACCACTCCGACGTCGGCGGCATCGCGCCCGGCAGCGTCGCTATCCACGCCACCGACATCTACCAGGAGGGCCTGCGTCTGCCGATGCTTAAGCTCTACGAGGCGGGCAAGGCGAACCAGGCGCTGTTCGAGATCATCGAGAAGAACACGCGCCAGCCGGTGCAGGTGCTGGGCGACCTGCGCGCGCAGCTCGCCGCCTGCGCCGCCGCAGACCGCGGCTTAGCGGCGCTGCTCAAGCGCTACGGCGGCGTCGCAGTGCGCCCGTACCTCGAGGCGATCATGGACCAGGCCGAGCGGCTGATGCGCGCCTTCATCCGCGCGATTCCCGACGGCCAGTATCGCTTCACCGACTGGATCGACGGCATCGGCGAGTCGCCGCAGCCGCTGAAGATCGCGGTATGCGTCACGGTCGACGGCGACGAGGTCGAGGTGGACTTCACCGGCACCTCGGCGCAGGTGCCCGCGGCGATCAACTGCCCGATCGCCATGGCGCGCTCCTCCGCCTACTGCGCCATCCGCTGCATCACCAGCCCGGAGATCCCGAACTGCGAGGGCTACATGCGCCCGGTGCGCTTCAAGGCGCCGGAAGGCACGATCCTCAACCCGGTGCTGCCCGCCGCCTGCGCGGCACGCGGCGTGATGGGCTACCGCGTATTCGACGCCATCATGGGCGCGCTCGCGCAGGTGGCGCCCGAGCGCGTCATCGCCGCGGGCGAGGGCGGCCCGACGCTGTTCTCGGTCGGCGGCTACCACCGGGGCCGGCCGTTCGTGCTGACCGAGGTGATGGTCGGAACCTGGGGGGCGCGCGCGCGCAAGGACGGCGTCGAGGGCATCTCCAACCCCGCCGCCAATCTCTCCAACCAGCCGGTCGAGCTGATCGAGGCCGAGCTGCCGCTCGAGGTGCTGCGCTACGGCCTGGTGCCCGACTCGGGCGGCGCCGGCGCGCAGCGCGGCGGGCTTGCCTTCGTGCGCGAGTTCCGCCTGCTCGCCGAGGAGGCGGTGTTCACGACGCGCGCGGATAGGCGCGACCATCCCCCGTACGGGTTTGCCGGTGGATTGCCTGGCGGCTCTTCGCGGAACACGTTGATCTCGGGAAAGAACGAAAAACAACTTCCGACGATGCCGATGGAAGCGGTGAAGTGGAAAGCCGGAGACGTGTTCCGCCACGTCAGCGCGGGCGGCGGCGGCTGCGGCAACCCGCGCAGCCGCGACCCGGCGCTGGTGCTGGCGGACGTGCTCGACGGAAAGGTGAGCGTCGCCGCGGCGCGCGAGCTCTACGCGGTGGTGATCAAGGGCGACGCGGTGGACGAGCCGGCGACGCGCAACCTGCGGGCGAAGGCCGCCTGATGGACCTCGTGATCCGCGGCGGCACGGTGCTCGACGGCAGCGGCGGCACGCCGTTCGTCGCCGACGTCGGCGTCGAGGGGGGCCGCATCCGCGCGCTCGGCAATCTTTCGCGGGTCGCGGCGCAGACCGAGTTCGACGCCGCCGGGCTGACGGTCGCGCCCGGCTTCATCGACATCCACAGCCACTCCGACTACACGCTGCTCGTCGACCCGCGCGCGGTGAGCGCCGTTACGCAGGGCGTCACCCTCGAGGTGATCGGCAACTGCGGCTTCGGCTGCGCGCCGATCGCCGACCCGAAGCTCGCCGCGGAGAACATCTACGGCTTCGACGGCCGGATCGCCCTCGACTGGAGGAGCGTCGCGCAGTATCTCGAGCGCCTTGCCGAAGCGCAGCCGGCGGTGAACGTCATCAAGCTGGTGCCCAACGGCCAGCTGCGGCGCGCCGCGCTCGGCGTCGCCGAGCGGCCGGCGAGCCCGCAGGAGCTCGGGCGGATGAAGTCGCTGCTCGCCCAGGGCCTGGAAGAGGGGGCGTGGGGCTATTCCACCGGGCTCGAGTACCCGGCCGAGAGCGGCGCGCCCGACGAGGAGCTGGTGGCGCTTTGCACGCTGGCGGCGAAGGCGGGCGGCCTGTACGCGAGCCACACTCGCCGGCGAGACGAGGGCGCGGTGTCGGCGATCGACGAGGCGATCCGCGTCGGCGAGACGGCGGGCGCGAAAACCCAGATCTCGCATCTCTTGCCGCGCAAGACCGACGCGGGCGAGCTGGAGCGCGCGCTCGAGCTGGTCGAGCGAGCCCGGGGACGCGGCCTGGACATCGCCTTCGACATGCATACGCGGCTTTTCGGCACCACGTACCTCGACACCATCGTGCCGCCCTGGGCGCAGGACGATGCGGCGCGGCATCTCGCCTCGGCCGAGAGCCGGGCGAGGATGCGCGAGTACCGCAGCATCGTCGCCGGCGGCGGCTGGGACCGGGTTACCCTGCTCGACCACCCGGGGTTCCGGCAGTACTCGCGCCGCAGCCTGGGCGAGTGCGCGCGCGAAGAAGGCCGCGACGGCTTCGAGCTCGCCTTCGACATCCTGGCCGCGGACCTCGGCCAGCCGCGCCGCTCGATGGTGATCATCCATGCCTACACGCCCGAGCAGCAGGCGGCGGTGTTCTCGCACCCGCTGTGCATGCCGGGCTCGGATGCCACCACGCTCGCGCCCGACGGGCCGCTCGCCGGCTCGGCCTTCCACGGCGCCTACAGCTGGGCGTCGTGGTACTTCCACTTCATGGTGCACGAGCGCAAGCTGCTTTCGGCGGCGGAGGCGGTGTGCCGCCTCACCGGCCTGCCGGCGCGCACGCTCGGCCTGCGCGAGCGCGGCCGCATCGCCGAGGGCTATTGCGCCGACATCGCGGTGTTCGACGGCGCCGGCTTCCGGCCGCAGGCGTCGACCTTCGAGCCGAACCGGCTCGCGAGCGGCATGCGCCACGTGCTGGTGAACGGCGTCGCCACGCTGCGCGACGGAAGTCTTACCGGATCCCGAGGGGGTCGGGTCATTCGCAGGAACAACTGAGAGGAGGCTGTATGCACAAGCTGAAGAGGTGGGTGCTGCTGGGGGCGCTGCTCGCGAGCGGCAGCGCGCTCGCGCAGCAGGTGGTGATGAAGCTCGGGACGGTGGACTCGCAGGCCTCGCATTCCGGGGTCGGCGCCGAGGCGTTCGCCGCGGAGGTGGCGAAGCTCTCGAACGGGCAGATGCGCATCGAGGTGTTCCACGCCGGCAAGCTCGGCGGCATCCCGGACCAGATGAAGAACGTGATGCAGGGCGCGCAGGAGCTGCACCTGCTGTACCCGGAGTTCCTCGCCAACCTGATCGACGAGACCAAGATCATCTCGGCGCCGTACGTATTCCGGGATCTCGCGCACGCGCAGGCCTACCTGAAGAGCGATCTGTTCAAGCCGGGCCTGGACAAGCTGCGCTCGCTCGGCGCGATCGTGCTCGACACGCAGTGGAACTGGATGCAGAAGGACCCGCGCGGCCTGATCTCGGTGCGCCCGATCCGCACGCCGGACGACTTGAAGGGCCTGAAGCTGCGCATCTGGGAGTCGAAGACCGCGATCGAGACCTGGCGCGGCCTGGGCGCCAACACCATCGTGGTGCCGCGGCCGGAGATGTACCTTGCCTTCAAGCAGGGCATCATCGAGGGCGGCCCGGAGACCATCGGCATCGCCTACGACCAGAAGAACGCCGAGGTGGCGAAGTACTGGACGCGCACCGATGAGTACTACCAGATCGTCAACGTGATGATGAACCAGAGGAAGTACCAGAGCCTGACGCCGCAGCAGCGCGACATCCTGCACAAGGCGGCGCAGGCCGGGGCGCGGGCCTACGCGGCCGAGTCGGAGCGCGGCTTCTCCGAGAAGAAAGCCAAGGCGCAGAAGGACTTCGGCGTCACCATCCTCGAGCCCAACCTCGCGCCGTGGCGCAAGCAGGCGGAGCAGGTGCTGGTCAAGCTCGAAGCCGAGGGCGTGATCCCGAAGGGGCTCGCCGCCAAGGCCAAGGCGCTCAGGTAAGAGCGCTCGCCCGTGCTGCGCGCGGCGCAGGCGTACCTGCGCTATTCCAGGGCCGCGATCGGCGCGATCGCGGCCCTGACGCTCGCGGTGATGGTGGCGATCAACGCCGCCGAGATCGCGCACCGCCTCGCCTTCGTGAGCGGGCTCAACTGGGTCCAGGAGCTCTCGATCATCCTGGCGATGGCGCTGTACTTTCTCACCTACGCGCTGATCGCCAAGGACCGCGAATACATCCGCATCGACCTGGTCGCGCGCCTGTTCGGCCCGCGCGGCCGGCGCGCGCTCGCCATCGGCGTGCGCCTGGTGGTGCTCGCCTTCCACGGCATGGTGGCGTGGTACGCCGCCAAGACCACGCAGTTCGCCGCCCTGTTCGAGACCCACATCCTCGCCGTGGGCGAATGGGTGTACTACCTGCCGCTCGCGGTGGGCTGCGCCGACATCGTCGTCACGGAGATCATCTACCTCGCCTGGCAGCTACGCGGGGTCGAGCTCGACCCGGAGCGCGCCGGGCTCGTGACCTAGATGGCGACCGGGTGGATGATCGGCGTGTTCCTGGGCCTGGCCGCCATGGGCGTGCCGGTGTGCGCGGCGATGGGCGCCGGCGCGTTCCTCGGGCTCGCGCTGATCGACGCGCCGCTCGACACCTTTCCGCGCTACATGCTGCACGACGTGCGCAGCGTGCCGCTGCTCGCGATCCCGTTCTTCATCCTCGCCGGCAACCTGATGAACCGCTTCGGGCTGACGCGGCGCATCTTCGAGTTCATCGAGTGCCTGGTGGGCGCGATGACCGCGGGCCTGGCGCAGGTGTGCGTGCTCTCGAGCGTGGTGTTCGCCGGCATCTCGGGCTCGGCGCTCGCCGACATCGCCGGCCTGGGCACGATGCAGATCGAGGCGATGAAGCGCGCCGGCTACCGCGCCGAGTTCGCCGCGGCGCTGACGGTGGCCTCGTCGCTGCTCTCGCCGCTCATCCCGCCCTCGATCATGTTCATCATCTACGGCGTGATGATGAACGTCTCGATCGGCCACATGTTCGTCGCCGGGGTGCTCCCCGGGCTCGCCATGGCCGCCATCCTGATGGCGAGCAACTACGTGATCGCCAGGGCCGGCTGGGAGAAGGTTCCCTTGGCGCGGCGCACCACCTGGAAGCAGCTCTGGCACGCCTTCTGGCGCGGCCTTCCGGCGCTGCTCACGCCGGTGGTGATCCTGCGCAGCATGATCACCGGCCTGGTGACGCCGACCGAGGCGAGCGTGCTGGCGGTGCTCTACGCGCTGCTGCTGGGCCTCCTTTACGGCGAGCTGAAATGGGACTCGCTGCGCGGCGCCTTCGGCACCACCGCGCGCACCACCACGCTCATCATGTTCCTCACCGGCATCGGCAGCGTGATGTCGTTCGTCATCACCTCGGAGCAGGTGGCCGAGCACCTGGCGCTGCAACTCGGCAGCCTCACCGACAGCAAGTGGGCGATCCTCGCCCTCGCCACCCTGGCGCTGCTCGCGCTGGGCTGCTTCGTCGAGACCGTGCCGGCGATGCTGATCGGGATCCCGCTGTTCGGCCCGCTGGTGGTCAAGTTCGGCATCGACCCGGTGCACTTCGGCGTGGTGTTGACCTACGCGCTGCTGCTGGGCATCGTGCACCCGCCGGTGGGGCTGGGCCTGTTCGCGGTGTGCGCGGTCGCGCGCCTCAAGCTCGAGGCGGTCACGGTCGCCACCATGAAGTTCTATCCCGCCTTCATGGCGGTGCTGCTGCTCTACATGTTCGTGCCCGAACTCTCCACCTGGCTGCCTTCGGTGGTGTTCCGGAACTGACCGGCGTAGCATGGACGCTCGACTCGAAAGGAGGCGTCCCATGTGTTTCGACTTCGAGTGGGAGTACCACCGGCAGGCGGCGGAGCAGGCGCGCAAGGCCCAGGAGCAACGCAGGCAGGTGCAGCCGGCGGTGCCGGCGAAGCCGGCCGAGGCCGACACGGCCCGGGAGCAGGGCGAGCCGGTGCCGGTCTAGGCTGCGGCTGAACGCAGCCAGGCGAGCGCCTCCTGCAGCCCGCGGTCCTCGGCCGCGACGACGATGCGCAGCCCGGGGATCGCGCGGACGACCTTGAAGATCGGGCGCGAGTCCTTCGCCCACATCAGGATCGCGAGCACGCAGTGCTTGTCGCGCTCGGCGAAGATCGCCCCGGCCAGCTCGCGCGTTTCCTCCGCGGTCTCACGCTCGCGCAATCGAACCGGATCCGCATGCCTCGATGATAGCGAAGCGGTACTATCGTCGCCGCATGGGTGACGCTGTCGCTTGGTACCGACGCAAGCTGCTGCTCGCGCTTGCCGCGCTGTGCGCCGGGGCGGCGCACGCCCAGCGCGCGCGCCTGCCGCGCATCGGCTACATGCTGCTCGG
>DATKAX010000182.1:0-5908 GCA_035514595.1 Burkholderiales bacterium
AGCTTCACCGGGATCGACACCAGCCCGAACGAAACCATCAACGAAGCGATCGATCGTGCAGCCATGCTGCCTCCAGTCTTCGCTAGGCCTTCGCGCGATCCAGCGCGCGCTCGAGGCTCTGCTTGCGGCTCAGGGCGTCGCGCCAGCGCTCACCCATCCGGCCCAGGCGCTGCACCGCGTTCGTGATCCGGAAATCGAGCGGGTGCGCGCCGGCGAGCTCGTCCCAGGTCAGCGGCATCGACACCGGCGCGCCGGCAGCCCCTCTGGGCGAATAGGCCACGTTCAGCGTCTTGCCCCGCACGTTCATATTGTAGTCCATGAAGATTTTCCCGGTTCTCTTGGGGACGCTCCATTCCAGGGTGATGTCCTGCGGGTGATTTCGCATCAGGTGGCGCCCGATCCTCTCGCTTACTTCCCGGGCGGCGTCAAAGTCCAGCGTACGCTGGATCGGCACGAAGACATGCAGCCCGGTCTTTCCCGAGGTCTTCACGATCGCCTCGAGCGACATGCCCTGCAGGAGCTCGCGCAGACGGAACGCCACCTCCTTGCCCTTCTCGAACGCGACTGTGTTCAGCTCGGGCTCGGCGCCCGGCGCCTCCTTTCCCGAGTAGATGTAGGGATCTATGTCAAAGACCACGTAGTCGGGATAGTTGAGCACCGAGCCCTCCAGCGCGGCAAGCGAGCTGGCGTAGTCGGTGCTCTTGCCGGCGGTGTCCGGGCCAAGCCGGGCGCGCGAATGCCAGACGTGGAACTCGAGCGTCCCCGACTGCGCGAGCCACAGCAGCGTCGGCAGGTTGTTGCACAGCAGGTACTCGTGGCTCTCGTCCTTGTGCCCCGAGTACACCGTGATGGTCTCGACGAACCCGGGCCGTTCCTGCTTCCAGTGCTTCTGGAAGAAGCGCTGCCCGGCGATCCCGTCCGGCATGCGGATCATGGTGAGCGGCCGGTCCGCGAGATGCGGCAGCATGAAGGGCGCAATCTGCGCCAGATAGCGCAGCAGATCGCGCTTGGTCAGCGCGGGCTGCTTGAGCGCCGTCTCCGCGGGCCAGTACACCCGGTCGAGATGCGTCAGGCGGATCCGGTGAGCGCCCACGGCGAGCGTAAACGCCGCTTTCCTGTTCTCCAGCTGGCGCAGGATGTCGTCGTCCTGGTCCTGCCCTCCTGGGGAGGCCGGATCCCGGGGACGGTGCACTTCCTTCGGCTCGACATCGTCGCGCAGCCGCAGGAACACCGGCGCGCGCAGGCGGCCGTCCTCGGTCCAGCTCTGGAACTTCACTTCGGCGACCACGGAAGGCTCGACCCAGGTGGCCGGCGCGTTGAGCTCGGGCTTCTCGGCGAACGGGCAGGTCTTCCTGCGCAGCGGGACGAGCTTCGCCTGCGCCTGGGCGAGCGTCTGGCCGTCGAAGCCCGATCCGACATGCGACGCGAAGCGCAGCTTGCCGCCGTCCCAGTAACCGACCAGCAGGGCGCCGAGCGGCGAGCGGGCACCCTTGCCCCGGGTGTAGCCGCCCACGACGAAATCCGCACTGTTGGTCGCCTTGATCTTGAGCCACGCCCCGGAACGCCGGCCGGCCTCGTACCGGCTGTCCTTGCGCTTGCCGACGACCCCTTCCAAGCCGCTCGCGAGCGCCGCCTCGTGCAGGGCCACGCCGTCATCGAAGGCGTGCACCAGCTGGACGTGCGGCGACGGCAGCAGGCACTGGCCGAGATAGCGGCGCCGCTCGACGTAGGGCGCCTTGCGCAGGTCGATGCCCGCGAAGTGCAGCAGGTCGAAGCAGTAGAACACGGCTTGTTGCGCGCGGTTCTGGAGCGCGTTGAACGAGGGCTTGCCCGCGGCGTCGAACGCTACGATCTCGCCGTCCAGGACCATGGCGTCGACCGCCTGCTCGCCCAGTTCCGCCGCCAGGCGCGGAAAGTCCTTCGCCAGCTCTAGCCCGCGCCGCGAGCGCAGCGCCACGGTGGCGTTCCTGATGAACGCGAGGGCGCGGTAGCCGTCGAGCTTGGGCTCCCACATCCAGTCCGCATGGTTGCGGGGCGCGTCGCCGGGCAGCGCGTGCATTGGAGCGAGCGCGGCCGGCGGCGGCTCGACCTTGCCGGCGGGAACCAGCCGCGCCGCCGGGATCCTGTGCACCGGAACGGCCTTCAGGTCCTCGACCGCGAGCCCGGAGAGCACCGAGCGATTCTGCTGCGCCAGGTCGACCTTGGCCGCGAAGCGATCCTTGTGCTTGATCAGCAGCCAGTTTTTCCTCTCCGCGGTGCGCACCAGGGCGAACGAGCCCTTGGTCTTCTCTCCGCGCAGCAGGAAGCTCAGCTTGCCCTTCTCCAGGCCCTGCCTCACCCGGCGCTGCGCCTCGTCAGCCTCGTGGAACCAGTACTCCCCTCCTTCGTCCGGAGAATAGACCCCGCAATCCCACACGATCACCTCGCCGGCGCCGTACTGTCCGGGCGGGATCACGCCCTCGAACGACGCATACTCGAACGGGTGGTCCTCGGTCTGCACCGCGAGGCGCTTTTCGCCAGGATCGAGCGACGGGCCCTTGGGGACCGCCCAGGACTTGAGCACCCCGTCGCACTCGAGCCGGAAGTCGTAGTGCAGCCGCCGCGCCGAGTGCTGCTGGATGACGAACAGCAGCGGCCCGCTGCGCGCCTGGGCCATCGCCGGCTCCGGCTCGGGCGTGGCGGCGAAACTTCGCTTGGCCGAATACTCGCTAAGCTTGCTCTTGGCCATGATCAATTCTAAGAGGCTCCTCGCCGGCGCGAGCGGGTACTCCTTCAAGGAGTGGAAAGGCGGCTTCTACCCGGCGGACATCAGGCCGGACGCGATGCTCGCCTGGTATGCCGAGCGCCTGCCGACGGTCGAGATCAACAACACCTTCTATCGCATGCCCGGCGCCGGCGTGCTCGAGAACTGGGCGCGCTCGACCCCCGAGGGATTCCGCTTCGCGATCAAGGCGTCGCGGCGCATCACGCACCTGGCGCGGCTCAAGCCGGAAACGGCGGCCGACTCGGTGCAGTATCTCTACCGGAATCTCGCCGTACTGGGGAAGAAGCGCGGCCCGGTGCTGTTCCAGCTGCCCCCGACCCTGAAGAAAGACCTGCCGCGCCTGCACGCATTTCTCGGCCTGCTCCCCCAAGGGCACAATGCGGCGTTCGAATTCCGCAACGCGAGCTGGTTCGCCGACGACGTCTACGATGCGCTCAGGTCGGCCGGCGCGGCGCTATGCCTTTCGGAGCGCGAGGACGAGGCGCCGCCGCCCCTCGTCGAGACCGCGCCCTGGGGCTATGTGCGGCTGCGGCTCGAAAGCTATTCCGACGAGGATCTGATCCGCTGGGCCGGCAGGCTGGCGCAGACGAACTGGCACGAGGTCTACGCGTACTTCATGCACGAGCCGACCGCGCCGGCGTATGCGCTCGCGCTCATGCGCTTCAAGGCTGCGTGAGCGAGTCATCGGCTGCGCCGAGCGCCCGCCCCGCCTTGACGACGTCGCGGGGCTCCACCCAGAGGATCGCGCCCCAGCGGCCCTTGCCGGCCGCCATGGCATCGATGCCGGTGACGTTGATGCCGGCCTTGGCAAGCTGGTGCAGGTTCTGCGCGAGCGCCCCGGGGCGGTCGTCGCCCTGGATCAGAAACCCGCTCTTGCGGGCCGCAAAGCCCAATCCGGCGCCGCTCATCGCGGCATGGAAGCCTGCGGTGTCCTCGGGAACGACGTCGATCCGCGCTCGGTCGCCGACCCGGTGGGCGGTGCAGGCGAGCAGGTTGATTCCGGCCGCGACGAGCGCCTGCAGCACGCCGAATGCCTCGCCGGGCTGGTCCGCAACCTGGATCGAGAAGTACTCGACCTTGCGCACCGTGTCGGCCATGGGAGATTGTAGTGCTCGAAGTCAGGCTTTTTGGGCGCGGCTAGAACAGGGGCCTCGAGCCCGCCCCACCCATCGGCGCGCTGAAGGGCATGTGCGAGGCGCCTTCCAGCAGACCGACAAAGTCGCGCGTCTTCACGCGCACCAGCGTTTGATGGTCGCCCGCCTCGAAGTACACCTCGGGCAGGGTCATCAAGCTGTCGTCCAGGATCGTTTCCATGCCGTACGCTGTGCCGATTGGCGGAACGGCGCCGGGCGCGCAATCGTCGAACCGCGCCTGCAGCTCGGCTTCCGTCGCGAGGCGCAGCATGCGCCCGGTGCGGCTGCGCAGTTCGTCAAGCTGCAGCTTGCACGATGCAGGGAGCACCGCCATCACCATGCGCGCCTTCTCGTCCTCGAGCACCACTGCCTTCGCAAGACACCGGGGCGGCAAGTGCATCGCCTCGGCCGATTGCAGGCTGTTACCGGTGTGGGAATGCGTGAGCAGATCGAACTGCACAGGGTGCGCGCGCAGATAGTCCGCCAGTTTCATCGCCATGCCCATATGCGGCCTCCTCTCCTTCTCAATTGAAAAGATACTCTCGCGCCAGGCGCGCGAAGGTGTGCGCCATCTCCGCATAGCTGGGTACCCGGCCGGGGGAAATTCTGCGCCAGGAAGCGCAAGTCCTTGTCGGCGAGGCGCTCGAGTCCCCTCGCGGCAATGTCAGGGGCGTTTGGCATCAGAGCTCGAAACGAATCCCCTGGGCGAGCGGCAGCTCGCGGCTGTAGTTGATCGTGTTGGTGGCGCGGCGCGCGTAGGCCTTCCAGGCGTCAGAGCCGGCCTCGCGCCCGCCGCCGGTCTCCTTCTCGCCGCCGAACGCACCGCCGATCTCGGCACCGCTCGGTCCGATGTTGACGTTGACGATGCCGCAGTCGCTGCCATTTGCCGCCATGAAGCGCTCGGCCTCGCGCAGGTCGCTGGTGAAGATGCTCGAGGCGAGTCCCTGAGGCACGGCGTTATGCCACGCGATCGCCTGTTCCAGATCGCGGTACGGCATGGCGTAAAGAATCGGAGCGAACGTCTCGAGACGCATGATCGCGGTCTGCCCCGGCATCTCCACCAGAACTGGATGCACATAATGTCCGCCTTCGCAGCCGGGCACCGTCACGCGCTCCCCGCCGTGTACCACGCCGCCTTCTCTGCGCGCCTGCTCCAGCGCGGCCTGCATCGCCTCGAACGCATCGCCATCGATCAACGGTCCGACCAGCGTGCGCTCGTCGAGCGGGTTGCCGATCGGCAGCGATTCATACACCTTCTTGAGCCTCGACACCAGCGTCGGATAGATGGTCTCGTGCACGAACAACCGCCGCAGCGAAGTGCAGCGCTGCCCAGCGGTACCGGCGGCGGCGAAGGTGATCGCCCGCACTGCGAGATCGAGATCCGCGCTTGGCGCGACGATCATCGCGTTGTTGCCGCCGAGCTCGAGAAGCGTGCGCGCCAGGCGCTCGGCAGCCCGCGCCGCCACGGCGCGGCCCATGCGGGTGCTGCCGGTCGCGCTCACCAGCGCAACGCGCGCATCGCCGACGAGCGCATCGCCCGTTTCCCGGCCGCCGATCGCGACCTGCGATAGACCCGGCGGGGCGTCGCCGAAGCGCGCAGCGGCGCGCGCGAGCATCGCCTGGCAGGCGAGCGCACTGAGCGGCGCCTTCTCCGAGGGCTTCCAGACCAGCGTATCGCCGCAGGCGAGCGCCAGCGCCGCATTCCACGCCCACACGGCGACCGGAAAGTTGAACGCCGTAATGACCCCCACCACGCCGAGGGGGTGCCAGGTTTCCATCATCCGGTGCCCGGGGCGCTCGGAGGCGATCGTCAGCCCGTAGAGCTGGCGCGACAGGCCGACCGCGAAGTCGCAGATGTCGACCATCTCCTGCACTTCGCCGCAGCCTTCGCGCAGGATCTTGCCGGTCTCGATGGAAACCAGCCTCCCGAGAGAAACCTTGTGCGCCCGCAGCTCCTCGCCGAAGAGCCGCAGCAGCTCGCCGCGCCGCGGCGGCGGCACGGTGCGCCACT
>DATKAX010000183.1:0-5347 GCA_035514595.1 Burkholderiales bacterium
CGCGCCGTAGTGCGCCCAGCCCTGCGCGTCGACCGAGGTCGCGGTGCGCAGGTACACCTCGGCGCTCTCGAAGTCGGTCGGCCCCATCTCGTGCCACCACTGCAGGAAATGCGGCTGCCAGTGCTCGAGCGCGCGCTGCAGCGTGCGGTCGCTCACCAGGTTGACGTTGTTGGGGATCTTTTCCGAATAGTTGACGCTGCTCATCGAGTGCCATTCTCCATAGTGACTCTGCTTCCGCCCGGCCCCCTGATAAAAGGGCCGTGAGCCTGCCGCGCAGCGGCGGGCGAGCGGGGGGTTGGTTCTGGTTTTCTCATATGAAGCCCGCTCATACGCGCTCCCAGTTGAATTTGGCCTTGGCGCCGGTGCCGTAGACCTTGAGGGCGCCCTGTTCGCCGACCGCGTTGGGCCGGATGAAGATCCAGTTCTGCCACGCCGTGAGGCGCCCGAACACGCGCGTCGCCATGGTCTCGCGCCCCGCGAAGCGCAGGCTCGCCTCCATTCCGGTGAGCGCGTCGGGCGACAGGCTCGCGCGCTCCTCGATCGCGATGCGGATCTCGTCCTCCCAGTCGATGTCATCGGGCGTGGAAGTGACCAGCCCGAGCCGGCTCGCTTCCTCTGCGGTGAAAAGCCTTCCCTTCTCCAGAGAAGGAGCTTCCCCGCAATAGTGCGTATCGACGCGCGAGAGGGCGTTGCTCATCGGATAGCTGCCGAAGTTGAGCTCCGAGAGCGCGATGCGAGGGCCGCTCATTTCTCCACCGCTGGCGTCGAGCATGTAGCTGCGGTCGGCGGCGAGGGCGAGCTCCATCAGCGTGCCGGCGAAGCACGAGCCGGGCTCGATGATGGCGAAGATCGAGCGCGAGGAGACGTCGAGCCGCGAAAAGGTGCGCCGCAGGTAGCCGAGGGTTTCCCTGACGAACCAGTCCTCGGCGTGTTTCTGGAGAAGGGCATCCATGTCGAGCACCTTGCCGGGATCCCCGACCGTCTTGAGGATCCACAGCCCGATCTCGAGCTGGTTGTGGCGCAGGTCGAGGATCGCGCGGTCGAGCTCGCGCGCGAGGCGCAGCGGGTACCAGTCGGCGCTTCGCTCGAGCTTCGCCTCTCCCGGACCCTTGACCGTGAGCGTGGCGGTACGGCTGGCGGCATCGATTTCGACCTCGAGAATCCTGTTTTCTCCGAGAGGCGTAAGGGCAACGCCCTGGCCGCCCGGGCGGTCGGACTGCCTGGCGAGCTCGAGCGCGCGTGCCTTGACCATCTCGGCGAACTGCTGCGGCTTTGCGATGTGGTCCACCAGCTTCCATTGCTTGGCGCGGTCGGCGCGCACGCCTTCGGCGGTGGTGCAGAAGACGTCGGCGAGGTCGCGCCGCACCTTCCGCTTGTCGACGAGCCGCGTCAGGCCGCCGGTGCCCGGCAGCACGCCGAGCAGGGGAACCTCGGGCAGGCTGACGGTGGAGGAGCGGTCGTCGATCATCGCGATCTCGTCGCAGGCGAGGGCGAGCTCGTAGCCGCCGCCGGCAGTGGTGCCGTTGAGCGCGGCGAGGAACTTGAGGCCCGAGTGCGCCGAGGCGTCCTCGATGCCGTTGCGCGTCTCGTTGGTGAACTTGCAGAAGTTCACCTTCCAGGCGTGGCTCGAGGTGCCGAGCATGTAGATGTTGGCGCCGGAGCAGAACAGGCGGCTCTTGCCGCTCGTCACCACCACGGCCTTCACCTCGGGATGCTCGAAGCGGATGCGGTTCAGCGCGTCGGCGAGCTCGATGTCGACGCCGAGGTCGTAGCTGTTGAGCTTGAGCTTGTAGCCGGGGGCGATGCCCTTGTCCTCGGCCACGTCGAGCAGCAGCGTCGCCACCGGCCCCTCGAACGAGAGCTTCCAGTGGTGGTAGCGGTCGGGCTGGGTGTCGAAGCTGATCATGAGAGGGCCTTCTTCACTTCCTGGAGCGTTTGGCGCAGCGTCCGGGTGGAGGTGTCTACCATGGCGTCGGCTTGTGCATACAGGCGGTTGCGGTCGGCCAGCAGCTTGCGGATCTCGTCCAAAGCTGCTGAGCGGCCCTTGAACGGGCGCATGTCGCCTTGCGCGATGACGCGGGCCATATGGTCTTCGGGCGACGCTTTGAGCCAGACGCAGAAGCAGCGCTCGCGCAGCAGCTCGTAGGTGGCGGGGTCGGTGACCAGGCTACCGCCGACCGCGACGACCGCGCGCTCGTGCTGCGCGAGCACGCGCTCCAGAGCGCGCCGCTCGAAGCGGCGGTACGCGTCCTGGCCGTAGATCGCGAACACCTCGCCGAGCTTCGCACCGGCTTCCTTCTCGACCTCGCGGTCGAGCTCGACGAACGGTGCGCCCAGCGCCTCGGCGAGCTTCCTGCCGACCGTGGACTTGCCGGCGCCGCGCAGGCCGACGAGCGCGATGCGCCCGGCGCGCGGCGCCGTCTCCTCGTCGCGCACCAGGCGCTCGACCGGCACGCCCATGGCGCGCGCCACCTTGCGCAGCAGCAGGACCGAGATGTTGCCCTGGCCCGCCTCGAGCTGGGCGAGGTAGCGCTCCGAGACCCCGGAAGCCCCGGCGAGCGCCTTGCGCGTGGTGCCGCTCTCGCTGCGCCAGGCGCGCACACGCTCGCCGAGCCTCGCCAGGAAAGCGGCTTCCTGCTGGGCGGGCGACAGCGGAGCGGGCGAGAGCGGCGCGTTCATGAAGTATATTGCTTGACCCGAATTCTAGTGTGCAATATAGTTTTGAGTCAATGGGAATCCGGATCACCATCCTGGTCGGTACCATGACCGGCACCGCGCAGCTCTGCGCGCAGGAGATGGAGCTCGCGCTCGACGACGGCGACACGGCGGTGCAGACGCTGCTCATGGACGGCCTCGACAGCGCGGCGTTCTCGCGCGAGGGCGTGTTCCTGATCTGCACCTCCACTTACGGGCAGGGCGACGTCCCCGACAACGCCCGCGCCCTCTACGAGGACCTGCAGAAGAAACGGCCCGATCTCTCGCACGTGCGCTACGGCGTATTCGGCCTCGGCGACCGCACCTACGCCGAAACTTTCAACTACGGCGGCAAGCGTTTCGACGACATCCTGGCCGAGCTGGGCGCGACGCGCGTCGGCGAGCGCCATCAGCACGATGCCTCGAGCGGCGTGCTGCCGGAGGAAACCGCGCTCGAGTGGTGCCAGGCCTGGGTGGAAAAGATCCGCGAGGGGAACGCAGCCCCGGTCTAGCGGCTCCAAGTCCTTGTGCGTGCCATCAAGTGGGCGGGCGTTTTCGCCCTCGCCCTTGTCGTTGCCCTGGCTCTGTTCGTCGCCTTCGGGCTCAACCTGCTGCGCGGGCCGATCAGCCGCGCGGTGAGCGAGGCGACGGGGCGGGAGCTCGTGATCGCGGGCGAGCTCACGGCGCTGTGGAGCTGGACGCACCCGCGCTTTCGCGCCGAGAAGGTGTCGTATGCGAACCCGGAGTGGGCGAGCGAGGAGCACCTGCTGCGCGCCGAGGCGATCGAGGCTTCGATCAGCCTGCTGCCGCTCCTTTACGGGCGCGTTGTCGTGCCGGAGGTACACCTCGAGCAGCCCGAGGTCGCCCTCGAGCAGCGGCCCGACGGCCGCAAGACCTGGCTGCTCGACCGGGACCAGAAGGACCGCGGCGGGTCGCGCTTCTACATCCGCGCCCTGACGCTGGATCAGGGCCGGGTGAAGTACGACGAGCCGGCCCGCAGGATCAGCATCGCCGCCGAGCTGACGAGCGAGGCCGAGGGCGTGACCTTCAGCGCCAAAGGCAGGTACAAGGGCCTGCCGCTCAAGGCGAAAGGCTCGGGGGACCAGGTGCTCGCGCTGCGCGACGCTGCCGCGCCGTACCCGCTCAAGGGCGAGGCCAGGATCGGCAGCACCGACATCAAGGTCGACGGCACGTTTACCAACATCGCCGAGCTCGCGGCCTTCGACCTCGCGATCGACCTGCGCGGCGAGAGCATGGTGCAGCTCTACGAGGTGTTCGGCATCGCGTTCCCGGACACCAGCCCCTACACGACCCGCGGGCGCCTCATCAAGGGCGACGGCAGGGTGCGCTACGAGGAATTCGCGGGCAAGGTGGGCAAGAGCGACCTCGCCGGCACCTTCCAGGTCGACACCGGCGGCAAGCGCCCCTTCATGAGCGCCGAGCTGCGCTCGAAGCTGCTCAACTTCGCGGACCTCGGCCCGCTGGTGGGTACCACCGAGCCGCGCAAGGGCGGCCTGCTTCCGAACCGTCCGTTCGATACCGCGCGCTGGGGCAGCGTGGATGCCGACGTCCGTCTGCGCGCCGGCAAGATCGAGCGCCCTGCGCAGTTGCCGCTCGAGGACCTCGCCGCGCGCATCCGCATGCGCGACAAGGTGCTCGAGCTCGAGCCGCTCGAGTTCGGCATCGCCGGGGGCACGCTCGCCGGCAGCATCCGCCTCGACGGCTCGAAGGAGCCGATCCGCGCCGCGGCGAACCTGCGGGTGCGCAAGCTCGAGCTGGCGAAACTGTTCCCGACCATCGAGCAGGCCAAGGCCTCCAAGGGCGAGGTGAGCGGGCTGATCGAGCTTGCCGGGCGCGGCAACTCGGTCGCGCGCATGCTGGGCAGCGCGGACGGCAAGATCGGGCTGTTCGTCGACAGCGGGCAGGTGAGCCGCTTCCTGATGGAGCTGGCGACCCTCGACCTGTGGGGCATCGCGCGCACCAAGCTCGCCGGCGACAAGCCGGTCGAAATCCGCTGCGCGATCGCGGACTTCGGCGTGAAGGACGGCGTGCTGCAGACCAACGCGCTGGTGTTCGATACCGCCGTGGTGAACATCGGCGGCAAAGGCCGCATCAACCTGCAGAACGAGGCGATGGACCTCGAGCTCGACCCCGAGCCCAAGGACCGCAGCCTCGCGTCGCTCAGCAGCCCGCTCTACATCCGCGGCACTTTCGGGGCGCCGGAGGTGTCCCGCGACGCCGGCAAGATCGCCGCGAAGGGCCTCGGCGCGCTGCTGCTGGGCGCCGTGAACCCGCTGCTCGCGATCCTCCCGCTGATCGAGGAGGGGCCGGGCAAGGACAGTAACTGCGGCAAGCTTATCGCCGAGGCGGCGGAGTCTTCCAAGCGCTCGGCGGCCACGCGCGGCAGCGGCAAGCCGGCGGCCAAGCCTCGCGCGCGCTGAGGCTGGAAGTCGGTATATAGTTGGGACATGCCCCTGTCCCACATCGAGCACTACCTGGTCGCCGCCGACGACATCGACGCCACCCGCGACTGGTACGCGCGGGTGCTGGGCATGAAGCCCGGGCCGCATCCGGACTTCGGCTTCCCGGTGCACTGGATGTACCTGGATGATGTCGACGTGGTGCACATCGGCCCGAGCGCGAAGATGGCGGG
>DATKAX010000184.1:0-8416 GCA_035514595.1 Burkholderiales bacterium
TCGAGGCACCACTGGTTCACTTCCCACTGGTGGCGTCCCACGCCGGCAGCGACCCAGGTGGCCTTCGGCATGACTTCCTTGATCTCGCTCCTGAGGAAATCGAAGACCGAGCGCCGGGCCGGCATGGCGTTTGGCACGCCCATCACGAACTGCACGTGCGGCGGGTCCTTGAGCAGGCCCTTCTTCACTAGGTTGGCGGCGTTGTAGAGCATCGCCAGGTCGAACACCTCGATTTCCGGCTTGATGTCGTACTCGAGCATGGTCTTCGCCAGGCCCTCGACGAAGTCGGGCGGGTTCTCGTAGACCTGCGCGGGGAAGTTCACCGAGCCGGTGGCGAGCGAGGCCATGTCGGGCCTGAGGTGCAGCATGGCGCCGCGCAGCGACTGGTCGCGGCCGCGACCGCCGGTGGAGAACTGCACGATCATGCCGGGGCAGTGCTTGCGCACGCCTTCCTGCACCTTGCCGAAGAGCTCCGGGCTCGACCCCGAGGACTGGTCGGGATTGCGCACGTGGATGTGGACGAGCGACGCGCCGGCCTCGAAGGCCTGGTGCGTGGACTCGATCTGCTCGGCAGGGGTGACCGGGACCGCCGGGTTGTCGGCCTTTTTCGGCACCGCGCCGGTGATTGCGACCGTGATGATGACGGGACGGGCCATTGATGCCTCCGGTCTATTCGCAGGTGGAGCCGACTGCGTCGGCGGCGCGTCGCAGTGCGGGAAGGAACTGGTAGGCTTTCTTCAACGTCATGCGCGGTGCCGGGCCGTGCACGGCGATGGCCGCGCAGACTCGCCCGCCGCGGTCCCGGACCGGGACAGCGAGGCACACTGAACCGGCAAGGTACTCGCCCGCGTCGGTGCTGATGCCGCCGGAACGGATCCTTTGCAGCTCGTGCTGGAGCAGGTCCACATCGACGATGGTGCGACCGGTGTACCGCTTGAGCGGACCTGGGCCGAGGAGGCGGCGGGCTTCGTCCGGCGCGAACTGGGCGAGGAACAGCTTGCCGCTCGCGGTGCAATGCAGCGGCACGCGGGAGCCGGCCTCCATATGGAGGCGAACCTTCTCGGGCGTTTCGACGCGGTCCAGGTAGATCACCTCCGCGCCGTCGAGCATGGTGAAGTTGCAGGTCTCGCCGATCTCGTCGACGAGACGCGAAAGCACCGCGCGCCGCTGCGCCCGGTACGGCGAGCGCAGCTGCACCTGGAGCGAGAGCGCGGACGTGCGCGGTCCGACCAGGTAGCGCTTCTCGGCGGGGTCGCGTTGCACCAGCCGGCCGCGCATCAGCAGCCGGAGGAGGCGGTACACCGTCGGCTTCGGAAGCCCGCTCGCGCGCGTCAGCTCTTCCAGGCTCGGCGGCCGGTCGGCGATGCCGACCAGCTCGAGCAGCGCGAACGCGCGCAGGGTCGAAGAATCGGCCTCGGCGGCTTTCCTCAGCATGGTCTGGATTCCGGTCAGCGAAATTTCCAATTCCATTATTGCAGCCGTTTTCCGCCTTGTGCAATCATGCCCGCGTGGCGGAACGCGACTTGACCTATGAGGACATCGTCCAGATCGTCGACCTCATCAAGTCCGCGTCGCATTTCTCGGAGTTTCGGCTCAAGGTCGGCGACATCGAAGTCAGCCTGCGCCGGGCGGACCGGACCCCGTCGGCGCCCGCTGCAGTGCAGCGGAGTTTCGAACCCGCTGCGACAGCGGACCCGGCGCGGCAGGCGCCGTCCAGAGCCTTTTCAGACGCCGCGCATCTCGTGCGCTCGCCGATGGTCGGAACCTTCTACGGCGCACCTGCGCCGGGCGAGCCGCCGTTCGTCGAGGTCGGGCAGTCGGTCGAGCCCGACAGCATCGTCTGCATCATCGAAGTCATGAAGCTCATGAACTCGATCGAGGCGGGCACCCGCGGCGTGGTGCGCGAGATCCTGGTTTCCAATGGCGCCGGGGTGGAGTATGGAGAGGTCCTGATGGTGATCGAGCCGGGCAAGCCATGAAGCGCTTCGACTTCGTCGACGTGACGCTGCGCGACGCGCACCAGTGCCTGTGGTCGACGCGCATGACCACCGCCATGATGACGCCGATCCTGGGCGAGATCGATCGCGCCGGCTATGCCTATATCAACATCCTGGGCGGAGCGGTGTTCGACGTGTGCGTGCGCTACCTGCACGAGAACCCTTGGGAGCGCGTGCGGCTGCTGTGCGAGCGGCTCAAGACGCCCTGCGACGCCCTCACGCGTGGCCAGAGCCTGTATACCTTCGAGCTGTTCCCCGACGACATCGTGGCGCTGAACGCGCAGCTGCTGGCGCGCCTCGGCGTGAAGGTGTTCACCGTCTACGACGCGCTCAACGACAACCGTAACCTCGAGTCCTCGATCAAGGCCGGCCGCGAGGCGGGCATGGAGATCAACGGCTGGATGACCTACACGCTCAGCCCCGTGCACACCGACGCCTACTACGTCGAGCGCACGAAGGAGCTGCTCGCCCTGGGCGTGGACTTCCTGTGCGTCAAGGACCCGACGGGCCTGCTCACGCCGGAGCGCGGTGCGACGCTGTTTCCCGCGGTCGTCCAGGCGGCCGGAAAGATTCCGGTCCAGCTGCATTCGCACTGCCAGTCGGGGCTCGCGCCGCGGGTCTACGAGGCGGCGATGAAGAGCGGCTTTCGCTTCGGCTACACGGCAAGCGAGCCGCTCGCCAACGGCGCCTCGCTGCCCGCGACCGAAGAAGTGAATGAGATTGCCTGCAGGCTCGGTTTCGAGACGTCGATGGACCGGGAAATTCTGAAAACCATTGCCGGCTACTTCCGCTGGCTGTGCATCCGCGAAGAGAAGCCCTGCGGGCAGGTGGCGCAGTACGACGCGGCGCTCTACGAGCACCAGATCCCCGGCGGCATGATCTCCAACCTGCGCTACCAGCTCGAGACCATGAAGCTCGCGCACCGGTTGCCCGAGATCCTGCAAGAGGTGGCGCGGGTACGCCAGGACCTGGGCTACCCGATCGTGGTCAGCCCGTTCGCGCAATACATGGTGACCCAGGCGACGCTCAACGTCGTGCAGGGCGAGCGCTACAAGACCATCCCCGACGAGGTGCGCAAGTACGCCATGGGCTACTATGGCCGGCTGGCGGCGCGTCCGAGCGACGAGTTCCTCGAGCGCGCGAAGATCCGGCCCGACGACATGGTGAGCGAGCGCCCGGGCGAGCATATCGAGGCGTGGATCCCGCGGCTGCGCGCCGAGCTCGGCGCGTCCGCGGGCGACGGGGACCTGCTGCTCGCCGCGTTCTATGACAGGACCCTGCTCGAGCCACTCAAGCAAGCGGCGCCGGCGTACCGGTTTCGCACCACGCCGCTGCACGAGCTCGTGTCCTGGCTGGGGACGCGGCGCGACATCGAGTATGCGCACATCCGTTTCGCCGGAACCGAGATGACGTTCTCGGCTTAGGCAGCGGGTGCACGCGAACAGCATTGACAGTGCTATGAGCCTCTGTCTAAATGTGACTGGAAATATTTCGTTGAATGAAATGTTCCAAACTCGACCGGAGGAACTGCAATGAAGTCGAACCTCACCGATCCGGGCAAAGTCATCATCACGGTTGCGACCACGGGTGGCCTGCACGGCAAGGAGGCCAACAAGGCCTTGCCGGAGCAGCCCGACGAGATCGTGCGCAACTTCCACGACTGCTACAACGCCGGCGCGGCCGTCGCGCACATCCACGTTCGCGACAAGCGCGGGGTCACAACGAGCGATCTCCCGGTCTACAGCGAAGTCGTCTCCGGCATCATCGAGCGTTGCCCCGGCATGATCACCCAGGTCGGCAACGGCATCGGGCTTCGCTACGAACACGCGGGACAGGAGGGGCAGCCGTTCTCTCTGGAGGAACGGATGAACCTGCTCAACATCCGCCCGGCGCCGGACCAGCTTACGGTCAATTGCGGGACGTTCCATTTCGACCACAAGGGCAGCGAATTCCTGTTCCCGAACTCCAAGAAGTGGAACGCGGAATTCATCCGCGGCTGCACCGAGCGCGGCATCCACAACGAGCTCGAAGTCTATGACCTGAGCCACATCGCCAACGTCGTCGCGCTCTTCGAGCGCGGCGTGTTGAAGGCGCCGCTGCATTTCAGCCTGGTCATGGGCATCCAGGGCGGCATTCCGGCGACGCCGCAGAATCTGCTGGCCATGCTCGACGCGCTTCCCGAAGGATCGAGCTGGCAGCTGGTCAGCATCGGCAAGCATCAGCTCCCGCTCAGCACCATGGTGGTGGCGCTCGGCGGCAACATCCGCGTCGGGTTCGAGGACAACGTCTATTACAGCCACGGCGTGCTCGCCGTGAGCAACGCGCAGCTCGTGGAGCGCGCGGCGCGCATCTGCCGCGAGCTCGGCCGCGAGGTGGCGACGGCGGAAGAGGCGCGCCGGATCATGCAGATGCCGGCCGCACCGCAGCGAGCGCCGGGCCGCGTCGCCGCGGCTCACGCCTAAGGCAAGCCGAGCCGGCGCGCCCGTGGGGCCGCAAAGGCTCTCCGTGGGGTTGCGCTGGATTGCCGGGATTGCCGGTGCGCTGCTGACGATCTATGTGACGCTGGCGCTGTTCGGCTACGTACGCAGCTCCTCGCAGCATTACGCCGCGTTCACCTTCGCCGTGATGTTCATCTCGGGTGTCGCGGCGATCCGCATGATCATCGACCGGCGACAGGCCGAACCGGGATACCGGTGGTTTTGGCCGAGCTTGGCGACCGCGACCGTCGGCTGGGTGCTCGCCACCGTGGGCGGCCTCTACATCCTGTGGCACGCCCAGCGCCTGGAGGTGGAATCGCCGTTCTTCCAGGATTTCGACATGGCGGTCGGCCTGGCCTTCACCGCGGGCGTGCTGCTGCTCACCTGGCTTCACTGGGGCCGGGTGCTGACGCTCATCATCGCCGGGTCGATTGCCTATTTCTTCTACGGCCACCTGATCGCGAACCCGCTGCTCAGTCACCCGCCATACGATGCCAAGTTCGTGATGAACTACATCGGCCTGGGCACCACGCAGGGATTCTTCTGGTTCGCCCAGACCGCGGTCGACGACGTCTACTACCTGATTCTCTATGCCTCGGTGCTGTTCGGCATCGGCATGCTCGGCTCGATCCTCGAGCTCGGCAAGGCGATGGGAAACCGCGTCCGCGGCGGCGCGGCGGGACCCGCGGTGATCGGCAGCGGGCTGATCTCGATGGTGATGGGAGTGGCGGTGTCGAACGTGGTGCTCAGCGGCCGATTCACCATCCCGATGATGAAGAAGTACGGCTACAAGCCCGCCATGGCCGGGGCGATCGAGGCGGCGGCCTCCACGTCGGGGCAGATCATGCCGCCGGTGCTTGGGCTCGCGGCGTTCATCATCGCGAGCTTCCTGTCGATGAAATACATCGACGTGGTCAAGGCCGCGGTCATTCCCGGCGTTCTTTACATGACCGGCATCGCGATCGGCGTGATCGTCTATGCCAAGCGCAACCGCCTCCCCAAGCTTGTCGAGCAGGTTGATATCCAGGCGATTCTGCGCACACTACCCGCGTTTCTCGTCTCCTTCGTCGTCGTCTGCTGGCTGCTCATCGACTACTACTCGCCGTCTCTGGCGGGGTTTAGCGGGTGTCTAGTCGCCCTCGCGCTGTGCCTGTTTCAGGGCAGGTACCGCCCGAGCGCGAAGCAGCTCGCATCGGCCCTCGAGGGAGGGCTCGAGATGATGGCGGTGCTCGCGCTGCTCCTGATCGCGATCGGTCCGCTCGGCCAGGCGTTCCTGACGACCGGCCTGTCAGGGCGACTCGGATCGTGGCTGATCTCTGTGCTGCCCGACAGCGCGCTCATACTACTGATCGGCGCGGCGGTGCTGTCGCTCGTCCTGGGGATGGGGCTGCCGACGCCGGTGGCCTACTTGGTGGTGGCGCTCGCGCTGGTGCCGTTCCTGCAGCAGCTCGGGCTGAAGCCGCTCCTCGCGCACTATTTCGTCTTTTACTTCGCCGTGTATTCCGCCCTCACGCCGCCGGTCATGGTCGCGGTGCTGGCGGGCGCCAAGCTGGCCGGCGCGGGCAACTGGGAAACGGCCAAGGAGTCGATGAAGCTCGCCGCGACGACGTTCATCATCCCGTTCGCATTTGTCTACCGGCCGCAGCTGCTCGATTTCCCGAACCTGGGCTGGAACGTGGTGCCGCCGCTGGTCGAAGTCCTGCTCATTCAATGGACGAGCTCGATTGCTTTCTACGGCTACTTCCGGAGAGCCCTTACGCACGTGGAGAGCGCGCTTTTTGGCGCAGTCACGGCCCTCGGCTACTGGGCGATGATCACGGAGGCGCCTTCCTCGACAGTCGTGTTTCTGGGCGCGACTGCTGCCGTCATGCTGGCGGTCGCGGTCCGCACACCACATCCGGCCCTTTCACGGACGTAACCACTCGCAAGGAGGACTAAATGAGACAAGGACGCTTGGGAATCAAGGCAATCGCGACAGGAACGGCGGCTGTACTGCTTACTGCCGCCGCAGCGCTGCCGGCGCTCGCACAGCAGAAGGCGCCGATCATGGTTCCGATGCTGCTCTGCCCCTGGGGCTGCGGGAACACCGAGAGCGACACCATCCTGATGAACCAGATGGTCAGGGAAGGCAGTCCTGTGACCCTGCTGCCGCAGGAAACCCCTGGCTACATCTACAACGTGCGCCAGATGAGCCAGTCGCGGCTCTGGAAAAGCACCGTCTTCGGCACCGAGGACGTGATCATCCAACTCGCGCTGAAATGGGGCGGAACGCCAGAGTTGAAGGAGTTTTTGCCGGAGAAAGTACCCGTGAGGTTCAAGCTGCTCTACGGCGAGGCTTGGTGGGGCCAGGGCAAGTTCTTCGTCACCTACGACCCGAACATCCAGTCGCCGGCCGACTTCAAGGGCAAGCGCATCGCGCTCGGGCTGCGCGGCCAGAGCGACTGGGGCGTGTTTTCGCGGCTGTTCCTCGAGCACGGCTATGGCATTACGCCGCAGAACGCCGACATCCGGCATCTCACGCCGGCGGCGTTGACCCAGCAGCTCATCGACGGCTCGGCGGACGTTGCGATCACGGCTTTCGGCACCGAGCCCAATCTGCGGGAGTGGCTGATCCCGGCGCCGCTGCGCCAGCTCGAAGCCGCGCCGAAGCCGCTGCGCTACATCGGCGTGTCCAAGCAGGCGATCGACAAGGTCAACGCGAAGTTCGGCACCACTTTCCTTCACGTTACCGTCCCGGCTGGCTCGCTGCCGAAACTCACCGAGCCGCTGTCGGTCGCCGTCAACCGCGGCTTCAAGGCCGCGCACCCGGACTTTTCCGAGGAAGCGGCCTATCACATCGTGATGGGGGTGGCCAAGCACGCGCCGAAAATGAGGGAGCTGCACGCGTTGTGGAAGATCTGGTCGCCGGAACTCATGGTGCACGGCCTTTCGGAAGAGAACGTCCATCCGGGGGCGAAGAAGGCCTACGTCGAGCTCGGCTGGTGGGACAAGGCGAAGCAGTACCCGGCGGTGACCTATCCCCAATGAAGGGGAAGGTGGCCCTCGTGACCGGCGCGGCGCGGGGCCTCGGCAGCCGCATTGCCGAGCGCTTCGCGCAGGCCGGCTACGAGGTGCATCGCGGCGACATCGCCGGCGGAAGCCTGCGCATGGACGTAACCGATCGTTCTTCAGTGAAGCGGGCATTGGAGTCCGTCGGCGCGCTCGACGTGCTGGTGAACAACGCGGGGCTGCTCGCCACCGGGCCTTTCGACCGCACCGACGGCGAGGCCTGGGACCGCCTGGTGGCGGTCAACGTCACCGGGGTCTACAACTGCGTGCAGGCGGCGGCGCCGTCGATGCGCGGGCGCGAGGGCGCCTCGATCATCAATATCGCCTCGGTGTCGCACGAGCGCGGCGGGGGGGCGATCGGCAACGTGTGGTACGGCGCCACCAAGGCCGCGGTGGTGGCGATCACGCGCGGCCTCGCGCGCGAGCTCGGCCCGCAGGGCATCCGCGTGAACGCCATCGCCCCCGCGGTGCTGGAAACCGACATGGTGCGCCAGGTGCTGACGCCCGAGCTGCGCGAGAAGATCCTCGCTCGCGTCCCGCTCGGCCGCCTGGCGCAGGCCGACGATATCGCCGAGCTCGCGCTGTTCCTCGCCTCCGAGGGGGCATCGTTCATCACGGGCGAGGTGATCGCCGTCGACGGTGGATTCCTTCGAACCTGAAACGCTCGCCCTGGCGATGATCGTGGGCGCCGCCGCCGGGGTGGTGCGGGGCATCACCGGCTTCGGCGGCGCAATGGTCATGTCGCCGCCGCTTGCGCTGCTCCTCGGCCCGCGGCTCATGGTGCCGGTGGCGCTGCTGCTCGAGGGAATCGCCGCCCTGCCGATGGTGTGGGAGACCCGGCGGCTGGTGCGCTGGCGCGTGATTGGACCGATCATTGTCGCCGCCTTCACCACG
>DATKAX010000185.1:0-11325 GCA_035514595.1 Burkholderiales bacterium
CCCCGCTCGTCGGCATTGCCCTCGATCAGCATCTTTGAGCCCGGGTTCTCACGCAGATATTTCGCATGCATCTCGACGATGCCGCGGTACTCCTGCTTGACTTCGAAGCCGTCGAGGTCGTAGTAGATCGAGCGCTTCGACGTCATGCTGTCCGTGTCCTTCGGCATGCTCGCTGGGCGCTTCTCCCCTGTCGTCGTGTCGACGCTTGCAATGGGATTGCGCCCGAGCGGTTGTGGCTTCGCCCCGGGCGTCATCGCGCTCGGCTGCCGGGCGTCGGAGCCTGCCTGAGGCTCCTCCGGGGTGGTAGTGCAAGCGGCAAATAGCAAAGCAGAGCTGGCTGCTGTGAGCGTTGCGATAATGGTGAGGCGCATTCATCCTCCCTTCTTGATTTGGCAGGTGGTACGGACTGTCGGGGGCTACCGGACAATATTTAACGCGCTCCTGCCCCCCCAGAGAAGGAAGGATTACCGCGGTCGCATCGCTGGGAGCGGACCCGAAATGGAGGATTCTTTGGTCGGGGCGGCGAGATTCGAACTCGCGACCACCTGCACCCCATGCAGGTACGCTACCAGGCTGCGCTACGCCCCGAAGTCTGTGATTCTAACCTTGTAACTGGTCGAGGACGGCGCGCAGTTCGCGCTTGATCGCGGTGAGGTCCACGCCGCCCGGGGCGGGCATGGCGGCGACAGGGCGGCCGTTGCGGGCCTCCGCCTTTTCGTCGTGCGAAAGCGTGTTGTCGAGGCGGTTGCGAGCGCCGCTGATGGTGAAGCCTTCTTCGTAGAGCAGCTCGCGGATGCGGCGGATGAGCAGCACCTCGTGGTGCTGGTAATAACGGCGGTTGCCGCGGCGCTTGACCGGCTTGAGCTGGGTGAACTCCTGCTCCCAGTAGCGCAGCACGTGCGGCTTCACCCCGCACAGCTCGCTCACTTCACCGATGGTGAAGTAGCGCTTGGCCGGGATCGGCGGAAGCTCAGCTTTCCTGCGGCTTGGCTCCATGGCGCGCTTTCTCGACCATGGCTTTCAGTTTCTGGCTCGCGTGGAAGGTCACGACGCGCCGGGCGCTGATCGGGATCTCTTCGCCGGTCTTGGGGTTGCGGCCCGGCCGCTGCGGCTTGTCGCGCAGCTGGAAGTTGCCGAACCCGGAAAGCTTCACGCTTTCCCCCCGCTCCAGGGCGCCGCGGATCTCCTCGAAGAACGCCTCGACCATATCCTTGGCCTCGCGCTTGTTTAGCCCGACCTTCTCGAACAACAGGTCGGCAAGTTCGGCCTTCGTCAAAGTCATTCCCGGGCTCCCTGAATTCCCTTTTATTTCCGAAGCGTTGCGGCAAATTCGCTGCCCAGCAGGGCGACCAGCGCGTCGCGGGCAGCGTCTGCCTCCGCATCCGTAAGGGTTCGTTCAGTATGTTGCATAACTACCCGAAAAGCAAGGCTTTTTGTGCCTTTTGGCAGGTTCGGGCCTTGATACAAATCGAACAGCCGGAGCTGCTGGACGATGGCGGGCTTTTTGGCCTGCATGGCGTCCAGAACCGCCTGTACCGGTACCGTATCCGCCAGAACCACGGCGATATCACGGATCACGGGCGGGAATCGGGAGGGAACGCTGGGCCGGGGCAGCGGCACCTTGCCGAGCGGTTCGGCGTCGAGCTCTAAGAGCACCACCGGCCGGGGAAGATCGTATTTCTGCTGCCACTTCGGGTGCAGCTCGCCCAGCCAGCCGGTGGGCTGGTCGCCCAGGAAAATACGCGCCGAGCGCCCGGGGTGGAAAGCGGGATGCGGCACCGGCTCGAAGCGCGCAACGCCCGGCGCCACCAGGAATTCGAGGTCTGCCTTAACGTCGAAGAAGTCGACGCCGCGCGCGCCTGAGCCCCACTGCTCCTCGAGGGCGGAACCGTAGGCGGCGGCCGCGATGCGTACCGGCTGGCGGACCCCGAGCACCGAGAGCGGGCCCGCAGGCGCCGCGGGGTCGCGCAAGAACACGCGCCCGAGCTCGAAGACGCGGATGCGCGCCAGCTTGCGGTGGTGGTTCCTGCGGATCACCTCGACCAGCGAGCCGATGAGCGTGGTGCGCATGACGGAGAGCTGGCTCGCGATCGGGTTCAGAAGCCGTATCGGGTTCGCTTCGCCCGCGAAATCGGCCTCCCAGCCGGGCTCGACGAAGCTGAAGTTGATCACCTCGCGGTAATCGGCCGCGGCGAGCCGCTCGCGCAGCGCATGCAGCGGCCGCAGCGTCTCCGGCGCCGCCAGCGCGCGCGCCGCGACGCGGGGCGGGTGCGCCGCGATGCGCTCGAACCCGTAGAGGCGCGCCACCTCCTCGATCAGATCCTCCTCGATCCCGATGTCGAAGCGGTAGCTGGGCGCCGTGACCAGGAGCGCATCGGGCTCCCTGGTGAACGCAAGGCCCAGCCGGGAAAAAGCGCCCTCCATCTCCTGGGCGGGAACCGGCACGCCGATCACCTTCTGTGCGCGAGAGATCCGCATGCGCACCGGCCCCCTCTCCGGAAGGCGGGCCACGAGGTCTTCGGTGGGACCCGGCTCGCCGCCGCACACGTCCAGGATGAGGCGCGTGGCGCGCTCGATGCCCTCGACGTTGTTGGCGAAATCGACCCCGCGCTCGAAGCGGTGCGAGGCATCGCTCGAGAAGTTGAAGCGGCGTGCGCGCCCGGCGATCGCCTCAGGGAAGAAAAACGCGGACTCCAGGAACACGTTGCGCGTAGCCGCCTCGGCCTTGGTGCTCTCGCCGCCCATGATGCCGGCGAGGCCGATCACGCCCGAGTCGTCCGTGATGCACAGGACCGACTCGTCCACCGCGACTTCCTGCTCGTTCAGCAGCAGCAGCTTCTCGCCGCTGCGCCCCCAGCGCACGTCGATCGGGCCTCTCAGCTTGTCGAGGTCGTAGACATGCAGCGGTCGGCCGAGCTCGAGCATCACGTAATTGGTGACGTCCACCAGCGCCGAGATCGAGCGCTGTCCGGCTCGCTCCAGGCGCTGCTTCATCCACGCCGGGGTGGGCGCGGCGGCGTCGACACCGCGGATCACGCGGCCGGCGAAGCGTCCGCAGCCCTCCGGGTGGGTGATGCGCACGGGATGGCGGGAACCGCTTTTCGCGGCAACTGGCTCGATGGAAGGAAGATGCAGCGGTGCACCGGTCAGCGCCGCGACCTCGCGAGCCACGCCCAGGACCGACAGGCAGTCGGCGCGGTTCGGCGTCAGCTTGAGCGTAAAGATGCGATCGTCGAGGCCGAGCACCGAGCGCAGGTCGGCGCCGGGCGCGGTCTGCGGCGGGAGCTCGAGCAGCCCGGCGTGGTCCTGCGACAGGCCGAGGTCGCGCGCCGAGCACAGCATGCCCTGGCTTTCTGCGCCGCGCAGGCGGGTCGCCTTGATGTCGACCTCGCCGAGCCTCGCCCCGATCCGTGCGAGCGGCGCTTTCATTCCAGCGCGCACGTTGGGCGCGCCGCACACCACCTGGAGCTTCTCGCCGCCCGCCTCGACGGTGCATACCGTCAGCTTGTCGGCGTTGGGATGGCGCGCGACGGCGAGCACCTCGGCGACCACGACGCCCGAGAACGGCGCGCCGAGGCTCTCGCAGGACTCGACCTCCAGGCCGGCCATCGTCAGGCGATGCGCCAGCGCGTGCGCGTCGAGCGGCGGATTGCAGAAGCTCCGCAGCCAGCTTTCGGGGAGGATCATGAAAACTGCTCGAGAAAGCGCAGGTCGCCGTCGAAGAACAGGCGCAGGTCGTCGATGCCGTAGCGCAGCATGGTGAGGCGCTCGAGCCCCGAGCCGAACGCGAACCCGATGTAACGCTCCGGATCGAGCCCGAAGTTGCGCACCACCGCGGGATGCACCTGGCCGGAGCCGGAAATCTCCAGCCAGCTGCCCTTGAACTTCATGTCGATCTCGGCCGAGGGCTCGGTGAACGGGAAAAACGACGGCCGGAACCGCACCTCCAGGTCGTCGATCTCGAAGAACCGGCGCAGGAAATCGGTGTACACGCCTTTCAGGTCCGCGAAGCTGATGTGCTCGTCGATCCACAGCCCCTCGACCTGGTGGAACATCGGCGAGTGCGTGGCGTCGGAATCGACCCGGTAGGTGCGGCCCGGCGCGATGACCTTGATCGGAGGACAGTGCATGCGCGCGTAGCGCACCTGCATGGGGCTGGTATGCGTTCGCAGGACGAGCGGCAGGCCGCCCTCGTCCTTCAGGTCGACGTAGAACGTATCCTGCATCGAGCGCGCCGGATGGTTCTCGGGGTTGTTGAGCGCGGTGAAGTTGTACCAGTCGGTCTCGATCTCCGGGCCATCGGCGACCTCGAAGCCGATCGAGCGCCAGATCGCCTCGATCCTCTGCCAGGTGCGGATCACCGGGTGGATGCCGCCGCGGCCGCGGCCGCGGCCGGGCAGCGTGACGTCGAGCGCCTCCTCGGAAAGGCGCGCTGCCAGCTTGACCTCGGCAAGCGCGGCGCGCCTTGCCTCGAGCGCCGCCTCGATTCGCTGCTTGGCGGCGTTATATGCGGCGCCCGCAGCTTTTCTCTCCTCGGGAGTCCCCCGTGAAGGACGAAAGCCCGCCAGCTCGCCGCTCTTACCGAGGAAGCGGGCCTTGGCGTTCTCCAGGGACGCGGCGTCCGACGCCGCGCCGAACGCAGCGAGCGCGCGCGAGACGATGCCGTCGAGGTCCTGCAATCAGTGGGCGAGGCTGGCTTTGACCTGGCTCGCGATCTTGGCGAACGCCGGCTTGTCGCGCACGGCGAGGTCGGCGAGCACCTTGCGGTCAATCTCGATCTGGGCCCGCTTGAGCCCCGCCATGAAGCTCGAGTAGTTCATGCCCAGCTCGCGCACCGCGGCATTGATGCGCGCGATCCACAGCGAGCGGATGACGCGCTTCTTCTGGCGGCGGTCGCGGTAGGCGTACTGCCCCGCTTTCATCACCGCCTGCTTGGCGACGCGGTAGACGTTGCCCCTGCGGCCGCGGAAGCCCTTCGCCTGCTTCAGGACCTTCTTGTGGCGCGCGCGCGCCGTGACCCCACGCTTCACTCTCGGCATGGCGCGCTCCTTACGACGAGTACGGCAGCATCGCGCGGATCTGCCGTTTGTTGGTCTGGTCCACTTCGGTGGTGCCGCGCAGGTGGCGCTTCCTCTTGGTGCTCTTCTTGGTGAGGATGTGGCGCATGTAGGCCTGCGAGCGCTTGATGCCACCGCTCGCGCGCACCTTGAAGCGCTTGGCGGCGGACCTCTTCGACTTCATCTTCGGCATGACGACTGCTCCTGTTCTAGCCTGACGCCGGGCGGCCCGCCGTGCGGGGGCGCTTGAAGCCGCGGCCGTCACTTGTCTAAGCGGCAGCGGGCTTCGCCGCCGCGACCTTCTTCGGCTTTTCCTTCGCCGGCACTGCCTTCTTCTTCGGCGCCAGCACCATCACCATCTGCCGGCCCTCGAGCTTCGGGAACTGCTCCACTAGGCCCACCGCATCGAGATCCTTCTTCACCCGCTCCAGAAGCCGCTCTCCGAACTCCCGGTGCGCCATCTCGCGGCCGCGAAAGCGCAGCGTCACCTTCGCCTTGTCGCCCGCCTCGAGGAACTCGATCAGCTTGCCGAGCTTGATCTTGTAGTCGCCCTCGTCGGTCCCCGGCCGGAACTTGATCTCCTTGACCTGGATCTGCTTCTGCTTGAGCTTCGCCTCGTGAGCCTTCTTCTGCTCGCGGTAGCGGAACTTACCGTAGTCCATCAGCTTGCAGACCGGCGGGTTCGCGAGCGGCGCGATCTCCACCAGGTCCACGTTCTGCTCCTCGGACATTCGCAGTGCCTCGCCTACCGTGACGATTCCGAGCTGGTCACCGTTTTCCGCTACCAGACGCACCTGCGGGGCGGTGATCTCCCGGTTGATGCGTTGCGATCTGTCGAGTGCGATGAGTGAAAAGCTCCTCTGCCCGTTGAAAAATTGAGGCCGTGCTACCGCGCTCCCGCCTCGCTCCGGAGGCGCGCGGTGAAGTCGTCCAGGGCCATGGCCCCGAGGTCTTCGCCGCTGCGCGTGCGCACGGCCACCGTTCCAGCCTGCATTTCCTTGTCTCCGACCACCAGTTGGTAGGGCAGTTTCTGCAGGCTATGCTCGCGGATCTTATAGGATATTTTTTCGTTTCGCAAATCCGCGGCCGCTCTAAATCCCTGTTTCGACAGTTGTTCTTTTACCGATTGCGCATAGGCCGCCTGGCGCTCGGTAATGTTCATGACCACGATCTGCTCGGGGGCGAGCCAAAGGGGAAAGGCGCCCGCGTAGTGCTCGATCAGGATGCCGATGAAACGCTCCATCGATCCGACGATCGCGCGGTGCAGCATCACCGGCGTGCGCCGCGTGTTGTCCTCGGCGACATACTCGGCGCCGAGGCGCCCGGGCATGCTGAAGTCGACCTGCATCGTGCCGCACTGCCACACGCGGCCGATGGCGTCCTTCAGCGAGTACTCGATCTTGGGCCCGTAGAAGGCGCCTTCGCCGGGGGAGAGGGAAAAGGGAACGCCTGATTTCTCCAACGAGTCCTTCAGGGCAGCCTCGGCCTTGTCCCAGGCCTGGTCCGAGCCAATGCGCTTCGCGGGGCGGGTCGCGACCCTGTAGATGACGTCGGTGAAGCCGAAGTCGCGGTACACCTTCTGCAAGAGCGCGGTGAAGGCGATGCACTCGGGAAGGATCTGCTCCTCGGTGCAGAAAATATGGCCGTCGTCCTGCACGAAGCCTCGCACGCGCATCAAACCGTGCAGCGCGCCCGAGGGCTCGTTGCGATGGCAGGATCCGAACTCGCCGTAGCGCAGCGGCAGCTCGCGGTAGCTGCGCACCCCTTTGTTGTAGATCAGGATGTGCCCCGGGCAGTTCATCGGCTTGACGGCGTAGTCGCGGTTCTCGGAGGACGTGGTGAACATGTGCTCCTTGAAGTTTTCCCAGTGCCCGGTGCGCTCCCACAGGCTGCGGTCGAGGATCTGCGGGCCGCGCACCTCCTGGTAGCCGTTGTCGCGGTACACGGCCCGCATGTACTGCTCGAGCGCCTGCCACAGCCGCCAGCCCTTCGGATGCCAGAACACCAGTCCCGGGGCTTCTTCCTGCATGTGGAACAGATCCAGTTGCGTCCCCAGGCGCCGGTGGTCGCGCTTCTCGGCCTCCTCCAGCATGCGCAGGTACGCGTCCTGATCCTCCTTCTTCGCCCAGGCGGTGCCGTAGATCCGCTGCAGCATCTCGTTCTTCGAGTCGCCTCGCCAGTAGGCGCCGGCGACGCGCATCAGCTTGAACACCTTGAGCTTGCCGGTGGAGGGCACGTGCGGACCGCGGCACAGATCGATCCAGTCGCCCTGCCCGTATAGGGATATCGTCTCTTTGTCGGAAATCGAGGCGATGATCTCGGCCTTGTACTTCTCCCCCTGCTTGCGGAAAAACTCGACCGCCTCGTCCCTGGCCATGATTTTTCTTGTGACGGGCAAGTCCTTCCTGGCGATCTCCTGCATGCGCTTCTCGATGGCGGCGAGATCCTCGGGGGTGAAAGGCCTCTTGTAGGAGAAGTCGTAGTAGAAGCCGTTCTCGATCACCGGGCCGATGGTCACCTGGGCCTCGGGGTAGAGCTCCTTCACCGCCTGCGCGAGCAGGTGCGCGGTCGAATGCCGCAGGATCTCGAGGCCTTCCGGGTCGCGTTCGGTGACGATGGCGAGCTCGGCGTCCGACGTCACGCGAAAGCCGGTGTCCACCAGCCTGCCGTCCACTTTGCCCGCGAGCGCCGCGCGCGCCAGCCCGGCGCCGATCGACTGCGCCACTTCGGCAACGGTGACAGGGCCCGGAAACGACTTCGTCGAGCCGTCGGGGAGGCGGATGTTGGGCATGCCCGAAAGGTTGGTGGTAGGCGCGATTGGACTCGAACCAACGACCCCTACCATGTCAAGGTAGTGCTCTAACCAGCTGAGCTACGCGCCTGAAGCCGTCGGATTTTATACTAACCGCATGGACCTGATCCTGTGGCGCCACGCCGAGGCCGAGGACGGCGGGCCCGACCTCGAGCGGCGCCTGACCCCGGCGGGGCGCGAGCAGGCCGCGCGCGTCGGCAAATGGCTGCTCGAGCATCTGCCCCCCGACTTCGAGCTGATCGCGAGCCCTGCGGCGCGGGCTCAGCAGACGGCCGGCGCGCTGAACAGGAAGATCACCACGTCCGGGCGCATTGCGCCGGGCGCCACGGTGGCGGCGATCCTCGAGGCTGCGGGCTGGCTGCAGGCCGAGCGTGCAGTGATCGTCGTCGGGCACCAGCCCGACCTGGGCCGCGCGGCGGCTCACCTGGTCGCCGGCTCGAGCGGCTCGTGGAGCATCAGGAAAGGCGGCTTGTGGTGGCTGACCCGCCGCGTGCGCGACGATGAGTCCCAGGTCGTGGTGCGCGCGGTGCTGTCACCGGAGCTGCTGGAGTAGATCTCAGTACGTGTGGGAGAGCACCGCTCCCACGCCACGATCGGGGCTCGCATCGGCGAAGCCTTTCAGCACGTAGATCTGCAGCTTCAGGTCCGGCGAGAGCGAGCGGGAAACGAAAGCCACCAGCTCGCTGAGGCGCGCCCCGCCATCGATGATGCGGTCGCGAAAGTCGTACACAGCGCCCGCGCTGGTGGCCGCCGAGACGCGGTACACCCCGCCCAGCGACCCGTACGCTACGTTGCGCAGGTCGATGCCTTCGAGATCGCCGTACCAGCGATAACCGAGCGTTGCAAACGGCGTGAATGCCCCGTACGGCTTGAAAACCTCGGCCTGGAGGGAGAAGTCCTCTTCCCCTGTCCCCAGGCCCTTCGTTTCGTCCCCCGTACCGAGCTTCACCTTGCCGCCGACCTCCAGATAGAACGGCGCGGCCCGCTTGTGCAGCGCGAGATAGGACGCGCCGAGCACCAGGTCGCCGAATCCCGAAGCGCTGCGCCTGGATCCGCCCTGGCCGGGCAAGGTGACGCCACCTTCGCCGCTTCCGACGACGTTGCTCGGGCCGCTGATGTGGATATACGGCATGCTCGCCCTGTAGGTCCAGCGGCCGATCTCGTACCTTGCCGCAAGCGAGAACGAGCTCATATCCGTTTTCTCGTCGAGGCCGTAATCCCCCGTGGTGTATTCTGCGCCGACGCTCGCGGTAAGCAGGCCGTCCTGGGCCATGGCCACTCCATGCAGTAGCGCAAGCAAAGCTGCCCCAAGGGCTTTGTTCATCGTCGCTCCGTTCTTATTCGTGCAAACCAGTCGCCGACAAGTGTAGCCGCCCGGCGCCGGATGTTCGAGAGCGGTACTTTTTCACGCTCTCCGGTCAATCTTGAGAACAATTCATTCCATGCACAAGTTTTGGCAGACCGGAAACGGTTCATCCGCCGCTTCTTCCCTTACGCTGGAGCCGTCACGAATAGGAGGCACGTATGAAGATGATCCGCATCATGCTTGGCGTCGCGGCGATGATCTTTTCCGCCACGGTGTTCGCCCAGTCTCGCTTCGAGCCGGCGCCCGAGCCGGTGGTCGAAGAGCCGGTGGTCGAAGTGCTGCCCGAGGAGCCAGTGCCGAGCACCAGCGGACCGACTGCCGGGGCGGCGGCGCAGCTGCTCGAGAACATGGAAAAGCTGCCGGATAACCCGGGACTGCGGAAAGCGTATGACCGTGTGAAGATCGAGCGGGCGACCCAGCGGGTGGAGCGACCCGAGCGCGTCGAGCGCGTGGAGCGCTCGCCGCGTGCCGAGATCGCCCGCGCGAATCGACCGGAGCGGGCGCAAGGCAAGGGCCGGTAAGCCACCGGGGCCGGTATGGGAAGGGCGACGTAACGTCGCCCTTTTTTTTTACCGGGGCTGCCTGAGCACCGACACTTTCCGGTCGGAGAGGCCGCTCACCTCGAGTTTCATCCCGACCGCCTTCCAGTGCTCGGCCTCCGCCTCGAGCGCCGCCGCCGAGAGCGGGTTCTCGTCGAGCCAGGACTGCGGCAAGTCGATGGCGAATCCTCCCGCGTCGGCTGCGACGCGCAGCAACGGCAGGCGCGTGTCGCTGCGCGGGCGCAGGACGAGCGACGCGGTGCGCAGCGCGAACGCGAGCTTCCAGTCGGCGCCCTCCAGGCCGGCGTCCTGGATCTTGCCGAGCTTGCCGCGCTGGGCGAGCGCGAGGCGCGCGAGGCGTGCCTGCTCCATGCGCGAGAAGCCGGGCATGTCCGCGTTGGACAGCACGTAAGCCGAGTGCTTGTGGTATTGCGCGTGGGCGATCGACAGCCCGATCTCGGCGAGCCGCGCCGCCCACTCCAGCATCTGGCGGTCGGCGTCGTCCTCGCGCTCGGCGCCCGGCGTGAGCGCGTCGTAGATCGTGAGCGCGAGCTTGCGCACCCGCTCGGCCTGGGCGGCATCGACGTGGTAGCGGCGCATGAACTGCGCCACCGTCGCCTCGCGCATGTCGCGATGCTGCACGCGACCCAGAAGGTCGTAGAGCACGCCGTGGCGCAGCGCGCCGTCGGACACCTTCATCGCCTCGATGCCGAGCGCCTCCATTGCGACGCGCATGATGGCGAGCCCGCCGGGCAGGACCGGCGCGCGATTCGGCCGCAGCCCCGCGATGCGCCCGGGATCCGCCTTCTCGTGCTTGAGCAGCAGCGCGCGCAGCCTGTCGAGGCCCTCGCGGGTGAGCCCTTCCGCGGCAAAGCCGTTCTCGCGCAGGATGCTCTGCATCGCGCGCGCGCTCCCCGAGGAGCCGACGGCCTCGTCCCAGCCCGCCTCGCGGTAGGCGCGCATCATGCCCGCGAGCTCCTGGCGCGCGGCGAGCTCGGCCGCCTTCATCGCGGCCTTGTCGATCCTGCCGCCCGGAAAGTACTTCAGGCTGTAGCTCACGCAGCCCATGTAGAGCGACTCGGTGAGCTGCGGCTCGAAGCCGGTGCCGATGATGAACTCGGTCGAGCCGCCGCCCACGTCGATGACCAGTCTTTTCTGGGAACCTGCAGGCAGGGCATGCGCGACGCCGAGATAGATCAGTCGCGCCTCCTCGCGCCCGGAGATCACCTCGATCGGGAAGCCGAGCACGCCGCGCGCCTCGCGCAGGAAGGGCGCCGAGTTCTTGGCCACGCGCAGCGCGTTGGTGCCCACCGCGCGCACCGCCTGGCGCGGGAAGCCGCGCAGGCGCTCGGCGAACTTGGCGAGCGCCTCCAGCGCCGCGGCCTGCGTGGCGCGGTCGATGCGCTTTTCCGCCGTCAGCCCGGCGCCCAGGCGCACCACCTCGCGCACCGCGTCGAGCGGATAGATCTGCCCGTCCACCACGCGGCCGATCTGCAGGTGGAAGCTGTTGGAGCCCAGATCGACCGCGGCAAGCGTCTCGTGGCGCGCCAT
>DATKAX010000186.1:0-6455 GCA_035514595.1 Burkholderiales bacterium
GACTGGTCGGCGATCACGAAGTTGCCGTCGCGCCCGAAGATGCGCGCGTGCACGCGCGAGGCGAGCGTGCTCGTGACCACGACGTCGTTCGCCTTGTCGCGCCCGAGCTGCAGCACGCCGGAGGCGTCCAGCGCGAGGCTGTCGCCGCCGTAGCTCAGGCGCAGCACCCGGCCCTGCGGGCGGGCGAGCATCTCCGACGAAAGGTTGAGCTCGGTCATGTCCGGGTCGGAGCGCCACAGGATTTCCCAGACCTTGACCTCCCGGGCGCGGCCGCGCACGCGCCTCGAATACAGCTCGCGGCAGCGCTCGCGCAGCAAGGCGGGCAGCGCGTCCACGGTCTGGCGGGTGGTGAGCACCTGGCCGGGATTGCCGAGCGCGACCAGGCGCGAGCACACGTTCACGGTGTCGCCGAACACGTCGCCGCCCTTCAGCACCACCGGCCCGTAGGTGCAGCCGATCCTGATGGCGAGCTTGTGCTGCCCCACGCCGGGGAGCTTCGCGGTCGCCGCCTGCATGTCGCAGGCGGCGCGCATCGCGGCCTGGGCGGAGCGGAACCGGCATACCATGCCGTCGCCCAGCGTCTTGACGACGGCGCCGCCGCGCGCCTTGACCTCCTTGCCGAGCAGGTCGAACAGGCGGTTGATGAGGGAAAGCGCCGGTGCATCGCCGGCGGTCTCGTAGATCGCGGTGCTGTCGCAGACGTCAGCGAACAATACCGCGCGCTTTGCGCTCGCCTCGCTGATCTCCCATCCCTCCCTGGATGATCATACGTCAGATCCGCAAGGGCGGCGCCACGTCCTGCGGCGTGTCGATGTCGCGCACCACCCCGGGATCGCCGACCGGGACTTTCACCAAGATTTTTTCATTGGCGGCTATCAGCTGCTTTGCGCCTTGGTCGCCCTCGAGGCGCAACAGCTCCGGGTAGAAGCGCCTTCCGATGCCGACCGGATGGCCGCGGCGCGCGTGGAAGTACGGAGCCGCCAGCACGGCACCCGACTCGAGCGCGGCGCGCACCGCGGCGATCGAGCTCGGCCGCACGAACGGCATGTCGCCGAGCGCCACCAGATACGCGTCGGCCTCGCCCGCGGCGCGCGCCGCGCAGGCGAGGCTCGCCCCCATGCCCTCGGCGGCGTTCTCGCAGACGATGACTTCGCAACCTTCCGCTTCCAGATGCGATGCGAGCTCATCGGCGCCGGGCTTCACCACGGCGATGAGCTTCGAAACCCGGGGCCGGAGGTGCCGCGCCGCCTGCACCGCGATCGACACGCCGTGCGGCAGGTTGTGGCGCAGCTTGTCGGAGCCGAACCGCGTCGCCGAGCCGGCGGCGAGCAGCAGCCCGACCACGTTCAAGCCGGCTTGACCTCGCAGGCGGAAGGATCGAAGCGGCGCTCGGGCTTGGCGGCCCAGGAGGGCTCGGCGACGCCGTGGCGCACCGCGGTCATCTCGGCCAGGATCGCGACCGCGATCTCGGGCGGGGTCTTCGACCCGATGTACAGGCCGACCGGGCCGCGCAGGCGCGCGATCTCCTCGTCGGACAGGTCGAACTCGCGCAGCCGCACGCGGCGCGCATCGTTGTTCTTCTTCGAGCCGATCGCGCCGACGTAGAACGCGGCCGACTTGAGCGCCTCCATCAGCGCCAGGTCGTCGATCTTCGGATCATGGGTGAGAGCGACCACCGCGCTGTGGCCGTCGAGGCTCGTCTCGCGCAGCACGTCGTCCGGCATGGCGCGATCGAGCGGCACCGAGGCGAGGTCCCAGCCCGCCGCGTACTCCTCGCGCGGCTCGATCACCACGACGTGGTAGTCGAGCATGCGCGCCATCTCGGCGAGGTAGCGCGTGAGCTGTCCCGCGCCGATCAGCACCATGCGCCAGCGCGGCCCGTGCACCGCCGAGAGCACTTTGCCGTCGAACTCGAGCACGTCCTGCCAGCGGCCGGGCTCGAGCGAGGCACTGCCGCTCGCCATGTCGAGGCGCCGGCGCACCAGCTGCTGCTTGGAGATGCGCTCGAGCAGCTCCGCGATCCGGCTCTGCTCGGAGACCGGCTCGAGCACCAGCTGCAGCGTGCCGCCGCAGGGCAGGCCCCAGCGCGTCGCCTCCTCGTTGGTGACGCCGTAGGTGACGAGCTGCGGGCGCTCGGCCGCGAGCGCCTTGGCGGTCACCTTTTCGACCAGGTCGTCTTCGACGCAGCCGCCCGACACCGAGCCCATCACCTGCCCGTCGTCGCGGATCGCCACCATGGCGCCGACCGGGCGCGGGGCCGAGCCCCAGGTCTTGACGATGGTGCCGAGCGTCACCCCCCGGCCCTGGCCGCGCCACGCCTCGGCGCTGCGCAGCACTTCGATGTCTACGCTATCCATGGGGAAATATTATCGCAACTCGGGACCCTTTAGCAGGACCGGCATCGCGGGCGGTGAGACCAGCACCGGCACCGGGCGCTCGGCGCCGCGCAGGCGCCGCAGCACCTCGAAGCCGTCCATCTGCTGCGCATGGGAGTGGCGCAAATGATACCGCCGCGCTAGGATGGCCCCGAGCAAGAACTCCAGGTCCGAAATCCCCGAGGAGGCCCCAGCATGACGGTAACAGTGTCCATGAAGGTCAATGGCAAGCCGGTATCGGCGCAGGTCGAGGAGCGCACGCTGCTCGTCACGCTCATCCGCGAGCAGCTGCGGCTCACCGGCACCCATGTCGGCTGCGACACCGCGCAGTGCGGCGCCTGCACCGTGCACATGAACGGCAAAGCGATCAAAAGCTGCTCGATCGTCGCCATGCAGGCCGAGGGCGCCGAGATCCTCACCATCGAGGGCGTGGCCAAGCCCGACGGCACCCTGCACCCGATGCAGGCGGCCTTCAAGGAGCACCACGGCCTGCAATGCGGCTTCTGCACCCCCGGCGTGGTGATGAACGCCCTCGACTTCGCGAAAAGCCACCCCAGCCCGAGCGAGCAGGAAGTGCGCGAGAGCCTCGAAGGCAACCTCTGCCGCTGCACCGGATACCACAACATCGTGAAGAGCATCATGGCCGGCGCGCGCACCATGGCCGGCTCGAAGTGACACCAACGAGGAGGAGCTTGCCATGGGCGCATCCCTGATCGGAGCGCGGGTCGAGCGCAAGGAAGATTACCGGTTTCTCACCGGCAGCGGCCAGTACACCGACGACGTCGCGCTGCCGGGACAGACCTATGCGGCGTTTGTGAGGTCGCCGCATGCCCACGCCGTCATAAAGAAAATCGATTTTCAGAAAGCAAAGAACCAGGAAGGCGTGCTTGCGGTCTACACCGGCGCCGATCTTGCGAACGCCAAGGTCGGCGGGCTGCCCTGCGGCTGGCTGATCACCGACGTCAACGGCCAGCCGATGAAGGAGCCGCCGTACCCTTCGCTCGCGCAGGGCAAGGTGCGGCACGTCGGCGAGCGCGTCGCGGTGGTGATCGCCGAGACGCTCGCGCAGGCGAGGGACGCCGCCGAGCTGGTCCAGGTCGACTACGAGGTGCTGCCAGCCGTCGTTGATCCCAAAAAAGCTTCTTCGAGTAAACCGATCCACGATATTGCGCCGAACAACACCTGCTACGTGTGGGCGCTCGGCGACAAGGCCGCGGTCGACGCCGCCTTCGCCCAGGCCGCGCATGTCACCAAGCTCGATTTCGTCAACAACCGCCTCATTCCCAACGCCATCGAGCCGCGCTCGGCCAACGCGGTGTATTCGCGCGCCAGCCAGGACTACACGCTCTACGTGGCGAGCCAGAACCCGCACGTCGAGCGGCTCCTGATGACCGCCTTCGTGCTCGGGCTGCCCGAGAGCAAGGTGCGCGTGGTGGCGCCCGACGTCGGCGGCGGCTTCGGCTCGAAGATCTACCTGTACCCGGAGGACGTGGTCGTCACCTGGGCGTCGAAGCAGCTCAACCGCGCGGTGAAGTGGACCGCCGAAAGGAGCGAGTCGTTCCTCTCCGACGCACACGGCCGCGACCACGTTACGACTGCCGAGCTCGCGCTCGACAAGGACGGCAAGTTCCTGGCGATGCGCGTGAAGACCACCGCCAACCTCGGCGCCTACCTCTCGACTTTCTCGTCGTGCATCCCGACCATCCTGTACGCCACGCTGCTCGCCGGCCAGTACACGACCCCGGTCATCTACTGCGAGGTGACCTCGGTGTTCACCAACACCGCGCCTGTCGACGCCTATCGCGGCGCCGGAAGGCCCGAGGCGACCTACGTGGTCGAGCGCCTGGTGGAGACCGCGGCGCGCGAGATGAAGCTCGACCCGGTGGAGATCCGCCGGCGCAACTTCATCCGCCAGTTCCCCTACCAGACGCCGGTCGCGCTGTGCTACGACACCGGCAACTACGAAGCGACGCTGGACGCGGCGCTGAAGATGGCCGATGTAGGAAATTTCAACAAGAGAAAGGAAGAATCGGCCAAGAGAGGAAAGCTGCGAGGCCTGGGCTACGCTTGTTACATCGAAGCTTGCGGCATCGCGCCTTCCAACGTCGCGGGCAGCCTCGGCGCCCGGGCAGGCCTGTTCGAAGCGGGCGAGGTCCGCGTGCATCCGACCGGCACGGTCACGGTGTTCACCGGCTCGCACGCCCACGGCCAGGGGCACGAGACGACCTTCGCGCAGGTGGTCGCCGACCGGCTCGGCCTGCCGATGGAGGCGGTGGAGATCGTGCACGGCGACACCTCGAAGGTGCTGTTCGGCATGGGCACCTACGGCTCGCGCTCGATCGCCGTGGGCGGCACGGCCATCGTCAAGGCGCTCGACAAGATCGTCGCCAAGGGCAAGAAGATCGCCGCGCACCTGCTCGAGGCCTCGGAGGCCGACATCGAGTACGACCGCGGCGAGTTCCGGGTGGCGGGCACCGACAAGAAGAAGATGTTCGGCGAGGTGGCGTTCGCGGCCTACGTGCCGCACAACTACCCGCTCGACAAGCTCGAGCCCGGCCTGAACGAGAACGCGTTCTACGACCCGACCAACTTCACCTTCCCGGCGGGAAGCTACGTGTGCGAAGTCGAGATCGACCGCGACACCGGCGCGACGCGGGTCGCCGCGTTCACCGCGGTGGACGATTTCGGAAAGATCATCAACCCGATGATCGTCGAGGGCCAGGTGCACGGCGGCCTCACGCAGGGCATCGGCCAGGCGCTCACCGAGGGCTGCCAGTATGACGACAGCGGGCAGCTCCTGACCGGGTCGTTCGCCGACTACTGCATCCCGCGCGCGGGCGACGTGCCGCAGTTCCAGCTCGACACCCGCGAGACGCCGTGCACCCACAACCCGCTCGGCGTGAAGGGCTGCGGGGAGGCGGGAGCGATCGGCGCCCCGGCCGCGGTGATGAACGCGATCACCGATGCGCTCGGCGTCAAGGACATCCCGATGCCGGCGACCGCGCAGACGATCTGGCGCTCAATGCAAAAAGCAGCCTAGGGGAGACCCGACACCATGTACGCATTCCAGTACCACCGCCCGACCAGCTCGAAGGATGCGGTTTCGTTGATCGGCAAGAAGCCGGAAGGCAAATACCTCGCCGGCGGGCAGAGCCTGGTCCAGGCGATGAAGCTGCGCCTGTCATCGCCGTCGGACCTGATCGATCTGGGCTCCGTGAAGGAGCTCTCGGGCATCAAGGTCTCGGCAGCCGCGGTCGAGATCGGCGCCATGACGCGCCATGCCGAGGTCGCCGCTTCGGCCGAGGTGAACAAGGCGATCCCGGCGCTCGCGGCGCTCGTCGGCATGATCGGCGACCGGCAGGTGCGCCACATGGGAACCCTGGGCGGCTCGCTCGCCAACAACGACCCGGCCGCCGATTACCCGGCGGCGGTGCTCGGGCTGGGCGCCACCGTGGCCGCCGGCAAGCGCAAGATCGAGGCCGACAAGTTCTTCAAGGGCCTGTACGAGACGGCGCTCGAGCCGGGCGAGCTCATCACCTCGGTCTCGTTCCCGGTGCCCAAGCGCGCCGCGTACATGAAGTTCAAGAACCCGGCTTCGCGCTTCGCGATCGTGGGCGTGTTCGTCGCCGACTTCGGCGGCAAGGTGCGCGTCGCCGTGACCGGGGCGGGCCCCTGCGCGTTCCGCCAGGCCGACATGGAGAAGGCGCTCGCGGCGAAGTTCGCGCCCGAGTCGGTCGCCGGCATCAAGGTGAAGCCCGACGGCCTCAACAACGACCTGCATGCGAGCCCCGAGTACCGCGCACACCTCATCACCGTGATGGCGAAGCGCGCGGTGGAGGCGGCGCTCAAGTAACCATGCGCCACCGGATACGCGCCTGGCTGCCGGCGCCGCACGATGTGCAGTCGCGGCGCGGCCTGCGCTGGCTCGGCCCGCTGCTTAAGCGCTCGTGGCTGTGGCACCTCGACCGGCGGCGCGTCGCCGCCGGCGCGGCGATCGGCGTTTTCTTCGGCTTCCTGATCCCGATCGGCCAGATCCCGCTGTCGGCGGCCGGGGCCGTGGTGCTGCGCGCCAACCTGCCG
>DATKAX010000187.1:0-2502 GCA_035514595.1 Burkholderiales bacterium
ACCTGGAGCACGGCAACCTGCAGAACGCGGTCAACTTCCCGGACGCCGCGATGGCGCGCGAATCCCCGTACCGCCTGGCGATCGCCAACGCCAACGTTCCCGACATGCTGGGGCGCATCTCGCACGCGCTCGGCAAGCGCAAGATCAACATTCACAACATGCTGAACAAGTCGAAGGGCGAGATGGCCTACACGATCGTGGACGCCGACACGCCGGTGCCGGCCGACGCGCTGGAAGAGCTCGCGGGGCTGCATGGGGTTCTCGCGGTGCGCTACCTGCCCATCGATGCGTGAGGACATCGAAAAGCTGCGCCGCGAAATCGACGCGCTCGACGACGAGCTGCTCGCGCTCGTCAACCGGCGCGCGGCGCTTGCGGCGCGCATCGGAGGCGCGAAGGACGGCGCACCGGCCTACCGCCCGGAGCGCGAGGCCGAGATCCTGCGGCGCGTCACCGGCGCGAACCCCGGGCCGCTCGCCGCGGAGCGCGTCGCGGCGCTGTTCCGCGAGCTGATTTCCGCTTGCCGGGGTCTCGAGCAGGCGATCCGCGTCGCCTACCTCGGTCCCGAGGGAACGTTCAGCGAGCAGGCGGTGCGCAAGCACTTCGGGGGCGCGATCGAGGCGCTGCCGAGCGCGTCGGTCGACGAGGCGTTCCGCCGCTGCGAATCCGGAGCCGTCGCGTTCACGGTGGTGCCGGTGGAGAACTCCACCGAGGGCGTGGTGGGGCGCACGCTGGACCTGTTGCTCGCCACGCCGCTGCGCATCTGCGGCGAGGTCGAGCTGCGCATCCAGCAGAACCTGCTGTCGCGCTCGGAGAAGATGTCTTCCATCGCGAAGATCTATTCTCACGCGCAGTCGCTGGCGCAATGCAACGGCTGGCTCGCCCAGCACCTGCCCGCGGCGGCGCGCATTCCGGTAACCTCGAACGCGGAAGCCGCGCAGCGCGCGGCGAAAGAGGAAGACGCCGCCGCGATCGCGGGCGAGGCGGCCGCCGGGCGCTACGGGCTTTCCGTCCTCGCGCGCGCGATCGAGGATGAGCCGAACAACACCACGCGCTTTCTCGTGCTCGGCGACCTCGACCCCGCGCCGACCGGCGCGGACCGCACTTCGCTCGTCATGTCCGCCGAGAACCGGCCCGGCGCGGTGCACGCGCTGCTCACCCCGCTGGCGGAGAACGGCGTCAGCATGACGCGCATCGAATCGCGGCCGTCGCGCTCGCGCGCCGCGCTGTGGGAGTATGTGTTCTTCATCGACGTCGAAGGGCATCAGAACGACCGGCGCGTCGCCGCAGCGCTCGAGGGCCTGCGCGCGAGGGCGCCTTTCCTCAAAATCTTGGGCTCGTACCCGGCCGCGGTTCGCTAAAAATCATGCTGATGGATCTGTGTGAGCTGTCCCCGTCCTACGTCCGCTCGATCGCGCCTTACCAGCCCGGCAAGCCGATCTCGGAGCTCGCTCGCGAGATGGGACTGGAGGAGTCTGGCATCGTCAAGCTCGCCTCCAACGAGAACCCCCGCGGCATCGGCCCGCGCACCCGCGCGGCGATCGAAGGCGCGATCGGCGAGGTGGCGCGCTACCCGGACGGCAACGGCTACGCGCTGAAGCAGGCGCTTTCGGCGCGCCATTCGGTGGATGCGGCTTCGATCGTGCTCGGCAACGGCTCGAACGACGTGCTCGAGCTGGCGGCGCTCGCCTTCCTCGGGCCGGGGCGCGCGGCGGTGATGTCGCAGCATGCGTTCGCCGTGTACCCGCTCGCCACGCAGGCGCGAGGCGCCCGCTCGATCGTGGTGCCGGCGCGCGACTTCGGGCACGACCTCGAGGCCATGGCGAAGGCCATCGACGAGGAGACCTATGTCATCTGGATCGCCAACCCGAACAACCCGACCGGCACGCTCGTCGCGCCCGGGGAGCTCGAGGCCTTCCTGCGGCGCGTGCCCGAGCGCGTGCTGGTGATCCTCGACGAAGCCTACAACGAGTACCTGACGCCGGATCTGCGCGCCGAGAGCGTCAAGTGGCTCAAGCGCCATCCGAACCTGGTCGTCACGCGCACCTTCTCCAAGGCCTACGGCCTGGCGGGGCTGCGCGTCGGCTACGGCCTCGCGCACGCGTCGGTCGCCGATGTGATGAACCGCGTGCGCCAGCCGTTCAACGTCAACAGCATCGGGCTTGCCGCGGCGGCCGCGGCGCTCGACGACATGGAGTTCGTCGCCCGCAGCTACGCGGAGAACCTGCAGGGCCTGAAGCAGCTCGAGGAGGGCGCGCAGGCGCTGGGACTGGACTTCATTCCCTCGCACGGGAACTTCGTCACGCTTCGCGTCGGCAAGGCGGCCGAGATCTTCAAGCGGCTGCTGCGCCGCGGGGTTATCGTCCGGCCGGTCGCCAGCTACGGCCTGCCGGAGCATCTGCGGGTGACGGTCGGCACCGAGCAGGAGAACGAGAGGTTCCTCGCCGCGCTCGCCGCCAGCGTGAAGGAATAATGCGCCTCGGACGCGTCGCGGTCATCGGCGT
>DATKAX010000188.1:0-3716 GCA_035514595.1 Burkholderiales bacterium
CCATGAGCGCGGTTGCACCCCCGCACCCGGCAGGCCAGCACGACGAGCACGGCGGCTACCGCGGGCTGATGCGCTGGATCACCACCACCAACCACAAGGACATCGGCACCCTGTACCTGTGGTTCAGCGGGGTCATGTTCCTGGTCGGCGGGGTGATGGCGCTGGTCATCCGCGCCGAGCTGTTCCAGCCTGGCCTGCAGCTCGTCGATCCCGACTTCTACAACGCGCTCGCCACCTCGCACGGGCTGATCATGATCTTCGGCGCGATCATGCCGGCCTTCGTCGGCTTCGCCAACTGGCAGATCCCGATGATGATCGGGGCGCCCGACATGGCCTTCGCGCGCCTCAACAACTGGTCGTTCTGGCTGCTGCCGTTCGCCGGCACGCTGCTGATCCTCGCCTATTTCGCCCCCGGCGGCGCGCCGGGCGTGGGCTGGACGCTGTACCCGCCGCTCTCGGTGCAGGCGGGCATCGGGATGGACTTCACCATCTTCGCCGTCCACATCCTGGGCATGAGCTCGATCCTGGGCTCGATCAACATCATCACCACCATCCTCAACATGCGCGCGCCGGGGATGACGCTGATGCGCATGCCGATGTTCGTCTGGACCTGGCTGATCACCGCCTACATGCTGGTGGCGGTCATGCCGGTGCTCGCCGGCGCGGTGACCATGACGCTTACCGACCGGCACTTCGGCACCACCTTCTTCAACGCCGCCGGCGGCGGCGACCCGGTGCTCTACCAGCACATCTTCTGGTTCTTCGGCCACCCCGAGGTCTACATCATCGCGCTGCCCGCCTTCGGCGTGGTCTCGCAGGTGATCCCGGCGTTCTCGCGCAAGCCCCTGTTCGGCTACGCCTCCATGGTCTACGCGGTCTCGGCGATCGCCATCCTGTCGTTCATCGTGTGGGCACACCACATGTACACGGTGGGCATGCCGGTCACGGGCCAGCTCTTCTTCATGTACGCGACCATGCTGATCGCGATCCCGACCGGGGTGAAGGTGTTCAACTGGGTGGCCACCATGTGGAAGGGGTCGCTGACCTTCGAGACGCCGATGCTGTTCGCGCTTGGGTTTCTCTTCATGTTCACGCTGGGCGGGTTCACCGGCCTGGTGCTCTCGCTCGCCCCGGTCGACATCCAGGTGCACGACACCTATTACGTCGTGGCGCACTTCCATTACGTGATGGTGGCGGGCGCCATGTTCTCGGCGTTCGCCGCCATCTACTTCTGGCTGCCGAAGTGGACCGGGCGCATGTACGACGAGCGGCTGGGCCAGATCCACTTCTGGCTGACGCTGGTTTCGTTCAACATGATCTTCTTCGTGCAGCATTTCCTCGGCCTCGCCGGCATGCCGCGGCGCATCCCGGACTACGCGCTGATGTTCGAGACCTGGAACGCGATCTCGTCGATCGGGGCGTTCATCTTCGCCTTTGCGCAGCTGATATTCCTCTACGCGCTGTTCAAATGCCTGCGACGCGGCGAGCCTGCGCCGCAGAAGCCGTGGGAAGGCGCCGACTCGCTGGAGTGGACTCACCTGCCAACGCCGGCGCCGTACCACAGCTTCGAGACGCCGCCGGTCCTCAAGTAGCCGGTCTCAGAGCTCTTCGACCTGTCCGGCCTCGGGCACCTCGGCTTTCCAGCCGGGCTGCGCGCGGATCGCGTCGCGCAGCGCGTGCGCGGCGAGCGGCTCGCCGTGCACCACCCAGGTCGCGCGCGGCGCGCGCCGGAAGCGGCCGAGCCAGCCGAGCAGCGCCGTGCGGCCGGCATGCGCGGAGAGCCCGCCGATGGTGAACACCCGGGCGCGCACCGGCATCTCTTCGCCGAACAGGCGCACGCTTTCGGCGCCGTCGACGATGCGCCGGCCGAGCGTGCCGGCCGCCTGGAAGCCGACGAACATCACGGCGCACTCGGGGCGCGAGAGGTTGTGGCGCAGGTGGTGCCGGATGCGCCCGCCGTCGCACATGCCGCTCGCCGAGATGATCACCGCCCCCGAGCGCATGGTGTTGATGCGCATGGAGTCTTCGACGCTCTCGGTGAAGGTGACGCGGTCGACTTCCGGCAGGCGCGCGTACTTGAGCGTGATGCGCGTCGCGGCGAGCGCCATGGGCGAGTCGACGTAGACGTTCATCCGCGAAAGCCGCTTCGCCTGCTGCAGCTCGCCCATGAAGTGCAGCAGCTCCTGGGTGCGTCCGACCGCGAACGAAGGAATGACCACGTTGCCCTTGCGGGCGGCGAGCGTGTCGTCGAGCGCGCCGGCGAGCTCCTCCAGCGTCTGCTCGAGGCTCCTATGGTCGCGGTTGCCGTAGGTCGATTCCACCAGCAGCACGTCGGCGTCCTCGATCGGGGCCGGGTCGGCCACGATCGGCCGGCCGGGCTCGCCGAGATCGCCGGAGACCACCAACTTTTGCTGTTTCAAAAAGATCTCGATGATCGAAGATCCCAGAATGTGTCCCGCATCGCGGAAGCGGCATCGCACCGAAGGGTGCGGGCGCACCTCGGCGTCGTAGTCGACCGGGACGAGGTGGCGCAGGCTCGCCTGCGCCTGCGCCGCGGTGTAGAGCGGCTCGGCGCCGCTCCAGTCGGCTCCCTTCTCCTGCAGGTAGCCGCTGTCGGGCAGCATCACCTCGAGCAGATCGCAGGTCGGCTGCGTGGCGTAGACCGCTCCCTTGAAGCCCTGCGCGGCGAGCCGCGGGATCAGTCCCGAATGGTCGATGTGCGCGTGTGTGAGCAGCACGAAGGCGATACTGCGCGGGTCGAACGCGAAGCGCTGGTTCTTCGCCTGCGCCCCGCTGCCCTGGAACATGCCGCACTCGACGAGGAACTTCAGCTCGCCGGTGTCGACGAGGTAGCAGGAGCCGGTGACCTCTCCCGCGGCGCCGAGGAAGGCGAGCTTCAACGCGCCGCGCGGCCGAGCGCCGACATCCGCTCGAGCCAGCTTCCGGCGCCGCCGCCCTCGACCATGCCGATGAGCGTGGTGCGCACCGGGCTCACGCCGCAGAAGGCGAGGAAGCCCTTCACCAGCGCCGGCATGTCGCCGCGCCATTCCTGCTGCGTCTTCAGCAGCGGAAACTCGAGCCGGGCGAGCGCGACCGGCTTCACCTCGTGCCCGGCTGCCTCGGCGCCCTTCGCGTACGCGGCTGCGAGCACATGGCTCACGGAAAGCGGTAGAAGTCGCGATTGAGGTAGGCGACCAGGTCCTCGATCTGGGCCCTGGTGAGTGCCGGATTGTAGGAATCGGCCCAGCGCGCGGTCTCCTTGCGCAGTGCGGCGAGCGACTTCACCTTGCGCCGCGGGGGAACGTAGAGCTCGGTGCCGTGGCATTGCAGGCAGGAGCGATGCAGCTGCTCGCCTTTGACGGGATCGCCGGCCGCGAGCGCCTGCGGCGCGGCGAGCAGCGCGAGGACGGCGAGCAGGATCTTCATTTCGCCACGATCCCGCCCGGCTCGGCGAGCCTCACGCCGCGCTCCCGCGCCCGCTCGCGCATGCGGTTGCGGTGCCGCTCGCGCAGGCGCGTTGCCGCCTCTTCGCTCTTTGCGGCACCGATCTCGCGGCGGTAGCGCTCGCGCTCCTGCGCGCTCATCAGCTCGGCGCCGAAGATCAGCTCCGGGGCCTGCGATGCCTCGCCGATGCGGTAATGCGATGCGTTCAGGAACTGCACCACGTCCTCGATGTCGTCGAGCGTGAAGCGGTGCCTGGTCTGCGGCGCCCAGCG
>DATKAX010000189.1:0-14214 GCA_035514595.1 Burkholderiales bacterium
GCGCCATGGCGGCGGCGGCCTTGCCGGCGGCGGCGACGAAGGTGCGGCCGCGCGGGGGAGGCGGCAGCTGCGGTCCCAGGAGCCGCCGCGGGTCGGCCGCGGCGACGGCGGCGCGGAAGCTCTCCTCGAGCAGCGCGCGCATCAGGCAGGCGCGAACTTTTCCTTCGCTGCGGCGCGGCCCAGGCCGTAGAAGCGGGGATAGGCCTCGCGGAACGCCTCCTGGATCTCCTCGACGGGCACATCGGCGTGCACGCCGCGATCGCGCACGTACTCCATGTGCCGGCGGTTGTCCTGATCGAAGGGATGGAAGATCGAATCTTCGCGACCGTCGAACTCGAGCGGCTTTACTCGGAAGCGCGTGCAAAGCGCCAGGTTGAAGGCCGGCGTGGCCTTCACCCACCTGCCTTCGAGATGCAGCTCGGTGTAGCCGTGGTAGACGAACAGATCGCTGCCCATGGTTTCGGCAAGGCGCGGCGTCGTGAGGTGGTTCCTGACGTCCGCGAAGCCGACCCGAGCCGGGATGCCGGCTGCGCGCGCGCACGCGGCGAGCAAGGCGGCTTTTCCCACGCAGAAGCCCTGGTTGGCCTCTAGCACCGCGGAGGCCTTGAAGACGTCGGGATCGGAGAAATCGAGGAACGGGTTGTAGGGCACGGCGTCGCGCACCGCGTAGTACAGGGACACCGCGCGCTCGCGCTCGCTCCGCCCCGAAGCATTCTTCCTGGAAAAATCGGCCACCGCGGGATGGGCGCTGTCGACATAGCGGCCGGGTTCGAGGTAGGGCTTCACTTGTCAAGCTTCATCAGGCGGCGCGCCCCCTGGAACAGCCCGCTCGACTGCTGCGCCAGCCCATCCACCACCGAGAAATGATTCCTGCCCGGCATTGCCAGGTCGCCGGAAAACGCGGCGCGCCAGCGCTCGCCGAGCAGCGCGTTCTGGCGCAGGAACTCGCTCGACTCGTCGCCGCCGACGCAGGTCATGACCGGGGCGCGCGTCGCCGGCGACATGAACGCCGGCGAGAGCCGCAGCGCGGAGGCTTCGTCCAGGCGCAGGTCCTGCTGCAGGAAGTCCACGTGCAGCAGCGGCCGCAGGTCGTAGAGTCCGCTGATCGCGAGCCCGCCTTTCCAGAGGTCCTTCGGCAGCCGCGCGTCGAACACCGGCCACAGCGCGCCCATCATCATGGCGGTGAGATGGCCGCCCGCGGAATGCCCGGACACGTACAGCCGGTCCTGGTCCATGCCGTAGTCCTCCGCGTGCAGCCACAGCCAGCGGCTCGCGCGCAGCATCTGGCGCACAATCTCTTCCATGCCGACGCTCGGACACAGGTCGTAATTGACCACCGCGAGCGACACGCCGGCATCGACCCATGAAGGCGCCAGGAAGGAGAAGTCCTTCTTGTCGAGCGAGCGCCAGTAGCCGCCGTGGATGAACATCATGCAGCTGCCGTCGCCCTTGCGCGCCGGAAAGATGTCGATCGTCTCGCCGGGCATGTCGCCGTAGCGGCGGTCGAGATAGCAGATCATGGTGCTGCGCGCGCGCAGCGACGCCTCGCTCCAGCGGGCGAAGTACTGCGCGTGATCGGGGACCAGCTCCCGGTTGTTGTATTCCCGCGCCAGGAATGTCTTGTCGGGCGCGTTCATCTCGATTCCCGCCTCTCCTCCCCCCTGCATCTCATCCCCTTTTCTCCCGCCACAGCCCCAGGGCTTCCTGCCCGGGCAGGTCGGAGAAGGAAAACAGCACCGTCTCGCTCTTCGACTCGATGCGCAGCGCGTCCCAGGAGGGCACCACGAAAGTATCCCGCGGCTCGAACTCGAAGCTTTGCCGGCGCTCGCCGTCGCCGATCGTCACCCGGCCTTCCCCCTCTACCACCGAGTACACCGTGCCGTCGGTCGACCGGTACGCCTGGGTGGCGAAGCCCTTGGGCAGCAGCTGGAGGAAGGCGGCGATGGTCGGCATCGCGTGCCCCCCGGTGAGCGGGTTGATGAACTGCATCTTCCAGCCCTGGCAGGCATCCGGATCCTGGTCCCGCGACAGCATCGCGAGAGACTCGCGGCTGCGCGCATAGGGATAGCTGAAGATCGGGGAAGTCTTCCCGAACGGGGCCTGCGCGCCGAGGGGCAGCAGGTTGTTCCCGTAGCGGGCGGCCGAGGCGCCCTCGCTGCGCGTCACCGGCTGGACTTCCTCCGGAAACACCTCGTGGAACTGCGCCGCGAAGAGCTGCACGACGCGGACGTCAAGCCCGTCCATCCATACCACCGGCTCGCTGCCGGGGTTGCCGTGATCGTGCCAGGTCCACGAAGGCGTGATGATGAAATCGCCCGGGTGCATGGTGGTGCGCTCGCCGTCCACGGCGGTGTACGCTCCGGCGCCTTCGACGATGAAGCGCAGCGCGGACTGCGAGTGGCGGTGGCTGGGCGCGATCTCCCCCGGCAGGATCAGCTGCAGGCCGGCGTAAAGGCTCTGCGTGATGCACGACTCCCCGCGCATCCCCGGGTTGTCGAGGATCAGCACGCGCCGCACGGCCTCCTTGGCGGTGATCAGCTTTCCCGCCTCCATCAGGAAGGGGCGCGCTTCCCGGTACTTCCACAGCGCCGGCTTGCAGGGCGTCACCGGCGTCGCCGGGATCAGATCGTGCAGCACCTCCCAGAGGGGCGCGAGGTTCTGCCGGTCCATGCGGCGGTAGAGGTCCTGCCTTGCGGCGCCGAGGTCTGGCTTGGGAACGCTGGCCATGGGGATTCCTTCCAAAAGTGCGATTCTACGTGCGGGCAACCGGCTTGAGCCAGACGACCGGCTTGCCGAGGGAGGCGCCGAGCGCCTTGCCTTCGGGGTCGGCGAGCGCCGCTTCGCGGGCCTTGCGGATCGCCTGGGCCTGCTCGCGCGGATCGGCGCCGGGCGGGTTCTCGACCAGCGCGTCCACGATGGCGAGGAAGTTCGCCTTTCCGCGGCGCTGCGTCTCGCCGTAGCCCTTGATCAGGCGGGCGCATTCGGCCACTTCGAGGGCGAGGGCGGAATCGCGCTTCGCCGCGTCCGCCACCAGGCCGAGCCAACGCTCGATCAGCTGCTGCTCCTCGTGGTAGCGGTGGGTCATCGGCCGCAAGGGCCGCATCCAGGCGAGCGAGCGCACCAGGAAATAGCCCAGCACCCCGCTCGTCTTGATGTGCATGCCGACGTGGTAGGCGTCGAGCTTGCCCCGGCGCTCGGCCCAGGAAATCAGCTTTCTGCCGAGGAAACGAGGCAGGACGGACGCAAACTCCTCGATGCCTGGCTTGAGGTAGTCGATCACCACCACCGGCTCGCCGTCCTTGGCGCCGACCTCCCGCCGCACGCGCTCGAAGCGGCTGGCGCGCGTCTTGAGGTCGGCGACCCGGATGATGTCCTCATAGGCCATCCACAGCGCCAGGTGCCGCGCCACTTCCGCGGCGAGCTTCGGGTCGCCCTCGAGCAAGGGCTTCATGCGCTGCTCATAGAGCGCGGCGTAGCGCTCGCCCTGATAGTCCCGCAGCCTCGTCCTTCCCAGGTCGAGAACTTCGTGCAGCTCGCTCGCGCGCCTGGGCGGGGCGGGCATCTCGGGCACGGGGCGCTGGCCCCCGGCGATGTCGAAGCCGGCGGCGAAGCCGCGCAGGCTCGCCTCGGCGCCGCGTCCCGCCTTGCGGATCGCCTGCTCGCAGGCCTCGCGCGGCAGCGGCAGCACGCCGCTGCCGGCCATCGCGCCGAACAGCACCGCGTTGATCACGGTGCCGTTCTCCTGCGCGAGCTTGCGCATGTCGAAGAGCACGGCGCGCTTCGCGAGCTCGCCGGCGGCGGCGATCACGCGCTCGCTGTCGAAGCGGCCGTCGGCCATCTGCATCTTCTCGACGGTCGCGTAGATACGGTGCGTGGAGGCGACGAGCGTGGTGCGCTGCGGGCTGACGTAGCCGTTGGTCATCGCCCGGCCTGCCTCGACCAGCTCGGAGGCGACCATGATGTCGACGTTGCCGGGGCTCGGCGTGAGCGAGAGCACCGGCTCCCTGCCGTTCAGCTCGCTTCGCACGGCGGGGTAGATCTCGAGGTAATAGGTCGTCGCCCCGGTGCGCTGGGCGACGCCCGGGATCGAGGTCGCCTGGGCGGGATAGCCGCGCTGGGTGGCGGCTTCCATCAGCCAGTCGGCCATGACGCCGCCGCCTTCGCCGCCGAGGGCGGCGATCAGAATCGTGATCGGACGCTCGGGAAGATTCATACGAGGAGCTTTCTCACGCGGGAGACGAGCCTGTCCCAGCCCGTCGGGTTCTGGATCACTTCGGCGCGGTAGAACGAGGGACAGAGCACCGCGGCGTGCGCGTTCTCGCCGCACAAGCCGCAGCCGACGCAGCCCTCGATCACGGTCGCCACCGGGTCGCGCCGCAGCGGATCGGGGTTTTCCTTGACGGTGAGCGTCGGGCAGCCGGACAGGCGGATGCAGGAGTGGTCCCCGGTGCAGGTGTCCTCGTCGACGCCGTACTTCACGCGCACGGTCCTTTTGCCTTCCGAGATGTTTTTTGAAACGACCGGGCGTAACCTGCGCTGGCGCTCGAGCTGGCATTCGCCTTCGGCGACGATCACCTTGAGCCCCTTCTGCCGGGTGGTCATCGCCTCGCGGTAGGCCTTCGCCACCTCGCCGACGCGATAGTTGTCGACCGTGCGCAGCCACTTCACGCCCAGGCCGGCGAGCGTTTTTTCTATCGTGCGGTCGGCGTGCGTTGCGCTCTTGCCGAGGGCTTCTTCGCGCGCCTGCTCCGACGGCGAGGAAATGAGCTCCTGGGTGCCGGTGGCCGAGGCGTAGCCGTTCTTCATGATCACCAGAACGCCGTCGCCGCGGTTGAGGAGGCTGGAGGCCACGCCGGAGAGCAGGCCGTTATGCCAGAACCCGCCGTCGCCCATGACCGCCACCGGGCGCCTCGCCGACATCGGCGCCACCCCGGCCGCAGCCGCGAGGCTCATGCCGTAGCCGAGCAGCGTATTGCCCTGCGAGAACGGCTCGAAGGAGGCGAAAGCGTGGCAGCCGACGTCCATGGAGACGTGCGGGCGGCCGATATCCTGCGCCACCAGCTTCATCGCCGAGAACACCGGGCGCTCCGGGCAGCCGATGCAGAAAGTCGGGGGGCGCTGCGGCAGCGCGCCGAGCAATTGGCTTGCTTGCTCGCGTGTGGATTGGACCGACTTCAGCCATGCCGCACCGGATGAAGTCTCCAGATGGGCGGCGTGCTGGGCGAGAAACCCGGCAATGCCGCGCACCATCGCCTCCGCGGTGTACTCGCCCGCCATGTGCATGCAGTCCTTGCCGTGCAGCCTCGTGAGCACGTCGGCGCGGCGCAGACAGGTGGCGATTTCCTGCTCGATGAACTCGGGCTGGCCCTCTTCGAGCACCAGGACCGCTTTCTTGTCCTTGAAGAACTCGACCAGCTGCTCCGGGACCAGCGGATAGACCACGTTGAGCGCCAGGATCGGAAGGCGGCTCGCGCCGAACGGATCGGCGAGGCCGAGCGTTCTCAGCGCGCGCATCAGGCCGTTGTAGAGGCCGCCCTGGACGACGATGCCGACATCCTCCGTGCCCGGGAACACCTCGTTCAGGCGGCGCTCGAGGATGAAGCGCCGCGCGGCCGGCAGGCGGACCTCGGATTTCAGCTTCTCCTGGCGGAAGGTCGCGGGCGGGTGCGCGAGGCGGTCGTAGATGAACTCCGCGGGCGGGCCTTGCAGAGGATGCTTGATGGAAATGGCCGGAGCACGGCTGGCCTTGGTTCGAAAGCTGCCGCGCACATGGCAGGCGCGGATGCGCAGCTCCATCATCACCGGCGTGTTCGACGCCTCCGAAAGCTCGAAGCCGCGCTCCACCATGTCGACGATGGTGGTCAGGTTGGGCCGCGGGTCGAGCAGCCACATCAGCGACTTGAGCGCGAAGGCGTGGCTGCGCTCCTGCGCCACCACGCCGCCCTCGCCGTAGTCCTCGCCCAGCACGATGAGCGTCCCGCCCATCACCCCGGCGCTCGCGAGATAGGACAGGGCGTCGGCGGCCACGTTGGTGCCGACGATCGATTTCCACGTCACGGCGCCGCGCGCCGGGTAGTTGATGGAGGCGCCGAGCATCGCGGCAGCGGAGGCCTCGCTGGTGCAGGCCTCGACGTGCACCCCGAGCTCGTCCATGTACTCGCGCGCCTGCACCATCACGTCGAGCAGGTGCGATACCGGCGCGCCCTGGTAGCCGCCGACGTAGGAAACGCCCGATTGCAGGAGCGCCTTGGTGACCGCGAGGATGCCTTCGCCGTGGAAGGTCTCGCCCTCGCCCAGGCGCAGCGACTCGATCTCCTTAGTGAACTGCCGTTCCACTGAGAAGGCTCCTCACCTTGGAAACGAGCCGGTCCCAGCCGGTCGGATTCTGGATCACCTCGGCGCGGTAGAACGACGGGCAAAGCACCGCGGCGTGCGCGTTCTCGCCGCACAGGCCGCATCCGACGCAGCCGTCGATCACCGTCGCCACCGGGTCGCGGCGCAGCGGATCGGGATTGTCCTTGACGGTGAGGGTGGGGCAGCCGGACAGGCGGATGCAGGAGTGGTCGCCGGTGCAAGTGTCTTCGTCGACCCCGTATTTCACGCGGACCGTTCTCCTTCCTTCCGATAGTCGTTTTGAAACAACCGGCCTGAGCTTGCGCTGGCGCTCGAGCTGGCACTCGCCCTCGGCGATGATGACCTTCAGGCCCTCGTAGTTCGTCGTCATCGCCTCCTTCAGCGTCTTCATCGTGGCGCCGACATCGTAGTTGTTTACCGTCTTCATCCAGCCCACGCCGATCCCCTTGAGCGCACGCTCCATGCTCATGCCGGGAGCCTTGCCTTCGCTGTGCTGGGGCGAGGAGGGCAGCTCCTGCGTGCCGGTGGCCGAGCTGTAGCCGTTCTTCATGATGACCAGGATGCCGTCGTTCTTGTTGAAGACGGCATTTGCGATGCCCGAGGTCAGGCCGTTATGCCAGAAACCGCCGTCGCCCATCATGGTCACGGTGCGCTTGCCGAACACCGGGTTGACCGCCGAGTTCGAGGCGAGGCCGAGGCCGTAGCCCAGAACCGTGTTGCCGATGTTGAAAGGCGGAAGCGTCGAGAACAGGTGGCAGCCGATGTCCGCCGAGAGGTGGAACTTGCCGCTTTGTTTCTCGAGCAGCTTCATGGCCGAGAACACCGGGCGCTCGGGGCAGCCGACGCAGAACCCCGGCGGCCGCGCCGGCAGGCCGTCGAGCAGCGCTGCGGCCTTTTGCTTCAGATCCCGTATCGGCTTCACCGCTTCTTCCTTGTTCAGGAATCTCGCGATGCCGGTGAGCACGACCTCGCCGGTGTATTCGCCGGCCATCGGCAGGACGTCCTTGCCGCGCACTTTGACCGTACCGACGTCGTGGCGGCGCAGCGTCGCGAGCACCGCTTCCTCGATGTACGCGGGCTGGCCTTCCTCGACCACGAGTACCGAAGCCTTGCCCCGGCAGAACTGCGCGATTTCCTCGGAAATCAGCGGATAGGTCACGTTCAGGCAGTAGATCGGCACGCGGGAGGCGCCGAACGTGTCGGCGAGCCCGACGCTCTGGAGCGCGCGGCTCACCGCGTTGTACAGGCCGCCCTGGCAGATGATCCCGATCTCGCTCATGTCGCCGGGGAACATCTCGTTGAGCTTTCTTTCCTCGATGAAGCGGACCGCAGCCGGCCAGCGCACATCGATCTTGTGCTTCTCCTGCGCGTAGGTGGCGGGCGGCAGGCAGATGCGGCCGTAGTCGAAGTCCGGATTCTCCATGACTGCCCTGCGCGAAATGGCGGGCGCGACGTTGCGCTTTGTCTTGAACGAGCCCTGGACGTGGCAGGCGCGGATGCGCAGCTCGAGCATCACCGGTGTGCTCGAGGCTTCCGAAAGCTCGAAGCCCTGCTCGACCATCTCGACGATCTTGGGCAGGCTGGGGCGCGGGTCGAGCAGCCACATCTGCGACTTCATCGCGAAGGCGTGGCTGCGTTCCTGGATGATCGAGGAGCCCTCGCCGTAGTCCTCGCCCAGCACGATCAGCGTGCCTCCCCGCACCCCGGCCGAAGCGAGGTTGGAGAGGGCATCCGAAGCGACGTTGGTGCCCACGGTGGACTTGAACGCCACCGCGCCGCGCATCGGGTAGTTGATCGAGGCGCCGAGCATCGCCGCGGCGCCCGCCTCGTTGGCGTTGGTCTCGACGTGCACGCCCAGCTCGTCAAGGATGTCGCGCGCGTCGTTGAGCACGTCCATCACGTGCGAAACGGGCGCGCCCTGGTAGCCGCCGACGTAGGCGACGCCCGACTGCAGCAGCGCCTTGGTCACCGCGAGGATCGCCTCGCCGTGGAAGGTCTCGCCCTCGCCTAGCCGCAGCTTGGCGACTTCCTGCTTGAAGGAGCGCTCCATGAAGGGTCAATCCTCTGCCTGTGCGGCATCATTTGTCAAATTGATGATGATCATGATATGAATCACGGTTGTGAATGTCAGAGCGCTCGATCTCAACCTGCTGCGGGTGTTCGACGCGGTACTGCGGGGCCGCAGCGTCACCGCTGCTGCGGGGCAGCTCGAGCTCACGCAGCCCGCGGTCTCGAACGCGCTCGCCCGCCTGCGCGGCGCGTTCGGCGATGCGCTTTTCCTGCGTACCCCGCGCGGCATGGAGCCGACACCCTTCGCGCGCGAGCTCGCCGAGCCGGTGCGCCAGGCGCTGGCGCTCCTCGAATCGGCCCTGGCGCACGGCCCGGGCTTCGACCCCGCCACCTCCAGCCGCAACTTCCGCTTCTATATGTCCGACCTCGGCCAGATCGAGTTCCTGCCGCCCCTGGTGGAGCGGCTCAGGCGGGTTGCGCCGGACGTGCGCCTGGAGGCGGTGGCACTCGAGGTCGAGGACATCAGCCACGCGCTCGCCGCCGGCAGCCTGGACGTGGCGATGGGGTTTCTCCCGGGCCTCGGCCCCCCGCTGCGCCGCAAGGCGCTGTTCCGCGATCCCTACGTCTGCCTCGTGCGGGCCGGCCATCCGATCGCGACCCTGACGAAGAAGATATTTCTCGAGGCGTCCCATGCGCTGGTCTCCTACCGCGGCGGCCACCGCGTCATCGAAGAGGCGCTGGAGCGCGCCGGCCTCGCGCGGCGCATCGTGCTGCGGGTGCCGCATTTCACCGTGGTGCCGATGGTGCTGGAGCGCACCGACCTCATCCTCACGCTGCCCGCGCGCGTCGCCCGCGTCTACGAGCGCAGCGGCGCGTTCCGGTCGCTGCCGCCGCCGGTGCCGATCCCGAGCGCCGAGGTGGCGGTGCACTGGCACGAGCGCTTCGACGTCGATCCCGGAAACCGCTGGCTGCGCGAGCAGCTGGTCGAGCTGTTCGCGGCGTGAAAGGCGTTAGCATCGGCGCATGAAGATCGCCGTCCTCGGCGGCGGCAACGGCGCCTACGCCGCCGCCGCCGATCTCACGGAAAAAGGCCACGAGGTACGCTGGTGGCGCCGCACCGCTTCGGCGCTGCCCGCCTCGAGGGCCCTTTCCCTGAAAGACCAGGACGGCGAGCGCAAGGTGAGCATCGCCCAGGTCTGCCAGCACGTCGGCGATGCCGTGCGCGGTGCGGAGCTCGTGTTCATGCCCGACCCGGCCTTCACGCAGGAAGACAACGCGCGCCGCCTCGCGCCGCACCTCGCCGACGGCCAGGTGCTGTTTCTCGCCCCCGGCACCTTCGGCTCGTACGTCATCTCCAGGATCCTGCGCGAGAGCGGCAATCGCGCGGAGCTCGCGATCGCCGAGACCGGAACGCTTCCCTGGCTTACCCGCAAGCACGGGCCGGACACCGCGGCGATCACCGCGCGGGCGACCCGTCTGCCGACCGGCGTTTTCCCCTCCCAGAAAAAAGAAATCGCGATGGAAAGAATAAAACAGGCCTTCTCCGCGGCAGAAGCTGTGGAAGACGCGCTCTCGGCGGCGCTGATGAACGCAGGGCCGATCATCCACCCGCCGCTCATCCTGATGAACGCCGGGCCGCTCGAGCATTTCGAGCGCTGGGACATCCACAACGAGGGCACGCAGCCCTCGATCCGCCGGGTCACCGATGCGCTCGATGCCGAGCGCATCGCGGCGCGCAAGGCGCTCGGCTACGCGCCGCCGCATTTTCCGCTCGCCGATCACTACCGGGCCGACGGCGACGAGTGGATGTACGGCCGCCGGGTGCACCAGAAGCTCACCGGCTCGCAGGACTGGCGCGAGCGCATCGTGCTCACCGAGCACCGCTACATGCGCGAGGATGTCGAGCACGGGCTCGCGTTCCTGGTGTCGGTCTGCGAGTGGGCCGGCGTCGCCTGCCCGGTGGCGCGCGGCCTGCTCGCGCTCGGCTCGGCGGTCCTCGGCCGCGACCTGCGCGCCACCGGCCGGACGCTTGAGGGTTTGGGTTTGAAGAATATCAGCAGGCAAGGGATGCGCGATCTTCTCTGGCAGGGATTAGAGTGAGAATCGCCGCCCTGGGGGCAGGCCGCATGGGCCGCGGCATCGGGCATGTATTTGCCTACGCCGGCTACCGCGTCGACGTCATCGACTTCAAGCCGCGGGCGCCGCAGGACGCGGCGCGTCTGCGCGCGGCGGCGCTGGAGGAAGTGGCGTCCAATCTCGCCCTGCTGCGCGACTTCGGGGTGCTCGACGAGACGCAGCGCCAGGCGGTGCTGTCCCGGATACGCGTCGTGTCGATGGAGGAGGCGAGCGCCGCGCTGGCCGCCGCGGACGTGCTGTTCGAGGGCGTCACCGAGACGCTCGAAGCGAAGCGCGATGCCTTTGCGCGCGCCTGCGAGCACCTGCGGCCCGAGGCGATCGTCGCCTCGACCACGTCTTCGATCCTCGCCGACACGCTCGCCGCCCTGGTACCTGCTCCCGGGCGCTTCATCAACGCGCATTTCCTGAATCCGGCCTACCTGATTCCGCTGGTCGAGGTGAGCCCGGCCGCGGCCACGCGCGAGGAGACGTTCAGGAGGATGAAAAGCCTGCTGGAATCGGCCGGCAAGGTGGTGGTGCGCTGCGCGCCCTCGCCGGGCTTCATCGTGCCGCGGCTGCAGGCGGCGGCGATGAACGAGGCGGTGCGCCTGGTGGAGGAGGGGGTGGCGACGCCCGAGGACATCGACAAGGCGGTTCGCGCCGGCTTCGGTCCCCGCTATACCGCGATGGGCCTGTGCGAGTTCATCGACTACGGCGGGCTCGACATCCTGTACTACGCCGCGCGCTCGATGGCGCAAGCGCTCGACGCGCCGCGCTACGAGCCGCCGGCCCTCGTCAAGCGCCTGATGGATGAAGGCAGGCGCGGCGCGCGCGAGGGCGAGGGACTCTACGACTGGCGCGGGCGCGACCTGGGCGCCTATCAGCGCGAGCTGGTAGGGCGGTTCACGGCGCTGTTCGCGCACCTGCGGCTCTTGCCGCCGCCGGGGGCAATGGATAGACTCGACCCGCCACAGACCTGAGGAGGGGGACGTGACAAAACGCAACCGATTCCTGATTCGCGCCGTCGCGATCGCAGTCACGGCGCTGCCGCTCGCCAGCGTGGCGGCAGAGACGAGCCTCAAGGCCGCCGCGTTCCTGCCGGTGAAGTCGATCTACGTGCAGCAGTTCGGGCGCTTCACGGCGGAGGTCAACAAGCAGTGCGCCGGCAAAGTGAGCATCAGCACGGTGGGCCCCGAGGCGATCAAGTCCCTCGAGCAGTGGAACGCGCTCAAGAACGGCGTCGTCGACATGCACTACGGGCCGCCGAACTACTATGCCGGCTCGATGCTCGAGGGCGACGTGATCAGCGTGGCGCGCAACGAGTCCGCCGAGCAGCGCGAGAACGGCGCCTGGAAGCTGATCAACGAGCAGCACAACAAGAAGCTCAACGCCTGGTACCTCACGCACCTGATGAACGGGGTGCGCTTCCACATCTACACCTCCAAGCCGGCGCAGGGCGGCCGCTTCGAGGGCTTCCGCCTGCGCTCGACGCCGATCTACGACTCGTTCTTCAAGTCGCTCGGCGCGCTTCCGGTGCGCATGGCGCCGCCCGAGGTGCATACCGCGCTCGAGCGCAACACGGTCGACGGCTACGGCTGGCCGCTGTGGGGGATCGCCGACTTCGGCTGGCACAAGTACACCAAGTTCCGCCACGGCCCGGGCTTCATCAGCGCCGCGGTGGCGATCCTGGTCAACCTCGACAAGTGGAAGGGGCTGGACGGCGACCAGCGCGAATGCCTGTCGCGCGTGGCGCAGTGGGCCGAGAACGAGTGGCCCAAGTGGCGCGCCGCCGAGGACGGCAAGCAGCAGGCGGTGCAGGACCAGGCCGGCATCAAGTACGTCGACCTCGGCCCGGGCTTCGCGCAGAAGGCCGAGGAGCTGTACTGGGAAGTGCTGACGAAGGGCGACCCGGAATTCGTGAGGAAAGTGCGGCCGCTCTTGAGTGGCAAGTAGGCGGTCCGGGCTCGACCTGCTGATCGACGCGCTCGCGGCGCTCGCCGCGGCGCTGCTGTGCGCGCTGGTGGTGCTGATCCTGGTCGACATCGGCGCGCGCTACCTGCGGCTTTTCTCGCTCGCCTGGGGGCTCGAGGCCTCCGAGTACATGCTCTACGCGATCACCTTCCTCGGCGCGCCCTGGGTGCTGCGCGAAGAGGGTCACATCGCGGTCGAGCTGGTAGTCGAGCGCCTGGCGCCGGGGGCACGGCGCATCGCGCGACGCATCGCGGACCTGCTCGGCGCCGTGGTGTGCGCCGTGCTGCTCTACTACGCCTGCCGCGTCGCCTGGCGCTCCTACGCGAGCGGCACCATGGTGCACAAGAGCTTCATCTTCCCGGAGTGGTGGGTGTACGCCGGGATGCCGCTGGTGTTCCTGATCCTGCTCGCCGTCTACGCGCGCTGGATCCTGCGCTCGGCGCCGCGCTAGATGGCCTGGTACCAGGTCCTCGCGCTTCTCATCGGCATGCTGCTCGCCTTCATGGCGCTCGGTATGCCGGTGGTGTTCGCCTTCTTCGCGGCCAACCTGGTCGGGGCCTGGATCTTCATGGGCGGCGAGATCGGCGTGATGCAGCTGGTGCGCAACGCCGCCGACTCGGTGCAGAGCTTCGCGCTGATGCCGATCCCGCTTTTCATCTTCATGGGCGAGATCATGTTCCACACCGGCGTCGCCGGGCGCGCGATCGACGCGGTCGACAAGCTGATCGCGCGGGTGCCGGGGCGCCTGTCGCTGGTGGCGATTGCGGGCGGCACCATCTTCTCGTCGCTCTCGGGCTCGACCATCGCCAACACCGCGATGCTGAGCGCGACGCTGCTGCCGGAGATGTACAAGCGCGGCTACCACTCCTCGATCGCGGTCGGGCCGATCGTCGCCGTGGGCGGACTCGCCATGCTGATCCCGCCCTCGGCGCTCGCCGTGCTGCTCGGCTCGGTGGCGCGCATCCCCATCGGCGAGCTGCTGGTGGCCTCCATCATCCCGGCGCTGATCCTGGCGGCGCTGTTCTTCGCCTACGTCATCATCCGCTGCTGGCGCAACCCGGCGATCGCGCCGCCCTACGACGTGGCGCACCTCGACTGGCGCGGCCGCACGGTTCCGTTCCTGAAGTACGTCGTGCCGCTGCTCGGCATCTTCTTCGTCGTGGTCGGCAGCATCGTCGGCGGCATCGCGACGCCGACCGAGTCGGCCGCCCTCGGCGCCGCGGCGGCGCTCGGCGCCGCGGCGGCCTACCGGCGGCTCGACCGGGCGAGCTTCGCCGTGGCGCTCAAGCAGACGCTGCGCTTCACCGTCATGACGCTGTTCATCATCTGCGGCTCGGTGACCTTCTCCCAGATCATGGCCTTCACCCAGGCCTCCACCGGGCTCTCCGACCTGGTCACCGGCGCCGGGCTGCCCCCGCTGATGGTGCTGGTCGGCATGCTCGCGGTGCTGATGTTCCTCGGCTGCTTCATGGACCAGGTGAGCATGATGATGATCACGGCGCCGCTTTTCATGCCGGTGGCGGAGAGCCTCGGCCTGGAGATCGTGTGGTTCGGCGTGCTGATGCTGATGTGCCTCGAGATCAGCCTCGCGACGCCGCCCTTCGGGCTGCTGCTGTTCGTCGCCAAGGGGGCGGCGCCGCAGACCTCGATGCGCGAGATCATCGTCTCGGTGCTGCCCTTCATCGCGATCGCGCTAGGCGTCGTGGCGCTGCTGATCGCCTTCCCGGAGCTGACCCTGCTGCTGCCGCGGCTGATGGCGCCCTA
>DATKAX010000190.1:0-3178 GCA_035514595.1 Burkholderiales bacterium
TCGCCGATCTTCGCGCTGCGCACGAAATCGATCAGCTTGGCCACAAACCTGTCATGGATGCTCCTCTGGACCAGAAGCCGGGAGCCGGCCTGGCAACTCTGCCCTGAAGCAGCGAATATCCCGGAGACCACGCCTTTCACCGCCTGGTCGAGATCGGCATCGTCGAACACGATGTTCGGCGATTTGCCGCCGAGTTCCAGCGTCACGCTCTTCAGGCCGCGCGCCGCAAGCTCATAGATCCTTCGGCCGGCCGCGTCCCCTCCGGTGAACCCGACGTGCGCCACCTTCGGATGCGTCACCAGTGCCTCTCCCACTTCCGGGCCGAGACCGGTGACCACGTTGACCACGCCCTTGGGAAAGCCGGCCTCGGCGAAGTACGCGGCGAACTCGAGCAGCGAGGCGGACGTGTACTCCGAGGGCTTGATGACCGCGGTGCAACCGGCGGCAAGCGCCGGCGCCAGTTTCCAGCTGGTGAGCGTGAGCGGCGAGTTCCAGGGCGTGATGATCGCCACGACGCCCTTCGGCTCATACCTCGTGTAGGCAAAGACGCCCTTCTTGTCGGTGGGGATCACAGGACTCTGCACCTTGTCCGCCAGCCCGCCGTAGTACTTGAAGTAGTCGCCCATGTAACGCACCTGGGCGATGACTTCGGTGGCGAGCTTGCCGTTGTCGCGCTGCTCGATCTCGGCCAGTCGAGCGGCCTGCGCCTGGATCAGCTCGCCCAGCTTCCACAGCAGGTGCCCGCGCTCTGTCGGAGTCAGGTTCGGCCAGGGACCGCTCTCGAAGGCGTGCGCTGCCGCCTCGACGGCAGCGGCCGCGTCCTCCCGGCTGCCGCGCGCGATCCAGGCCCAGGCCTCGCCGGTGAAGGGGTTCTCGGTCGGCAGGTATTCCCCGGAGGTCGGGACCATCGTCGCGCCGGCGACATAGTGCTGGTACTTCGGCAGGCCGGCGCGGGGATCCATGGGGGCGTGCTGTCCAGCATAACACGATTCTATTTATTGCGGCGGTACGGACGCTGCTACACTCCTGCCCCGGAAAGGAGCCGTCATCAAAGCGCAGGGCACAGCGGGTAAAGGCGGGGTGGCGGCGGTCGACCGCGCGCTCGCCATCCTGGACGCGTTCACCGAGGGCGACCAGAAGCTTTCGCTCGCCGACGTCTCCAAGCGCACCGGTCTGTACAAGAGCACGGTGATCCGGCTGGCGAAATCGCTCGAGAGGTTCGGCTATCTGGTGCGCTCCGAGGACGGCACCTACCGGCTGGGGTCCAAGGTCCTGTCGCTGGGCTCCCTGTACCAGAAGCATTTCCGGACTTCGGAGCTGGTGCCGCCGATCCTGGCGCAGATCGCGGGCGAGCTCCACGAGGGCGCCTCGTTCTACGTGAGGGACGAGGCGCAGCGCTTGTGCCTTCACCGGGTGGATGCGGCGCGCGCGGTGCGCGATTCGGTGCACGAGGGCGACCGGCTACCGCTGACCGTCGGCGCTGCAGGACATGTGATCCTCGCGTTCAGCGGCCTTAGCGGCGAGCGCTACGACCAGATCCGCAAGACCCTCCATTCGGCGTCCTACGGCGAGCGCGACCCCGAAACGGCGGCGGTGGCGTGCCCGGTTTTCGGGTCGGAGCAGAAATTCATCGGCGCCCTCAGCGTTTCCGGTCCCCGCTACCGGATCGAAGCGCTCGGGGTCAAGCGCATCCTCCCGGTGCTGTTCAAGCACGCGCGCAACCTGACCCGGACGCTTGGCGGCGATCCCGATGCGCCGGCGCTCGCCGCCTGGTCGAAGCCGCCGAAGGCGGCACGCCCGGCCGCGGCGGTGCGCAGCGCCGCCCGCTAGAGCTCGATCCTCGCCTGAATGCCGAGCGTGACGGTGCGCCCGGGCGCGGGCTCGTAGTAGCGGCCGTTGCCGTCGTTGACGATCACCGAGCCGGCGTAGCGCTTGTCGCCGAGGTTGTCGATGCGAAGGAACTCCGATAGCCGCCAACCCTGCCCCGCCTGCGACAACCCGCCGACCAGGTTCAGCACGCCGAAGGCGTCGGCGAACTCGCCGTTGACGTCATTCACGGCTACCCGCGAGCGGTAGATTCCCTCCAGCGCAACGAAGTACCCGGGCCGGCGGTAACGCAGCTGAGCGTAGGCCTGGCTCTTGGGCACTCCGGGAATGAGATTGCCGGCCGGGATCGGCGTCGTGCCGGCGGTAAAGCCTTCGCTGAACTCGGCTTGCAGCCATGTGTAGGCAAGCTGAAGGTCCCAGGGACCGGGTGCGAGCGTCTCCGCGGCGAGCTCGAGGCCCCGGCGGCTGGTGCGCGCGGCGTTCTTGAACACCGTGCGCCCTCCGCCGGAGGTGTCGACCACGATCTCGTCCTTCGTGCGGATATCGAAGAGCGCCGCATTCACCCGTCCGAGCCGGCGCAAGAGCGCCTTTACCCCGAGCTCGGCGTGACGGCTGCGCGCCGCGTCGAGCCCGAAGTTGAGCCCGCTGCCGGTGCTGCTGTGGGCAAGCTCGGCGAACGTCGGCGTCTCGAACCCGCGCCCCAGATTGCCGTACAGGCTTATGTTTTCGCGGGCCTTGAAAAGAATCCCGACCACCGGCGTGCTGGCCGAGTAGTCGCGGCTGCCGCTGTCGTCTGGATTGGCCCCGACGATGAAGTAATCGGTGGAGCGAAACTGCACCCGGCTTGCGCGCAGCCCGCCGTGCGCGCGCCAGCGTTCGGCGAAGCGCCACTCCCCCTGCAGATATAGATCGGTGCTCGACACGACGTCGTCCTCGTCGCGTCGCAGCGCCCCCACGGTGCCGTCCTCGTTGACGAAGCCCTTGCGGCGCTCGTCCATACGGTCGTACTCGACGCCGGCCGAGATTCTGAGGGCTTCTCCGGTGGAAACTCGCAGCGCGCCGCCGGCGTAGCCGCGGTCGAGATCGACCACGCCGCCCGAAGAGAGCCCGAAGTCGCCCCGGAAGCCGAGGAACTGCAGAACGTCCCGCTGCCCGGCATAGCCGATCGCTTCCAGCGACGTGGACCCGCCCAGGCGATGCTGCAGCCGCAAGCCGGCCTGGTCCTGGTTCACCGTCTTGCGCGTGTTGAACTGCAGCGCGCTCGGGCCCGGCTGGCGCGGGTCTGCCTCGAACGCGGCGCGGTCGAGGCCGCCGGGATCCTGCGAGTCGGGCTGGCGCAGGCTGTTGGCGA
>DATKAX010000191.1:0-13848 GCA_035514595.1 Burkholderiales bacterium
CGATGCGGTGGACGCGAAAGGCAACGTGGCTTCCTTCACGCCGAGCGGCGGCTGGCTCAAGTCGGCCGAGGTGATCGAGGGGCTCGGCTTCCCGCTCTCGGTGCGCATGATGACCTTCTATCTCGGCCCGGCGCATCACCCTAACGTGGTCGCGCCGGGAAAGCGCCCGCGCACCACGCTCACGCCCTCGCTCGCCTTCAAGGGCGGCCGCCCCTGGATGGCGTTCGGCACCATGGGCGGCGACAACCAGGGTCAGTGGCTACTGCAGTTCTTCCTGTACCGCGCCGCCTTCGGCTTGGGGCTGCAAGAGGCGATCGAGGCGCCGCGCCTGTCGACCGAGCATTTCCCGGGCTTCTTCGCGCCGCACCGCGGCGCGCCCAACCGCGTGCGCATCGAGCCGCGCTTCGGCGCGAAGGTTCTCGACGAGCTCAGGCGCCGCGGCCACGACCTCGACCTCGCGCCCGACTGGAGCGAAGGCTTCGTGTCGGCCGCGCAGATCGACGAGGCTTCGGGCCTGCTCGAGGCGGGCTGCGACCCGCGCGGCTCGAAGTCCGAGTGCTTCCCGGCGTTCGCCTACGCGTGGTAGCTTGCCGAAACGGGGGTGACCATGACGCAACCCAATCCGTATCAGGCGCCGAAAGCGGTGGTCGATACCGGGGTCGAGGTTTCCGAAGGGATCGAGAAGGTCGCTAGCGGCCAGAAGCTTGTCATCTACGCCATCCTGGTGAACTTCCTGACGATCGGGCTGCAGGTGCTGATCGGACCGCCCGCCAGCCTCCTCGCCCTGGTAGCGCTCGTGCTTTCGCTCGTCGGCATCTACCGGGTCGGCTCGGGAATGGGCTTTTCGATGGTCGCGAAGATCGGCCTCATCGTTCTCATGTTCGTGCCGCTGATCAACCTCATCACCCTGCTCGTCCTGAACGGACGGGCGACGGCGCGGCTGCGCGACGCGGGCTACAAGGTGGGCCTGCTGGGCGCGTCGCGTTAGGCTACAGAGAGGCCTCGAGGCCCGCCATGAGCTGGTGTCGGCTGTAGTCGTAGGCGTCGAGCGTGGAGCGGTTGCGGTAGTAATCGTAGGCGAGGAACAGGCTCCACGTGGCGTCCATTGGCCGCTCGGCCCGAAGCGCGAAGCCGTAGCGGTCGTCCTCGCGCCGCACCTGCAACCCGTTGTCCACGTGCGGGTCGTTGTAGCGGCTGAAGCGGTACTCGCCGCGCGCCTGCGTGCGCCAGCCCCCGGCGTCGGGCAGCCCGGCGAGCACGAACAGCGAGTGGCGGGTCGGCGAGTAGCTCTGGAACTCGGCGCCCTGGCGCAGGTCGTCGCGGTCGTTCAGCTCGAGCTCGTAGCCGGCGGAGAACCGCGGCGAGGGACCTGCCTCCACCGCAAAACGCTGCTGCCAGCCCTCGAGGTAGCGAAAGCCGCGTCCGGCGTCGATGAGCGCGAGCTGATAGCGGGCGCGCAGCGCGCCCCCGCCCTGCAGCGCGCGGCGCGCCCGAAGATCGAGGATCGCCGCCTGCTGCAGCCGATCGTCGTCGAGCTCGATGTGCTCGAGGTAGCCGCCCACCCCGCTCTGCCAGCGGCCCGAGGCGGCCTCCCGGCTCAGTCCGAGGCGAAGGCCGAACTGGTCGTAGCGCTCGACATCGAAGTGCTTGCGCACGAGCAGCGCGCCCTGGGCATACAGGCCCCGCGTCGCGTCGCCGCTCAGGCGGTGGCTTGCAGCCGCGAGCGCTTCGACGAACAGGTCGCTCTCGCCGCTTCTGCCCAGCGCGTCGGAGGCGAGCGTCACGTTGCTGTCGTAGCCCGCGCCAAACGAGAGCACCGCGGAGGTCCGCGCCGGAGTCGGTGCGCGGCCGAGCGCCTCGAGCGCGGAGGCGGCGAGACCGCGCAGCCTCGGGTCGGCGCTCGCGCGACGCGCGCGCTCGAAGTGCTCCGCCGCCTGCTGCGTCCTGCCCATGCGCTGCGCGGTCAGGCCGAGGTTGTAGTGCGCGAGCGGCGCCCATGCGGGATTCCGCGCGAGCGTCCCGAACTCGTTCTCGGCCTCCGGGTAGCGCTCCAGCCGGTAATAGGTGACGCCGAGGTTGTAGCCGAGCTGCGGCGAATCCATGCCGGCGCGCCGCGCCTCGAGAAACGAGCGCAGCGCGGCGGCGTAATCGCCGGCGCGGAAGGCCTTGAAGCCCTGATCGAAAGCTTCGCCGCCGGGCGAGGCGGCGCGCCCGGGCAGCGCGCACAGCAGCAGCCACAGGGATAGAACCAATGCCAGACGCCAATGCCTGAGCGACATGCCGCTCCTCCAAAAAAATCCCCGGTGGAGTCGCCTCCGCCGGGGCTATACAAACAAGTCGCCGGACCGCTTACGGGGCCGGCGGCTTGGGAAACGCGAACTCCGGAAGATCCCTCGCAGCGCCCGCCGCCTCCGCGACGCCTTTGCCGAAATCGCCCTTGAGCTCTTTCGCGGTGCCCGCCGTGGTGCGCCCGAACGTGGAGTTCATGCGCCCCTCCTCCGAGCCGGGAAATTCGTCGCCGGGAAGCAAAATCTTATTCGGGTCGTTGACTGCGCTCGGTGGCACGACGTTGATGGTCGCTTCACGTTCCTGCGGCGCGGTCTGGGCCCAAGCGCCGAACGACAGGGCCAGGACGGCCGTTCCGATTGTGTGGCTCACGAGTCGCTTCATCTTCATGACGCACCTCCAGGTTGACGAACGTGAATCTGGCTATTAACACGTCCGTCAGACAGTGAAGGTTCCATCCGCAGGAGCCGACTTGTGACGGTTTTAACGGCGCCGCGCGTCCATCAAGAAACTTTCGCGTCATGCAGCGGCATCCGCTGCGCCGATCACTTGGCGGGCGGCTTGGGGATCGAAAAATCGGGGATCGGGGCCACCGGCAGATCTCGCGCCGCGCGCGCCGCCTTCGAGACGGCCTCGCCGAACTCGCGTCCGCGCTCGCGCGCATTGGCCGCCGTCCTGCGCCCGAACTCCGAGTTCGCCCGCCCCTCGTCGGAAGCGTCGTCGGGCAGGGGGATCGGCGTGATCGCCGCGTCGGCGACCGCGTCGGGCGGCACCATGTCGATCGTGACCTCGAGCTCGGCGCTCGGGGACTGGCCCCAGGCGCCGAAGGACAGGGCGAGGATGAATGCTCCGGTCGTGAGTCGCTTCATGACATACCTCCAGGTGGATTGAGTCGGATCTTTACGCGAACTGCCTTGCTCGCGTCGCCGTGCGAAAGCCGCGCCACCAGCTCGCCCCCGGGCGTGCCGTGCGCGACGAGCGGCAGCTGCAGCAGATTGGGCCCCGCGCGCAGGTCGGCCTGCCAGGTGAGCTCGCGCCGGGCGCCGTAGCCGACCAGCTCGACGTTCTCCGGGAGCGCGAGGCTCAGGATCGCCCCAGGCAGGGGTTTCGCGCTGTTGAACATCAGGCGCACGACCTGCGGCCGCTCGAGCTCTAGCGCCACGCTCATCTCCGGTGCCGGCCCGCGCTGCGCCGCGAAGAACGCGCCGAGCGCGATGCCGAGCGCGAGGCTCGCCGCGAGCGCGAGCCCGGCCACCGGTCGCCGCAGGAAACCGGCCGGAGCGCGCGTGGCGCGCGCCAGCGCCTCGTCCAGGAAGCCCGGGCGCGGCGGCGGCGCGGGAAGCGCGCGCAAGGCCGCCTGCAGCGCGAGCGCCTGGTCGTGCCGGTCAAGACACGACGGGCAGCGCTGCAAGTGCTCGTGGACGGAGCGATGCCGCAGGGCGTCGAGCCGATCGTCGAGGTAGTCCTCCAGGTACAGGTCGATGTCGCGGCAGTCCATGGCTATCCGTTGACACGCTTGCGGTCGGGAAAAAGTTCCATCGGCAGCAGCTCGCGCAGGCGCGCCCGGGCCCGGTGCAGGCGCGACTTGAGGGTGCCCAGGGGCGTTTCCAGCACCCCTTCCAGCTCTTCCAGGCTGTAGCCCTCTATGTCGTGCATGGTGAGCACCGCGCGCTGCCCCGGGTTGAGCCGCTCGAGCGCGCTTTGCAGGCGTTCCTGCCACTGGGCACGCTCGGCGAGCTGCTCGGGCCCGTCCGCGGTGGCCGGGACCGCATCGAGCGGATCCTCGCCCTGCGTGCCGGCGGTCTGTTCCATCGGCCGCCGGGCACGCCGGCGTACCAGGTCGATGTATTCACGGTAAAGGACGCGCGCCAGCCATGGCCGGGGCGCCTCGATCGCGGCCAGTTCCGCGGTAAGGGGATAGAGCTTGAGCAGCACGTCCTGGACCAGGTCCTCCGCGTCGGCGCTGTTGCCGGTGAAGCGCCAGGCGAGGCGATGCAGGTACTCGAGATGGGGACGAAGCAGCGCCTCGAAGCGCGGCGCGGCGCGCCGGGCGCGCGGAAACGGCAGGATCGTGGGCATCCAGCCTCAGTACACGTCGGCCGGGGCCAAAAGGTTCCCTTTACCTGCGCTTCGAGACCTGCTTGCGGGCAAGCGCGGCGCCGGCGGCGAGCGCCTTGAGCTTCGCCAGCGCGACTTCCCGGTCCATCGGCGCCATGCCGCAGTTGGTGCACGGGAAGATGCGCCGGGCCGGCACGTACTTCTGCGCGGCCTTGATGACTTTCGAGACTTCTTCCGGCGTCTCGACGCGGTCGCTGGCGACGTCGATTACCCCCAGGAGCACGTCCTTTCCCTTCAGCAGCTTGAGCAGCTCGACGGGAACCCTGGAGTGGATGCACTCGAGCGACACCTGGTCGATGCGGCTCTTCGCGAGCGCCGGGAAGATCTCCTCGTACTGGCGCCATTCGCTGCCGAGCGTTTGCTTCCAGTCGAGGTTGGCCTGGATGCCGTAGCCGTAGCAGATATGCACGCAGGTGGTGCAGCGCAGGCCCCTGGCGGCGCGCTCCAGCGCGGCGATGCCCCAACGCTTGACCTCCTCCATGTAGACGTTGAACGCGGGCTCGTCGAACTGGATCACGTCGATGCCGTCCTTTTCGAGGGCGCGCGCCTCCTGGTTGAGAAGCTCGGCGAACGCCAGCGCGAGCTTTTCCCGGTCGCCGTAGTGCTCGTCGGCGACGGTGTCGACGATGGTCATCGGGCCGGGCAGCGTCATCTTGAGCTTCTTGCCGGTATGCATCCTCAGGAGGCGCGCCTCCGCCTGGTGCACCCGGCCTTTTAGCCTGAGCGGCCCGGCGACCACCGGCACCAGCGCCTCGTAGCGGTTGTTGCGGATGCCCATCTTCACCTTGCGGCTGAAGTCGATGCCCTCGACCGCCTCGAGAAAGCCGTGGACGAAGTGCTGCCGCGACTGCTCGCCGTCGGCGACGATGTCGATGCCGGCATCTTCCTGCTCTTTCAGCCACAGCAGCGTGGCGTCGCGCTTCGCCTCGGCGAGCTCGGCGCCCGCGGCGCGCCACGCCGGCCAGAGCTTGCGCGTTTCGGCCAGCCAGGCCGGCTTCGGAAGGCTTCCTGCAATCGTGGTGGCGAACATGTCGTGAATTTGGGACAGCGACGAAATGGCGATGCCGCCACTATAATCGCAGCGACATTCGGTAGTGCATTCGGGGAGGCAATTGTGGTGATCGGTGTGGCGGTCGGGACGTTTTTCTCGTTTCTCCTGGGCGTATTCAACCCGCGGGTAGCCGACAAGGCGGGGCCGGACTGGCTCTGGACCGGCGGCCGGAGCGACCCGGTCCGCGGCCTGTACTTCCGCCCGGACGGCAGCTTCCGCCGCTACGGCCGGATCGCGCTGGTGCTCACCGTCGCGGCGGGCTGCGCGGCGCTTTCGTGGGTGCTGCCGCTCCTTCCCTAGGCAGTATCTCCTTTGCAACGCCAGCGGAAACGGGCCATCCTACCCGCGCGCTCCCGTCGGGGCGTCCGCGCATGAAAGGGAGAAAACCATGAAGAAGCTGATCGTTGCGTCGCTGGTGGTGGGGCTGGGACTGTCCGGTCCGGTGCTCGGGCAGAGGAAGGACTGCGGCGAGCTCAAGAGCGAGATCGAGGTCAAGATCCGCAACAACGGGGTCGAGATGTTCACCCTCGAGATCATCGACATGAGCGCCGAAGTGATGGAAGGCTTCAAGGTCGTCGGCAGCTGCGACGGCCAGACCAAGAAGATCGTCTACAAGCGCGGCTGACGCGCCTCCCGCATCGGGAGGAGCCACGCGAGCGCCGCGAGCTGCAGCGCGGCGAGCAGGGCGAGCGCGGTCGAATAGCCCGCGCTCGCATAGCGCCCGTCGACCTCGGGGTAGAGCCTGAGCAGCGCCCCGATTCCCCATTGGAACACGAACGAGCAGGCGAACATCAGCACGTTCGAAGCGGTGTTGAGGCGGCCCGTCATCGCGGGCGGAAACAGCGGCGTGAGAAGCGCGTAGGCGAGCGCCGCCGAGATCGTGGTGAACCCGTACACGAAAAGGATCACGCCGAGGCCGCGGTGCACGCCGGCGGCGAGCAGTATGAACATGGCCACCGACACGCTCAAGCCGAGCTTGAACACGGTCATGCGCGAGATGCCGGCCCGCGCCAGACGGTCGCTCGCCAGGCCGAAGAACACCGAGCCGACGGTGTACGCGGCCGCGGTGGCGAGCAGGTAGTTCGCCGCCGCGTCCTGGCCGAGCCCGGCCACGTCGTAGAGCCACGGTCCCAGCCACAGGCCCTGCAGGGCGAGGTAGCCCGCGTGGCAGACGACGAACCCGGTCGCGATGCGCCAGAACGCCATCGAGGAGAACACTTTCCCGAATCCCGCGATCTGCGCGCGCAGCGTCTCGCCTTCGCCCGGCAGCCTTTTCTCCGGCACCACCGTGAACACGAGCAGCGCGGCGCCCACCGAGGCCGCGCACAGCAGGACGAACAGCGCCCGCCATCCGAACGGGCCGACGAGCGCCTGCGCCGGGGCGGTCGCGGCGAGCCCGCCGATGCCGCCGGCGGCGAGATACAGGCCGTTCAGCGAGGCGAGGCGCGAGAGCGGGAACCAGAGCGTGAAGGCCTTGATCGCGCCCATCAGCCCGCCGGACACGCCCAGGCCGATCAGCGCGCGGCCGATCGACAGGGTGAAGAAGTCCTGCGCCAGGGCGAAGGTGAGCGCGCCCGCGCCCGCCACGCACAGCAGCGCCGCGACGACGCGGCGCGGGCCGTAGCGGTCGAGCAGCACCCCCAGCGGCAGCTGGAAGGCGGCAAAGGCGAGCAGATACATCGAGGTGAGGAAACCGAGGTCCGCGGGCGTAAGCGAGAACTCGGCGGCGAGGTCCCTGGAGATCACCGCGTTGACGTTGCGGAAGAAGAACGACAGGAAGTAGCCCGCCGCGAAAGGCGCGAACACCACAAGCATGAGGTTCGCGGGTAGGCTAGCGGCCATGAAAAAACGCCTCATCGTGGGCATCACCGGCGCCACCGGAGCGCTCTACGGGGTCGAGATCCTGAAGGTGCTGCAGGGCCTTGCGGACTGGGAAAGCCACCTCGTGCTCTCCGATGCGGGCGTGCTCAACGCCTGGCACGAGCTCAAGCTCAAGCGCGCGGCGCTCGAGCGCCTGGCCGCCGTCGCCTATTCTCCCAGGGACATCGGCGCCGCGATCGCCAGCGGCTCGTTCCTCACCGCCGGGATGGTGATCGCGCCGTGCTCGATGAAGACGCTCGCCGCGGTGGCGCACGCGCACGCCGACGACCTGGTCTCGCGCGCCGCCGACGTCGTGCTGAAGGAGCGCCGCCGCCTGGTGCTCCTGCCGCGCGAGACGCCGCTCAACCTCGCCCACCTGCGCAACATGACGGCGGTCACCGAGATGGGCGCGATCGTGTTTCCGCCGGTGCCGGCGTTCTACGCGCACCCGAAGTCGATCGAGGACCTCGTCGCGCACACCGTGGCGCGCGTGCTCGACCTCTTCGGCATCCACTCGGCTAGGCTGGCGCGCTGGCAGGGGATGACAGGAAATCCCGCAGCGCCCGATTGAACGCCTCGGGCTGCTCGAGGTTCGAGATGTGCGCCGCCTGCGCGATCATGACGAGCTTCGCGCCCGGGATGTTCTCGCCCAGGTAGCGCGTGCCCGGGGCAAGGACGTCCTGCTCGCCGGCAATGGCGAGCACCGGTCTCGCGATGTCCTTCAGGCGCGCGGTCAGGTTGACCTTCATCAGCGCGTGGCCGCAGCCGACGTAGCCCGCGACCGGCGTCGCCTCGATGAGCTTCGCGATCTTCTGCACTTCGGCGGGACGGCCCTTGCGGAACGGCTCGGTGAACCAGCGCTCCAGCGTCGGCTGGACCAGCGGCTGCATGCCCTTCGATTCGGCGATCCGGATGCGCTCCTGCCATTGCGCGATCGCCTCGGGCGGCTGCGCATGGCCGGTGTCGGCGAGCACCAGCCGGTCGATCGAGCCCGGACGCGCGAGCGCGAGCGTCTGCCCGATCATCCCGCCCATCGACAGGCCGACGAAGTGCGTGCGCGCGATGCCGAGCGCCTGCAGCAGCGCCTGCGCGTCCTCGGCGAGCATCTCGAAGGAGTAGGGGCTGGGGGCGGGCGTGCTCGCGCCGTGGCCGCGCGTGTCGTACACCAGGACGCGCCAGCGGTCCTTGAAGGCCTCGATCTGCGGGTCCCACATGCGCACGCTGCAGGCGAGCGAGTGGCTGAAGGTGATCCAGGGGGCACCTTCCCTGCCGTGGATCTCGTAATAGGTCTCGATGCCGTTGGTCTGCGCTTTCATGCTTTCTCCATGATGAGAGGGATCAACATTTCGTCCTCGCTCGGGCCGCCGTGGTTGCCGATGTGCAGGTGCCGCGGCTCGCCGGGGATCCAGTCCTTGACGGTGTAGCGGCCGCGCATCACCAGCGTGACGTCGCCGATGCGCTCGGCCAGGCGCGGGTGCGGCGCGCCGGGGCCGAACCAGCCCGCCTCGACGAGGCTGCGGCTCGGCAGCACGTCAGCGCGCTCCCCGAGCCACTCTTTTGCTTTCTCCATGAACGCTTCGATTGCGTGCACGTGGCAATACGCCACGCGCCGCTCGCCGCACAGCGGAAAGCGCAGCCGCGCGCTGATCGTCGCGGGCGGCTCGAGGCATTCCTCGGGCGCCACGTCGACGAAGCCGTGGTCGGCGCTCGCGAGCAGCAGCGCGTCGGTGCCCGAGAGGCGCGCGAGCAGCGCGCCGAAGGCGGCGTCGATCTTCGCCAGCTCGGCGAGCGCTTGTGCGCTCTCGCAGCCGTAGCGGTGCGAAGTGCTGTCGTACGCCGGCCAGTAGGCGTAGACGAACTTGCGCTCGGGGCCGCTCTTCACCGCCTGCTCGACCTGCGAAACCAGCTCCTCGGGCGTTTCGTACGCGCGGCGCTCGGCGCCGCTGCAATGGCGCAGGTTGTAGGCGGAGTCGACGATCTCCTTGTGCGTGACCACGATCGAGCGCTCGGGGATCGCCTCGAAGATCGAGGCGCAGGTGAAAGCTTGCTCGGGCAGGAAGCCGCGCTCCTGGAGCGGCCGGTTGTCGCCGCGGCTCCTGAAGGGCAGCGTCGCCGCGACGCAGCCCGCCTCGCCGAAGTAGCTGTACCAGCCGGTCAAGCCGTGCTCGAGCGGGCTGCGTCCGGTGTACGAGGTGGTGATCGCGGAGGCCGTGGTCGACGGAAAAACCGAGGTGATCGCCGCGCGCCGCCGCCGCGCGAGCTCGCCGCCCGCGCCGCGGCGCATCAGGAAGTTGTCGCCGAGCCCGTCGATGATCAGCAGGACGAGATTGCGCGCCTCGAGGGCCTCACCATCCTTCCCCTTCAAGACACGCAGCGGCGCGTGCAGCGGCGTTCCGCCGCGCGCCTGCACGATCGAGGCCATGAGATTGACGAGGCTGCCGCCGGCGTAGTCGGGAAGCATGAGAAACGCTCGATTTTAGGGGTAGAATCCGGCCATTCCCTCCCGAGGTATCGCCATGCGGCACGAAGTCCATCTCCACGCCGACGTTCCCATCCTCGAAGGCGTCTCGCGGCGCCAGCTCGAGCAGGCGTTCGCGCCGCTGCTCGAGTACCTCGATGCCGACGGGCTGGCCGACGTGAAGAGCATCGAGCCCGACGAGCCGGGCATCCGCTACGACGAGAAGGAGCTGATCCTCACCGTGTGCTGGACCGGCGAGGTCGGCCGCAGCTTCCACGGCGCGCTCGAAGCGGCGCTCGAGAGCCTCGGGCCGTACTGCTACGAGGCGGTCGAGGTCGACGTGACGGTGTACCACGAGAACGGCGAGCAGGAGTCGAGGCTGCTGTTCGTCGGGCCGACCGCCCAGGCGATCCACGAGGCGCAGCGCCGCTGCATGCTCGAGGACGTGGCCGCGATCCTGGCGCGCCAGTTCGACAAGGGCGAGGTGGCGCAGGTCAGCGCGCTGGTGAACGAGCTGTTCGACCGCGACTGGAAGCAGAAGTCCTCGCAGCAGAAGAAGCCCGAGCGGGCGTTCGAGACCTACACGCGCCCGAGCCGCAAGAACCTGCACTGAGTCTTGGCCGGACCCAAGTACCCCGGTTTCGACACCCTCGCGCTGCACGCCGGCCAGTCGCCCGACGCGGCGACCGGCGCGCGGGCGGTGCCGATCTACCAGAGCACCTCCTACGTCTTCCGCGACACCGAGCACGCCGCGTCGCTGTTCAACATGGAGCGCGCGGGCCACGTGTACTCGCGCATCTCCAATCCGACCGTCGCGGTGCTGGAAGAAAGGATCGCCGCGCTCGAGGGCGGCGTCGGCGCGATCGCCACCGCCTCCGGGCAGGCGGCGCTGCACCTCGCGGTGGCGACGCTCATGGGCGCGGGCGGGCACATCGTCGCCTCGGGCTCGCTCTACGGCGGCTCGCACAACCTGCTCGCCTATACGCTGAAGCGCTTCGGCATCGATACCACTTTCGTTTCACCCCGCGATCCCGAAAACTTCCGGAAAGCCGTCAGGGAAAATACGCGGCTGCTGTTCGCGGAAACCCTCGGAAACCCCGGGCTCGACGTGCTCGACATCCCCTCGGTGGCAGCGATCGCGCACCAGGCGAAAGTGCCGCTGCTCGTCGATGCGACCTTCACCACGCCCTACCTGATGCAGCCCTTCGAGCTCGGCGCCGATCTCCTGTACCACTCGGCGACCAAGTTCCTCGGCGGGCACGGCGTCGCCATCGGCGGCGTGCTGGCCGATTCCGGGCGCTTCGACTGGGAGGCCTCGGGCAAGTTCGATACCCTCACCGCGCCCTACGCCGGCTTCCACAACATGGATTTCGAGGAAGAGTCCGGCACGCGCGCCTTTCTCCTGCGCGCACGGCGCGAGGGCCTGCGCGACTTCGGCGCCTGCATGGCGCCGATGACCGCGTTCCAGATCCTGCAGGGCGTCGAGACGCTGCACCTCAGGATGCCGCGCCACGTCGAGAACACGCGCAAGGTGGTCGCTTTTCTCGACCAGCATCCCGCCGTGGAGGAGGTGATCTACCCCGAGCTCGCCTCTCACCCGGACCACGAGCTTTGCCGCAAGCTCCTGCCGAAGGGCGCGGGCGCGGTGTTCTCGTTCGAGATCAAGGGCGGGCGGCCCGCCGGCAGGAAGTTCATCGAGTCGCTGCGCGTGTTCTCGCATCTAGCGAACGTCGGCGACGCCAAGTCGCTCGTCATCCACCCCGCGACCACCACGCACTACCGCATGAGCGACGAGGACCTGAAGCGCGCCGGGATCACCGCCGGAACGGTGCGCCTGTCGATCGGCCTAGAGGACGCGCAGGACCTGATCGACGACCTCGAGCGCTCGCTGAAGGCTGCGATGAAGTGAATTTCAAGGTCGACGGCAAAGCGGCATTCGCCTACACCGCGGCGCACGAGCTCGTTGCGGACAAGCGCACCCTGGTGTTCGTGCACGGCGCCGGGCTCGACCACTCGTCGTTCGGCCTGCAAAGCCGCTACTTCGGCTACCACGGCTGGAACGTGCTCGCGCTCGACCTTCCCGGCCACGGCCGCTCCGCCGGCCCGCCGCTTCCGGACATCGGCAGCATGGCCGATTGGGTCTTCAAGTTCTTGGACCAGATTTCCGTTCCCGGAAAAGTGAACCTCACAGGCCACTCCATGGGCGCGCTGGTTGCCCTCGAATGCGCGGCGCGCCAGCCCGCACGCGTGGAGCGCATCGCGCTCATCGGCGTCGCCTATCCCATGAAGGTGAGCGACGCGTTTCTCGACGCGGCGCGCAGGAACGATCCCGCCGCCTTCGACATGGAGACGATCTGGGGCCATGCCGCGCAGGTGCCGCTGCGCGGCGATCCGAACCCGGGAATGTGGATGTACGGCGATACGCTCGCGCGCCTGCGCCGGCTCGCGCCTGGCGTGCTCTACAACGACCTCAAGGCGTGCAATGTGTACCAGCTTGCGGGCAGCGTGCAGTGCCCGGTGCTCTTCGTTCTCGGCAAGCGCGATGTCATGACGCCTCCGAGGGGAGCGGCGGCGCTGCAGGAAAGGCTCAAGGATTCGAAAACTGTCGTCATCGAGCTCTCCGGCCATTCCCTCATGGCCGAGGCGCCGGACGCGACCCTGGACGCGCTCGCCGCGTTCTTCCGCTAGCTCCGGCCCGCCGCGATGCTGGGCGCCCTGACGCTGCTGCTCGTCTACCAGCTCGCCGGCGAGGCGATCGTGCAGCTCACCGGGTTGCCGGTGCCCGGGCCGGTGATCGGCATGCTGCTGCTGTTCCTGACCCTGCTCGCGCGCGGCGGCGCGCCCGGTAAGCTGCGCGGCACTTCGCAGGCACTGCTCTCGCACCTGTCGCTGCTCTTCGTCCCGGCGGGCGTGGGCGTGATGCTGCACTTCGAGCGGCTGGGCGCGGAGTGGCTCGCGCTCGCGGTTACGCTCGTCGCGAGCACCGTCATCACCATCGGCGTGACTGCGCTGGTCATGCGAGCGCTGCAGCGATGAGCGGACGCTTCTCGGAAATCTGGGTTTACCTCGCGACCTCGCCGCTGCTCGGCCTCACCGTGACGCTGGTGGCCTACCAGGCGGCCTTCTGGCTCTATTCCAGGCTGAAGCTCAACCCGCTGGCGAACCCGGTGGCGATTTCGGTCGCGCTGCTGGTGGCGCTGCTCTGGGCGACGGGTACGCCGTACGCCACTTACTTCGAGGGCGCGCAGTTCGTGCACTTCCTGCTCGGCCCGGCGACGGTCGCGCTCGCGGTTCCGCTTTACCTGAACTTGGAAAAACTCAGGAAAAATCTCGTGCCCTTGGCCGGCGGGCTGGTCGCGGGATCGCTTGCCGCGGTGCTCTCGGCGCTCGGCATCGGCTGGGCGCTCGGCGCGAGCCGCGAGTCGCTGCTCTCGCTCGCGCCCAAGTCGGTCACCACGCCGATCGCGATGGGGATCGCGGAAAAGCTCGGCGGGCTGCCGTCGCTCACCGCCGTGCTGGTGGTCGCCACTGGCATCCTCGGCGCGGTGCTCGCGCGCGGCACGCTCAACCTGCTGCGCATCGAGGACCACGCGGTGCGCGGCTTCGCGGTCGGGGTCGCGGCGCACGGCATCGGCACCGCGCGCGCGTTCCAGGTCTCGGAAACCATGGGCGCGTTTGCCGGCCTGGCGATGGGGCTCAACGGCCTTCTGACCGCGTTCCTTTTCCCGCTGCTCGTAAGGCTCTGGGGAGGATGAGCGCGATCGCCCAGCCCGCCGCCACGCCGAGGGCGTTGGCGAGCATGTCGGCGCGCTCGTAGCTGCGCGTGCCGAGGCTTTCCTGGACGAGCTCCAGGCCCACGCCCATCGCGACGAAGGCGGCGCCGAATACGATCCGGGCGCCTGTCGACTTGTACAAGGCGCAGAACCAGAGCATCAGCACGGCGTAGGCGAGGAAGTGGCCGAGCTTGTCGCTCGCCGCGAACGCGACGCTCGGTGGCGCGGGCGTGAGCGAGAGCCAGACCACGGCCGCCACCCAGGCCCATCCGATCCCGATCCGCAGCAATCGCCGGGACAAG
>DATKAX010000192.1:0-4238 GCA_035514595.1 Burkholderiales bacterium
CCTGATTTCGGGCTACCTTTGGGGCTGACATGGACCTGACCGGGCGGCTGCGCGAGCTGGGGCCGGATGCGCTGAAGGGCATCCGGCGCGGCATCGAGAAGGAGAGCCTGCGCGTGCGGCCCGACGGCACGCTCGCGCAGACGCTGCATCCGGCGGCGCTCGGCGCGGCGCTGACGCACCCGCACATCACGACCGACTTCAGCGAGTCGCAGCTCGAGCTGATCACCGGCCCGCACCACGCGATCGACGCCTGCCTCGAGGAGCTGACGCACATCCACCAGGTGGTCTACCGCCGCATCGGCGAGGAGATCCTGTGGTGCGCGAGCATGCCCTGCTCGCTGCCCTCGGACCACCTGATCCCGATCGGCCGCTACGGCACCTCGAACGTCGGGCGCGCGAAGACCGTCTACCGCCTCGGGCTCTCGCAGCGCTACGGCCGGCGCATGCAGACGATCTCGGGCATCCACTACAACTTTTCGCTGCCCGGCGCGACGAGCGAGCGCTACTTCGCGCTGATCCGCAACTTCCGCCGCCATTGCTGGCTGCCGATCTACCTGTTCGGCGCCTCGCCCACGACCTGCGCGAGCTTCGTCGAGGGGCGCAGGCACCCGCTGCAGGAGCTCGCGCCCGGCACCCTGTACCTGCCGCACGCCACGTCGCTGCGCATGGGGCCGCTCGGCTACCAGAGCGAGGCGCAGGCCTCGCTCTGCGTGAGCTACAACAGCCTCGAGAGCTACACCAGCTCGCTGCACGACGCGCTCACCAAGCCCTGGCCGGCGTACCAGAAGATCGGGATCAGGGCCGAAACCGGCAACGGCGACGATTACCGCCAGCTCTCGAGCACGCTGCTGCAGATCGAGAACGAGTTCTACGGCACCATCCGCCCCAAGCGCCGCATCAAGCGCGGCGAGCGCCCGCTGCATGCGCTGCGCGAGCGCGGCGTGCAGTACGTCGAGGTGCGCCTGATGGACCTCGACCCGTTCGTGCCGGTCGGCATCACCGCCTCGACCATGCGCTTTCTCGACGTCTTCCTGCTGCACTGCCTGCTCGCCGAGAGCCCGCCCGACACCCCGCGCGAGATCGGCGAGATCGGCCGCAACCAGCACAAGGTCGCGCTGCGCGGGCGCGAGCCGGGCCTCGCGCTCGAGCGCGGCGGCGAGCCGGTCGCGCTCGCCGGCTGGGGCGCGCGCATCCTCGCCGAGTGCGAGCCCATTGCCGCCGCGCTCGACGCCGCGCACGGCGGCGCCGCCTTCGGCGACGCGCTCGCCTCGAGCCTCTCGGTCCTGAAGGACTCCGCGAGCGCCCCCTCGGCGCGCGTGCTGCACGCGATGGGCCGCAACCACGACAGCTCCTACGTGCGCTTCGTGCTCATCGAGTCGACGCTGCACAAGGCGACGCTGCAGAGCCTCGAGCTCCCGGCCGGGGTGCAGGCGCGCTTCGCGCAGCTCGCCGAGCGCTCGCTGCAGGCGCAGCGCGAGATCGAGGCCGCCGACAAGGTCGACTTCGAGACCTTCCGCCGGCGCTACCTCGATTACGACCAGCTCACCGTCCAGTGAGGGGATGCGTCCGGTCGAAGTGGCGGCCGCGACGGTGAGAATGTGACAATTGCACGCTTTGTCCGCTTGTGCGGGCGCCCGGAGCGCGTCAAACTCGCGTTCGAAAACAACAATTTGGCGGGACAACGGGTCTGATGAGCGCCACCAGGGAAACCACCGTCCTGTTCGCGGACGTGAGCGGCAGCACCCGGCTCTACGAGACCGCGGGCGACGTGAAGGCCACCGAGGCGATCCAGGACTGCCTCCTGCGCCTGCGCGAGGCCGCCGTGGCGGCCGGCGGCCGCGTGGTGAAGACCATCGGCGATGAGATCCTGGCGCTGTTCCCGGTCGCGGACGCCGCGGCGGAGGCGGCGGGCGCGATGCAGAAATCGATCGAGACGATGGCCGAAGTCGGCGGCACCAAGCTCGGCGTGCGCATCGGCTTTCACTGCGGGCCGGTGATCCAGCGCGACGACGACGTGTTCGGCGACACCGTCAATCTCGCCGCGCGCCTGGTCCAGCAGGCGAACAAGGACCAGATCATCACCTCGGCGGAAACCGCCGCGGTGTTGAGCGAGGCCTACCGCGCCTCGATGCGCCAGCTCTACGCGATCCAGATCAAGGGCAAGAGCGAGGAAGTCGAGCTCTACGAGCTGGTCTGGCGCATCGGCAACGACACCGCCACCTTCCAGACCGACGCGCTGCGCGCGCGGCAGAAGGCTTCCACGCTGCGCCTCAGGTACCGCGACGAGGAAATCCTGCGCCGGCGCGAGCAGGAGTCGATCGTCATCGGGCGCGAGGAGGACTGCGACCTGGTGATCTTGCACCACCTGGTCTCGCGCCACCACTGCAGCATCGAGCGGCGCCAGGACAAGTTCGTGCTCGTCGACCAGAGCACCAACGGCACCTACGTGACCGTCGAGGGCGACACCGAGGTGTCGCTGCACCGCGAGGCCTTCACCCTGCGCCGGCACGGCTGGATCTCCTTCGGACAGCCGCGCGTGGACGCCGAGGACGTGGTCGAGTACTTCTGCGAGTGACAAACAGCGTCCGGGGCGTGACAAAGCGCACGCCCCGCGCTTGTGCGGCATCGCCCGCCGGGCCAAGCTGGCCCCGGCAAATCAAGCACATCGACATCAAAAGGGGCGATGGATTCCGCGCGGGAGACCACGGTGCTGTTCGCCGACGTGAGCGGCAGCACGCAGCTCTTCGAGTCTGCCGGCGACGCGCAGGCGCTCGAGGCGATCCAGAACTGCCTGGAGCGCCTGCGCCAGGCTGCGCAGGCCGCCGGCGGACGCGTCGTCAAGACGATCGGCGACGAGATCATGGCGCTGTTCGCGGCGCCCGAAGCGGCGGCCGATGCCGCCGGCGCGATGCAGAGCGCGATCGACGCCATGCCCCCGGTGGCCAACACCAAGCTCGGCGTGCGCATCGGCTTTCACCGCGGCCCGGTGATCCAGCGCGACGGCGACGTGTTCGGCGACACCGTCAACCTGGCGGCGCGCCTGGCCCAGCAGGCGAACAAGGACCAGATCATCACCTCGGGGGAGACCGCGGCGCGCCTCGGCCCGCACTACAACCCGTGCCTGCGCCCGCTCTACCGGGTGCAGGTCAAGGGCAAGTCCGAGGAAATCGAGCTCTGCGAGATCGTGTGGCGCGTCGGCCCCAACACCGACACTTTCCAGCGCCCCACCGTGCGGCCGGTGCGCATCGCGCTGCGGCTGAAGCTCGGCGCCAGGGAATACGTCCGGCGCCGCGAAGGCGACTCGATCAGCATCGGGCGCAGCGAGGAGTGCGGGCTGGTGATCGCCGACGAGCTGGCCTCGCGGAATCACTGCAGCATCGAGCGCCGCAACGACAAGTTCGTGCTCGTCGACCAGAGCACCAACGGCACCTACGTCATCTTCGAGGACGGCACCGAGGTGCTGCTGCAGCGCGAGGAGTTCATCCTGCGCCGGCACGGCTGGCTCACCTTCGGCCAGCCCCGCTCGAGCGCGGTCGACGTCGTGGAATACTTCTGCGAGTAGACGCTACCGGCGGTGCGCCGGCTTGAACGCCCGCCCGCGCCGCTTGCCGCGCGAAGGCGAGCCCTTGCGCGCCTTGGTGCCGAAGTTGAAGCGGTTGTCCTGCATCTCCTTGGCGCGCTCGCGCATGTTCTTCTCGGCGATGCTCTCGCGCGCCAGCGCGGCGCCGTACTTGCGTTTCATGGATGCCTCGGGAAATTGGAGCGCAGGGGCGCTATGGTAATCAAAATTCGGGGTCAGAGCCCGAATTTCACCAGCGTACCGGCGTAAGGCTTCCCGGCAGGTAGAGCGGGTGCGCCGGCTCGCCGGCCCCGTTCATGCGCAGCACGTGCAGCTTCGTCCCCGCGGCGTGCAGCATCGCGACCACCGTCGGCGAGCGCTCCAGGTATGCGCCATGGTTACCCCAGGCACACACCACGACGGCCGCCTCGCGCGCCGCGCGTCGGATCGCGGCATCGTTGCCGCGTCCCACCGGATCGCGCGCCGCCTTCATCTCGGCCGGATCCGTGGCGCGCCAGCCGAACAGGTTGGTGACGACCAGCGCCCCGAATCCCCAGCGCTCCGCGTACACGCGCGCCCGCGTGCAGGAGGGATCGAGCTTCACCTCGTCGGCGGTGCTCGGGTTGAGCATCAGGAAGTTCGCCGCCGGCCCGGCGCCCCAGCGCCGCCACAGCAGGTA
>DATKAX010000193.1:0-2985 GCA_035514595.1 Burkholderiales bacterium
GACATAGGTCTCGTCGTCCACGGCGCGCGCCATCGCCTCCAGGTCGTGGCCGAAATCCTTCGCCGGCACGGCGATGCCGCGCGCGCCGCGCGCCTGCGTCGCGAGCGGGTACACGGCGAACGCGTGCTGCGAGTACACCGCCGAGCGCCCCGGGCCGAGGAAGGCGAGCGCCGCGAGCTCGAGCACGTCGTTGGAGCCGTTGCCCAGCACGACCTGCGCCATGTCCACGCCATAGCGGCGCGACAGCGCCACCTTGAGCTCATGGCCGTTGCCGTCGGGATAGCGTGCGACTTCGCCGAGCGCGCGCTCGATCGCGGCGCGCGTGCGCGGACCGACGCCGCGCGGGTTCTCGTTGGAAGCGAGCTTCACGATCGACGCTTCCTTGAGGCCCATCTCGCGCGCCAGCTCCGAGATCGGCTTGCCCGGCTGGTAGGGCGCGAGCGAGCGCACGTAGGACGGCGACAGCTCGCAGGGATCGAGGTTCATGCGGTCACCGCCGGGTAGGACCCGAGCACCTTGAAAAACGGCGCCTTGCCGCGCAGCGCCTCGAGCGCCGCGGCGACGCGCGCGTCCTTGCGATGCCCTTCGAGATCGACGTAGAACACGTACTCCCACAACGCGCTGCGCATCGCCCGCGCCGGGCGCGACTCGATGCGCGTCATGCTGACGCCGTTCTCGGCCAGCGGCGTGAGCAGCGCGTGCACCGCGCCGGGCTTGTTTTCGGCCGAGAGCACGATCGAGGTGCGATCGCGCCCCGTGGGCTCGGGCTCGAGCGTCCCGAGGACCAGGAAGCGCGTGGTGTTGTTGGGATCGTCCTCGATGCCGCGGGCGAGGAGTTTCAGGCCAAGGCGCTCGGCGGCCGCCTCGCCGGCGATGGCGCCCGCGTCGGCCTCGCGGCTCGCGCGCTCCGCGGCTTCGGCGTTCGAGGCCACCGGGATGCGCTCCACGCCGGGCAGGTTGCGCTCGAGCCAGGCATTGCACTGCGCGAGGGACTGCGCGTGCGAATACACGCGCTTCAGCGCCGCGGATTCTGCGCCCTTCGCCATCAGGTGCTGCTGCACGCGCAGCTCCACCTCGCCGCAAATCTTCAGGGGCGTGACCAGCAGCAGGTCCAGCGTGCGTCCCACCACGCCCTCGGTGGAATTCTCCGCCGGCACCACCGCGAACTGCGCCGCGCCCGACTCGCAGCGGCGAAACACCTCGTCGATGGCAGCCGCGGGCAGCGGCTCCACCCCGCCGCCGAATTGCCGGCGCACCGCCTGCTCGCTGAAGGTCCCCGCCGGTCCCAGGTAGGCGACGCGAATGTCCTGCTCGAGCCCGCGGCAGGCCGAGATCACTTCGCGGAACACCCGCGTCAGCGCGTCGGCCGAGAGCGGGTCGCCGGCCAGGCCGGCCACGCGGCGCAGGATCTGCGCCTCGCGCTCCGGCCGATAGGCGGGCGCGCCGCCCTTCAGTTCGCCGATGCGCCGGGCGAGCCGCGCGCGCGCCTTCAGCAGCTCGACGAGCTGCTCGTCGAGCGTGTCGATCTCGGTGCGCAGCTTGTCGATGTCGCCGCTCATGGCTCGAGCGGAAGATATCTGACCGCGAGCACGCCGTCGATGGCGCGCAGCGCCGCCAGCGCCACGTCGGGAACCGGGCTGTCCACGTCGACCAGCGTGTAGGCCACATCCCCGCGGGACTTGTTAAGCATGTTGTGGATGTTGATGCCGCGCTCGCCCATGGCGTGGGAGATGCGCGCCAGCATGTCGGGCACGTTGGCATTGGCGATCGCCAGGCGGTAGGGGGATTCGCGCGCCATCACCGCCTCGGGGAAATTGACCGAGTTGCGCAGGTTGCCGTGCTCCAGGTATTCGCGCAGCAGCTCGGCGACCATCACCGCGGAGTTCTCCTCGGCTTCCCCCGTCGAGGCGCCGAGGTGCGGCAGCGCCACCACGCCGGGCGCGCCGGCGAGCGCCGGCGTCGGAAAATCGGTCACGTAGCAGTGCAGCCGCCCGGCGGTGAGCGCCGCCAGCACCGCGGCATCGTCCACCACGCCCTCGCGCGAGAAGTTGAGCAGGATGGCGCCCTCGCGCATCAGCCCGGCGTTGTTCGCGTTCACCAGGTGGCGCGTACGCTCGACCAGCGGCACGTGCAGCGTGACGAAGCGGCTCGCCTTGAGCAGCTCATCCACGGAGCTCGCGCGGCGCACCTGCGAGGGCAGGCTCCAGGCGCTGTCCACCGTGATGTCGGGATCGTGCCCGATCACCTGCATCCCCAGGCGGATGGCGGCATCGGCCACCAGGCTGCCGATCTTGCCCAGGCCGATCACGCCCAGCGTCTGGCCGGGGAGCTCCACACCGGCGTAGGCCTTCTTGCCGTCCTCGATGCGCCGCTCGAAGTCGCTCGCTCCCTTGTCCAGAGCGCGCACGAACTCGAGCGCCGGGGCGAGATTGCGCGCCGCGATCAGCATGCCCGCGATCACCAGCTCCTTCACGGCGTTGGCGTTGGCGCCGGGGGCATTGAATACGGGAATGCCGCGCGCAGTGAGCTCGGCCACCGGAACGTTGTTGGTCCCCGCGCCGGCACGCGCCACCGCCTTGAGCCGCTCTCCCAGGTCCATGCCATGCAGGTCCCGGGAGCGCACCAGGACGGCATCCGGTGCGCGCGACTCGGTCACTTGCACATAGCGCTCGGCCGGCAGGCGCTGCAGCCCCGCCTGCGCCACCTGGTTGAGCACCAGGACCTCGAACTTCCCGCCGCGCTCAGCCATGCCGCGCCGCGAACTCCCGCATGTACGCGGCGAGCCGCTCCACGCCCTCGAGGGGCATGGCGTTGTAGATCGAAGCGCGCATGCCGCCGACCGAGCGGTGCCCCTTCAACTGCGTCATGCCGCGCTCCTCGGCGCCTTTCAGGAACGGCGCGTCGAGGCGCTCGTCGGGCAGGCGGAACGGCACGTTCATGCGCGAGCGGTCCGCCTTGTCCACGGGATTGTCGTAGAAGCGCCCG
>DATKAX010000194.1:0-6278 GCA_035514595.1 Burkholderiales bacterium
TACGCGGAAGACATCAAGCTGCGCATCGCCTCGGGGCACCCGACGGCGAACACCTATGTGAACCTGATGAACAGCTTCTTCGTGCCCGAGGTGACCAAGCGCGTCGCCGCGCGCACCAAGCACAGGGTCGAGTTCATCGAGGGCTACGGCGGCTCGATCGTGAAGGTCGCCGACACGCTGGAAGGCGTGCAGTCCGGCATCATCGACATCGGCGGCTACTGCTACTGCTTCGAGCCGTCCAACCTGCCGCTGCACGCGTTCCAGATCATGCTGCCTTTCGGCACCATGAGCCCGGTGAAGAGCGTGACGCTCGCCCGCAGCGTCTACGACAAGGTGCCGTACATGTCCAAGGTATTCGAGGACAAGTACAACCAGGTGCTCCTCGGGCTGATCGCCGACAACGGCTACAACCTGGGCACCAACTTCGAGTGGAAGAGCGTCGCCGACCTGAAGGGCCGCAAGCTCGCCGGCGCGGGGCTCAACCTGAAGTGGCTCGAGTACGCCGGCGCGGTGCCGGTGCAGTCGTCGCTGCCGGATTCCTATACCTCGATGAAGACCGGCGTCTACGACGGCTGGATCATGTTCCCGTCCGGCTACGTTAACTTCAAGCTCTACGAGGTCGGCAAGTACTACACCGAGATCGGCTTCGGCGCGATCACCTGGCACGGCCTGACGATCAACAAGAACCGCTGGAACCGCCTGCCGAAGGAAGTGCAGCAGATCCTGCGCGAGGTCGGGCGCGAGTACGAGAAGCGCACCGGCACGGTCAACGAGGAGAACTATCCGAAGCAGCTCGAGCAGCTGAAGAGCGTCGGCGCGACGGTTCGCCAGCTCCCCGACAGCGTGCGCGCCGACTGGGCGCAATCGCTCAAGGGCTGGCCGCAGGAAAAGGCCACCGAGCTCGACAAGGCCGGCCTGCCGGCGAGCCGCGTGCTCAAGCTCGCCCTCGAGGAGGCGGAGAAGCTCGGCCACAAGTGGCCGGTGCGCTACCAAGTGAAATAAAGTAATTGCTTAACCGCTGGAGCGATCTGACGGCGAAGGCGCTGCTCGCCTTCGCCGCGACGCTCGCGTTCCTTCTCAGCTTCCTCGTCGTCGCCGACGTCGTCGGCCGCACGGTGTTCAGCGCCCCGGTCAAGGGGACGCCGGAGATCGTGTCGATGTCGATCGTCATCATCTGCTTCCTGCAGGCGAGCTACGCGATCCGCAGCGGCGGCATGCTGCATGTCGACGCCGTCCCGGGGATGCTGCCGGCGCGCCTGCGCGAAGCGCTCGCCGCGGCGGGCTGCGTGCTCGGCGTCGCCTTCTTCGCGGTGGTGGTCTACGGCGGCCTCGATCCCCTCGCGCACGCCTGGCGCTCCGGCGAGTACGAGGGCGAGGGTGCGCTGCGCGTGCCGGTCTGGCCGGCGCGGCTGGCGGTCATCGTCGGCGCCGGCCTGGCGGCGCTCGATTACGCGCTGCTCGGGCTTTCCCACCTGAATTCGTTCCTGAAGAAGAAGCGCTGATGTTCGGCACCGGCGAGATGCTGCTGCTGGTCGCGGTGCTGCTCGCGCTCGTATTCAGCGGCGTGCACATCGCGGTGGCGCTGGGCTGCGCCGCGATGCTCGGCATCTACCTGATGGTCGGGGACTTCCAGGTGGTGGCGAGCTTCGTCGGCAGCACCGCCTACGAGGCGGTGCGCGACTACGTGTTCGCGGTGATCCCGCTTTTCATGCTGATGGGAGAGTTCCTCGCCAAGTGCGGCGCGGCGAGCGACCTGTTCTCGCTCTTCAACCGGCTCACGCGGGTGGTGCCCGGGCGGCTCGCGGTGGCGACCGTGATCTCGAACGCGGTGTTCGCCTTCGTCACCGGCGTCAGCATCGCGGCGGCGGCGGCGTTCTCGCGCATCGCCTACCCGGAGATGAAGCGCCACGGCTACGAGGACCGCTTCGCGCTCGGCTGCATCGCCGGCAGCGCCTGCCTCGGCATGCTGATCCCGCCGAGCGTGCTGATGATCGTGTGGGGAATCCTGACCGAGATGTCGATCGGGGATCTGTTCCTCGCCGGCGTGCTGCCCGGCTTCCTGCTCGCCGGGCTCTACATGCTCTACATCCTGGGCGCGGCGGCGCTGCGGCCGGCGATGGTCGGCGAAGGCTCGGCTCAGGCAAGAGCTGCGAGAGAGGTTGCCGACGTCGGATTGATCCGCGCGCTCGTCAGCACCCTGCTGGTGATCGGACTGGTCGCCGGCACGCTGGGCGGCATCTGGTTCGGCGCCTTCACGCCCACCGAGGGCGCCGGCGTGGGCGCGGCGACGGCGCTGGTGCTCGCGCTCGCGAAGGGGCTGCGGGCGAAGGAGGTCGGCGAGGTGATCCTGGCCGTCGGCCGCACCTCGGCGCCGCTGCTCCTGCTGCTGGTGACGGCGCAGCTCTACTCTCGGGTGCTGACGATGACCGGCTTCACGCGCGCGGCGCAGGATCTGCTCCTCGGCACGGGAATGGGGCCGGGCGGCGTGCTGCTCGTCATGGTGCTGGTGTGGTTCGTGCTCGGCTGCCTGATCGACTCGATCTCGATCATGCTGCTCACGGTGCCGATCTTCTACCCGATCGCGGTGGCGATCGGCGTCGAGCCGCTCGCTTTCGCGATCATCGGGATCCTGGCGGTCGAGACCGGCCTGCTCACGCCGCCGTTCGGCCTGCTGGTGTTCACGGTCAAGTCGGCGGTCCAGGACCCCTCGATCAAGGTGGGCACCATCTTCGCCGGCGCCATGCCCTACTGGGTCGCGCTGCTCGCGGTGATCGCCTGCCTGTGGCAATTTCCGCAGATCGCAACCTATCTTCCCAGCCTGCTGAGGAGCTAACCCATGCCTGCCTACTGGGTCGCAAGGTCCAGGATCAACGATCCCGCCGAGTACAAGAAGTACACCGACCGCGTTCCCGCGATCATCGCCCGATACGGCGGCAAGGTGCTGGCGCGCGGCGGGCGCTACCAGATCCTCGAGGGGCCGCAGAAATTCCAGCGCTTCGTGGTGGTCGAGTTCCCGAGCCTGGAGCAGGCGGTCGCCTGCCACGAGTCTCCCGAGTACCAGGAGGCGGCGGCGTTCCGCCAAAGCGGAGCGGGCGAGGTCGAGCTGGTGATCGTGGAAGGGGGCGACGCCACGCCGCGCTAGATTTAAAGTAGCGGTCTACCGATGAGAGCCGAATGATCAAGCTGACGGTCAACGGGCAACCGCGACAGGTCGACGTCGAGCCCGAGATGCCGCTGCTTTGGGTGTTGCGCGACGTGCTCGACGTGAAGGGGCCCAAGTTCGGCTGCGGCATCGCGCAGTGCGGCGCCTGCACGGTGCATGTGGAGGGCGAGCCGGTGCGTTCCTGCTCGTACCCGGTGTCCGCGGCGGCCGGCAAGCGCGTGGTGACGATCGAGGGGCTGGCCGGCGGCGGTCCGCTGCACCCGGTGCAGCAGGCCTGGATCGAGCACCAGGTGCCCCAGTGCGGCTACTGCCAGTCCGGCCAGATCATGGCCGCCGCGGCGCTGCTCGAGAAGACGCCCCGGCCCAGCGATGCGCAGATCGACGAGGCGATGACCAACATCTGCCGTTGCGGCACTTACGCGCGCATCCGCGAGGCGATCCACGCCGCGGCGAGGAAGGCGAAGGCCTAGGAGATTGCCGTGACGACACGACGCGATTTCCTGAAGATCTCGGCCGCCGCCGGCGGCGGCCTGGCCATCGGCATCCCGCTTGCCGCCGCGCAGGCGAGCGAGCCCGCGGAGGTTACCGCCTGGGTGGTGGTCCGCGCCGACGACAGCGTCGTCATCCGCTATGCCCGCTCCGAGATGGGCCAGGGAAGCATGACCTCGGCGGCGCAGCTCGTCGCCGAGGAGCTCGAGTGCGACTGGGCGAAGGTGCGCGTGGAGTACGCCGACACCAACCAGCAAGTGCGCCGCAAGCGGCCCTGGGGCGACATGGCGTCGGTCGGCAGCCGCACCATCCGGCAGTCGCAGCAGTATCTGAGGACGGCAGGCGCCACCGCGCGCGAGCTGCTGGTCGCGGCGGCGGCGCGGCGCTGGGACGTGCCGGCCGCCGAATGCTCGGCGGCGGCGAGCGTCGTCACGCACGGGCCGAGCGGACGCAAAACGTCCTACGGCTCGGTCGCCGCCGCGGCGGCGAGGCTCGAGGCGCCGAAGGACGTGGCGCTAAAGGCGCCGAAGGACTGGAAGCTGATCGGCAAGCTGGTGCCGCGGGTGGATATCCCGGACATCGTGACCGGCCGCCAGCGCTACGGCATCGACGCGCAGCTGCCGGGCATGGTGTACGCCGCGGTGGCGCATTGCCCGGTGTTCGGCGGCAAGCTGAAGTCGGTCGATGCGGCGAAGATCCAGGGGCGGCGCGGGGTGCTCAAGGTTCTGCCGATGGGCGAGTACGTCGCCGTGGTGGCCGACAACTGGTGGCGCGCCAAGGAGGCGCTGCGCGAGCTGCCCATCGACTGGGACTTCGGCCCCGACGCCTCGGTATCGACCGAGACCATCGTGCAGCGGCTGCGCGCCGCGCTCGACGAGCAGTCGAACGTGGTGGTGGCGAAGCGCGAGGGCGATCTCGACGCCGCGCTCAAGGGCGGCGCCAGGCTGTTCGAGGCCGAGTACTTCACGCCCTACCTCGCGCACGTGACCATGGAGCCGCAGACCTGCACCGCGATCGTCAAGGACGGCCGCGTCGACGTCTGGACCTCGACCCAGAACGCCGAGGCGACGCACGCCGCGGCCGCCGCGGTGGCGGGGGTGCCCCTCGAGAACGCGTACGTGCACCGCGCGCAGGTCGGCGGCGGCTTCGGACGCCGCGGCGCGCAGGACTACACGCGCCAGGGCGTGGCGATCGCCAAGGCGATGCCGGGCACGCCGGTGAAGCTCGTCTGGACGCGCGAAGAGGACATGCAGCACGACTATTACCGGCCGGTCAGCCTGGTGCGCTTTCGCGCCGCGCTGGACGCGTCGGGCCGCCCGAGCGCCTGGTATTCGCGCGTCGCGGCGCCCTCGATCCTCGCGACGCTGCTCAAGCTCCCGCTGCGCGAAGGCATCGATCCGCAGGCGGTGGCCTCGTTCGCCGACCAGCCCTACGCGATCCCCAACGTGCGCATCGAGTACGCGCAGCGCGATCCGCACGTCCCGGTCGGGTTCTGGCGCAGCGTCGGGCACTCGCAGAACCCGTTCATGCGCGAGTGCTTCGTCGACGAGCTGGCGCACGCCGCGGGCAAGGACCCCTACGAATACCGCCGCGCCATGCTGCCGCTGGACGCGAAGGAGCTCGCCATCCTGCAGGCCACCGCGAAGGCGGCCAAGTGGGGACGCCGGCTCCCTGCCGGCGTGCATCGCGGCATCGCCGTCACCGAGGCCTACGGCAGCTACACCGCGGTGGTCGCCGAGCTCTCGGTGAGCGACAAGGGCGTGGTCGGCATCAGGCGCGTGGTGCTCGGCATCGACCCGGGCTACGTGGTGAACCCCGACAACGTGACCGCGCAGATGCAGGGCAGCGCGGTGTTCATGCTCACCGCGATGTTCTGGGGCGAGATCACCATCAAGGAAGGCCGCGTCGAGCAGTCGAACTTCCACGACCAGCGCATGATGCGCCTGCGCGAGATGCCGAAGGTCGAGGTGGTGATGGCGCCCACCGGCGGCTTCTGGGGCGGCATCGGCGAGCCGGGGCAGGCCTCGATCGCGCCGGCGATCTGCAACGCGATCTTCGCCGCCACCGGCCGGCGCATCCGCTCGCTGCCGCTCAAGAACCACGGCCTGGAGATCGCTTGAGGCGATGGGGACCTACAACGGGGTCAAAGTGACCTGAAGTCCTCGTCGCTCAGCCCGACCGACGCCGCCTTCATGTTCTCCTCCAGGTGCGCGACGGAGCTGGTGCCCGGAATGGGGAGCATGACCGGCGACTTCGCGAGCAGCCAGGCGATCGCCACTTGAGCCGGAGTCGCACGCAGCTTCGCCGCGATTCTCTTCACTTGAGAAATTCTCAAGGCAGAGCCGTCGCCGAGCGGATACCAGGGAAGAAAGGCGATGCCGAGCTGCTCGCAGGCGCGCAGCACGTCCTCGGACTTGCGGTCGCCGAGGTGGTAGCGGTTCTGCACCGAGACGATGGGCACGATGCTGCGCGCCTGCTCGAGCTGCGCCACGCTCACGTTGGACAGGCCGACGTGGCGCACCTTGCCTTCGCGCTGCATGTCGGCGAGCACGCCGACCGACACTTCGAGCGGCACGCGCGGATCGACGGTGTGGAGCTGGTAGAGGTCGATGCGCTCCAGGCGCAG
>DATKAX010000195.1:0-15292 GCA_035514595.1 Burkholderiales bacterium
GCGCTCAAGGAGCTGGTGCGGCGCTGGAAGCCCGACCTCGCCAAGGGCTTCATCAAGGAAGGCAAGCACGAGGCCCTGCCCGACATCCTCGAGTCGATCGAGGAGCTGAAGTACTACCGCCGGGCCGTGATGACCATCTAGAGATCGGGGTCAGAGCCCGATTTGCTTCGCCACACAGAAGCGCGTTCGGGCGTGTAATAGTGCCCGCTAACGGCGCTTCTTCTTGGCCGCCTTCTTGGCCGGCTTGCGGGAAATCGGGCTCTGACCCCGATTTTCGACTTCCACGATGCACTCGATCTCGACCGGGATGCCCATCGGCAGCGAGCCCATGCCGACCGCCGAGCGCGCGTGCCGGCCGCGCTCGCCGAACACCTCGACGAGGAGATCCGAGCAGCCGTTGATTACCTTGGGGTGGTCCTGGAACTCGGGCACCGCGTTCACCATGCCGAGCAGCTTCACCACGCGCTTCACGCGATCGAGGCTGCCGAGCTCGGCGCGCATCACCGCGAGAAGGTCGAGGCCCACGCTGCGGGCGTGCTGGTAGGCCTGCTCGACCGTGTATTCGCGCCCGACCTTGCCGCTCGGGCGCTTGCCGTCCGCGCCCGGGCGCGGTCCCTTGCCGGCGAGAAACAGCAGGTTGCCGGTGCGCACGGCGTTCACGTAGTTCGCGACCGGCGCGGACACCGAGCCCAAATCGATGTTCAGCTCTTTCAGCTTCCTTTCGGCGCTCATGCTAGCGGCCATCGTCGGTGTCCTTCGGGAACGGCGAAGACCGGGAATCCGGCTGGAGTCCGGACGGCCGGTCGAAGGAAATCGAAGAGCCTCCGAGCGACGGCAGCCTGCCCATTGCGGCCTCCTCGCCGCTGCCGTCCCGCTCGCCGAACGTGATTCTGGGCCGAGCCCGGGCGGGGTCTTCCAGGTTCAGATTGAGCCGCGAGCCGCTCGCCGCGGGAGGCTCCTGTGCCGGAGGCGATGCCGGGGCGCTCGCCTGCGGCGCGGCCGGGACCGCCGTCACAAGGAGCGCCGAGGCAGCGAACACCGGAAGGGCCCGCTTCATCTTCGCGACTTCACTCAGGTGCCGGGACGACCTTGCCCGGGTTCATAAGGTTGTGCGGGTCGAAGAGCTTCTTGATGTCGCGCATGACGTCGATCACGTCGTCGCCGAGCTCCATGCGCATCGAGCCCATCTTGCCCATGCCGACGCCGTGCTCGCCGGTGCAGGTGCCTTCCAGGCGCAGCGCGCGCTCGACCAGGCGCTGGTTGAACGCCTTGGCGAGCTCGGTCTCCTCGGGCTTCGCCGGGTCGACCAGGAACATGAGGTGGAAGTTGCCGTCGCCGATGTGCCCGAGCAGCGGCACCGGAGCGATGTAGTCCTTCACGTCGTCCATCGTCTCCCGCACGCACTCGGCGAGGCGCGAGATCGGCACGCAGACGTCGGTCGACACGGCGCGCGAGCCCGGCCGGATCTGCAGGCAGGCGAAGTAGGCGTCGTGCCGCGCCTGCCAGAGCTGCGTGCGCTCCTCGGGCTTCGTCGCCCAGACGAAGTCCTTGCCTCCGTTCTCGCGCGCGATCTCCTGCACCGCCTCGGCCTGTTCGACCACCGAGGCCTGCGAGCCGTGGAACTCGAAGAACACGGTGGGCGCGACGCGGTAGCTCGTCTTCTTGTACTTGTTGATGGCGGCGACCGTCTTGTCGCAGACGATGTCGCAGCGCGCGACCGGGATGCCGGCTTGGATGGTCTGGATCACGGCGCGAGTGCAGCCGTCGACCGAGTCGAAGGCGCATACCGCCGCGGACATCGCCTCCTGCACCGGGTACAGGCGCACCGTCACCTCGGTGATGATGCCGAGCGTGCCCTCCGAGCCGACGAACAGGCGCGTCAGGTCGTAGCCGGCGGCGGACTTCTTGGCGCGGCGCGAAGTCTGGATCACGCGGCCGTCGGCGAGCACCACCTTGAGCGAGAGCACGTTCTCGCGCATGGTGCCGTAGCGCACCGCGTTGGTGCCCGAGGCGCGCGTCGCCGCCATGCCGCCGAGCGTGGCGTCGGCGCCGGGGTCGACCGGGAAAAAAAGGCCCGTGTGCTTGATGTACTCGTTGAGCTGCTTGCGCGTCACGCCGGCCTGCACCACCGCGTCGAGATCCTCCTCGTGCACCGCGAGGACCTGGTTCATCTGCGACAGGTCGATCGAGACCCCGCCCGCGACCGCGAGGATGTGGCCTTCGAGCGAGGTGCCCACGCCGAACGGGATCATCGGCACGCGATGGCGGCGGCAGATGTTCACCACGTCGCGCACCTCTTCGGTCGTCCTGACGAAAACCACCGCGTCGGGAGGCGCGTAGGGGAAATACGACTCGTCCTTGCCGTGATGCTCGCGCACGGCGGCGGAGGTCGAGACGCGATCGCCGAGCAGCGCCTTGAGCTCGACGAGCACCGAGCTGTCGAATTCGCGCGCCTTGTTCATGCGGACTATTTTAGTCTGATTTCGCCGTTGAACGGCACCTTGACCCCGAGCGAGGGAATCTCGAGCGTGACTACCGCCTGCAGCGTCTCGTCGCCCTGCAGCTTGCCGCCCATCATCGCCTTCTGCACCGCCTGCTCGATCTCGCGCTGCGAATTGACGCCGACCATCTTGAGAAACTTGCGGATGCTGAGGTTGAAGGTTTCCTGGTCCATCGTCATCTCCTCGAGAGAATTTTGTTCGCCAATTCCTTGCCCAGCTCGACGCCCCACTGGTCGAAGCTGTTGATGTTCCACAGCACGCCCTGCACGAACACCTTGTGCTCGTAGAGGGCGATGAGCCTTCCCAGGTTCCTCGCATCCACCTTCTCGAGGAACAGCACGCCGGACGGCCGGTTGCCGGGGTACTGCTTGTGGGCGGGGAGGCCACGGTCCTGCGTGCCGAAGGCCAAGGCATCGGCCTGCGCGCGCGCGTTCGCGGACAGGACATCATGTGACTGAATGTCGATGAAGTCGCACGGCACGACCTGCGTGCCCTGGTGCAGCAGCTGGTGGAAGGAGTGCTGGCTCACCGTGCCCTCGGCGCCCCACAGCACCGGCGCGGTGGCGTAGTCGACGGCGCGGCCCTCGCGGTCGACGCGCTTGCCGTTCGACTCCATCTCGAGCTGCTGCAAGTAGGCCGGCAGCAGCCGCAGCGCGTTCGAATACGGCAGCACCGCATGCGTCGCGGCGCCCAGGAAGTTCGTGTTCCACAGGCCGATCAGCGCCATCAGCAGCGGGACGTTCTTCTCCGGGGGCGCTTCGGCGAAGTGCCGATCGACGTCGTTGCCGCCGCGAAGGAGCTGCTCGAAGCCCGCGAAGCCCATCGCGCACGCGGCGGCGAGCCCTACCGCCGACCAGACCGAGAAGCGCCCGCCGACCCAGTCCCACATCGGCAGCACCTCGTGCGCGCCGAAGCGCTTCGCTGCCTCGGTATTGGAGGTCACGGCATAGAAGGCCTTGGCGCCCCAGCGCTTCGCGGCCTCGGCGTTCGCCATCGTTTCCTGCGTGGTGAAGGTCTTCGACACGACGATGAGAAGCGTTTCCTCGGGCCGGGCGCCCTCCAGCGCGCGAGCGAGATCGCGCGGATCGACGTTGGCGGCGAAGCGCACCTCGAGCGCGCCGTCGCCCAGCGCATCCGCGAGCAGCCGCGGACCGAGGTCGGAGCCGCCGGTGCCGAGGTTGACGATGCGCCGGTATTGCTTCTCGGTTCTTAGCTTCTCGCTCAACACCTTGACCCGCTGCAAGGTTTCCTTGACCTCGGCGGGCGCATCCTCTCCCGCGCGCAGCGCGGTATGCCAGGCGGCGCGGTTCTCGGTCGAGTTGACCGGCTTGCCCGACAGCAGCGCCTCGCGCCATTCGGCAAGCCCGCGCTCCTCGGCGAGGCGCGAAAGCAGCCGCAGCGTGATCGCGCCAAGGCGCTGGCGCGAGTAGTCGTAGCGCAGCCCGGGCGCCTCGACGACGAACTGCGCCGCGCGAGCCGGGTCGGCGGCGAACAGATCGCGCAGGTGCACGCTGCGCCAGCTCTCGGCATGGTGGGCGAGGTCCGCCCAGCTCTTGCATCGGGTCGGGGGAGCGGTATTCATCGATTCAGGCGGTAGAGGCGGTAGCGCTCGGAGCGGTCGCCGGGGCGGCCGACGTCGGCGAGCTTCTCCCAAGCCGCGTCCGGCCCATCGTATTCGTGGCTCGGGTGGCCCTGCACGAGAAGCAAGCCGCAGGCCTGCGGATCGAGCGGATCGAGGGGCCGGGTGCGGATGCCGCCGTGATAGGCGAGCGCCGCCGCCTGCGCCATCCCGAGCGAGCGCCGCGCGATGCAATGCTCGCCGGGCGGAACGCTGGCGCGAAGCTGCAGCGCGACCGCGCGGTAGCTCTTCTGGTAGTCGACCCACGGCATCCAGAGCATGGCGACGCTGCCCCAGAACAGCACGATGCCCCCGGCCCAGCGCGCCACGCTTCGCACGGGCGAGGGTGCGGTGAAGAACACCAGGTAGAGCCAGCCGGCGGTGAGCAAGAGCGCGAAAGCGAGCGGCAGGAGCTCGAGCTCTGCCTCGAAGCCGGGTGCTTGCCGGCCAAGGTTGCGCGCGAGGCGCGCCGGCACTCCGGTCTGCATGGCGAAGTAGCCCAGCCAGACCAGGAAGGCGAAGAACGCGAAGGTGAGCACGCCGAACCAGTCGAGCGCCGCCGCCGCGCCGCGGCGCAGGGCGAAGACGCCGTGCGCGGCGAGGAGCGCAAGCGGCGCAAGCAGCGGGATTAACATCACGTCCTGCGCCGGCCCCCACGCCGCGAGCAACACGAGCGCGACCGCGACCGCGCAGGCCGGGACGAAAAGGCGAGGATCGCTCCAGCGCCGGCGCATCGACCACGCCGCCCACAAGGCAAGCGGCCATGCCGGCCAGGCGAACCAGCTACCGGTCGCGAGGAAATAGCGCAGGTTGGTCGCCGCTTCGCCCTGCGGCGTGAACGCCGCCTGGCGCCAGGCGGCGGCGAGCTCCGGGTGGCGGCTCGCCAGCGCGAGCGGCCAGGACGCGGCGAGCGCGAGAGCAACCACCAGCGCGGCGCCGACGAAGGTCGCCGCACGTCGCGTCCTCCATTCCGGGCAGATCGCGTGCCCCGCGGCGACCGCGAGGGCGAGCGACGCCGGCACGATCCAGCCATCGGCCATCAGCGCAAGGCCGAGCGCGGCGCCGAACGCGACGCCGGCGGCGAGCGGCCGGCGCGCGGCGTACGGCAGCGTGGCGAGCGCGCCGCACAGCGCGGCGAGGGACGCGAGCTCGGGCAGCGCTTCGTGCGCGTGCACCATCAGGCCGATCGAGCCGAGCAGGATCAGGACCGCCGCGGCTGCGCTCGTGCGCCGGTCCTCGGCCGCCGACCAGTCGCGCGCCGCGAGGTAGACGAAGCCGAACGCGGCGAGCATCAGCGCGCCGCTCGCGAGGCGGGCGGCGGCGTGGAATTCGAGCAGCGGGCCGAGCAGCGTGCCAAAGCCCAGCGCCACCCAGTGATACAGCGGCGGATCCTTGAGCCACGGCATGCCGGCGATGTGCGGCACAAGCAGGTCGCCGCGCAGCGCCATGTTGTGGACGATGCCCAGGCCGATCGCGTCGTGGGACTTCCACAGGTCGTGCCCGGCGAGCCCGGGCAGGACGAAAGCCGCCGCGATCAGGGCGAGCGCGGCGGGCGCGGGCGGGAGTTTCACGAGGGGCGGCATGCCCCTGCGGTTACTTCGACTTCTTGCTGTAGCGGCGCTTGAACTTCTCGACCCGGCCGGCGGTATCGACGATCTTCTGCTTGCCGGTGTAGTACGAGTGCGACTCGGAGGAGACCTCGACCTTGACCACGGGGTACTCGTTGCCGTCGCTCCACTTCATGGTCTCGCGTCCCTTGGTGTCGATCGCCGAGCGGGTGAGGAAGGCGTGGTTCGCCGCGGTGTCGAGGAAGATCACCGGCCGGTATTCAGGGTGGGTGCCTGGCTTCATAGGCTGCCTGCTCTTCGAGAAGGCGCGGATTATACAGCGGAATTCGGGGTAGGAATTCGGGGTCAGAGCCCGATCTCCGGTACTTCCGCTCCCGCTATGGGAGATCGGGCTCTGACCCCGAATTCAAAGGCGGCCGCCGCGCTTGAGCTCCAGATAGCGGTTGACCAGCGCGATCGGCAGCCGCTCGGGCTCGACGTCGAAGGCGAGCACGCCGGCGGCGTCGATGCGCCGGAACGCGCGCTCGCGCTGCTCGAGGTAGTCGGCCGCCGCGGCGTGGGTCACGGCCCGGTCGAAGCTGTCGACGCGTGTCGAGAGGGCGCGCCCCAGGATCGCCTCGCGCAGCGAGGCGAGCACCACGAGATGCCGCGCGCGCAGCAGCCGCAACGCCGGGAGAAGGGTCGCGTCGTCCTCGTCGCGCAGGTTGGTCATGAGGATGACGAGCGCGCGGCGCCGCACGCGGCGCATCACGTCGCGCGCCGCCTGCTCGTAGTCGGGCACGGCGAGCGTCGGCTCGATGTCATAGGCGCGGTTCAGGATCGCATGCACCGCGGCCGCCGACTTGCGCGGCTCGGTGTAGCGCTCGACCCCGCCCATGGTCATCATGCCGACCGCGTCGCCCTGGCGCAGCGCCACGTGCGCGAGCAGCAGCGCCGCGTTGAGCGTGTGGTCGAAGTGCGAGAGCGCGTCGTCCGTGGAGTCATCCTTTGCGGCCATGCGCCGGCCGCAGTCGATGAGGAGCAGCACGCGCTGGTCCCTTTCGTCTTCGTACTCGCGGGCGATGAGGCGCGCGGTGCGGGCGGTCGCCTTCCAGTCGATGGCGCGCTGCGAGTCGCCCTGGCGGTACTCGCGCAGCTGGTGGAACTCCATGCCTTCGCCGCGCCGGCGCAGTTGCAGCACGCCGATCTGCGACAGGCGGTGGTCGGTGGCGAGCAGCGTGTAGCGCGCGAGCGCCCGGAAATTCGGATAGACGCGCACCGGCGTCTCCGCGCCGGCGTAGCGCCGGACCTGCCACAGGCCCAGGGGAGAATCGACCCTGAGCTCGGCCTGCCCGAAGCGCGCCTCGCCGCGCGCCACCGGGCGCACGCGGTAGGCGAGCTCGGTCCATTGGCCCGGCGCGAGAGCGACGCGGCGCGGCAGCCCCTCGGACTCGAGGCTCGCCGGATGATGGTCGTGCACCGCGCAGCGCAGGGCCGATCCGGCAGCGTTGATCACGCCCAGAACCACCTCGGTCGGGACGCCCAGCGCGAGCGCGGAGGGCACGCGGCGCGCGACTTCGGGCACCGCCTGGCGCAGCGCCGCGGCAGCGTCGAGCGCTGCGACGGCGAGCAGGACGGCGGCCGCAGCCGCCCAGTGAAGCTGAAAGGCCGGGAAGATCGAGGCCGCAAGCGCGGCCGCGGCGAGCGCCGCGGCGCAGGCGAGCAGGCGCGGCGAGGGCAGGAACAGGCTCACTTGCGGGGCGCTTCGATCTTCTCGAGCAGGCCCTTCAGGATGGCGTCGGTGTCGCGGCCCTCGAGCTCGAGCTCCGGTGAGGCCTGAATGCGGTGGCGCAGCGCCGGCAGCGCCATCTTCTTCACATCGTCCGGCGTCACGAAGTCACGGCCCTCCAGCAGCGCGGCCGCGCGCGCCGCGCGCAGCAGCGAGATCCCGCCGCGCGGCCCGGCGCCCGCGACCACCCCCGCCCAGCTGCGCGTGGCACGCACCAGGCGGATCGCGTAGTCGAGCACCGCGTCATCGGTGCGCAGCGAGGCCGCGATCCCTTGCAGCGCGACCACCGTCTGGGGCTTGACCAGGCTCGCCACGCGCTCCACGTCGAGCCGGTCGCCGACCTTGCCCTCGGTGACCTGGCGCACCATCGCGGCTTCCTCGGCCTGCGTCGGGTAGTCGATCTTCACCTTGAGCAGGAACCGGTCGAGCTGTGCCTCCGGCAGCGCGTAGGTGCCTTCCTGCTCAATCGGATTCTGGGTCGCGAGCACCATGAACGGCGGCTCGAGGGCATGCGCCTCGCCCTCGATCGTCACCTGGCCTTCCTGCATCACCTCGAGCAGCGCCGCCTGGGTCTTCGCCGGGGCGCGGTTGATCTCGTCGGCGAGCAGCAGATTGACGAACACCGGCCCGCGGCGCGCGCTGAACACCTGGTTCTTCGGGTCGTAGAGCGTGTGCCCGGTGACATCGGCGGGCATCAGGTCGGGCGTGAACTGAACGCGCCCGAAGCTCCCCGAGATGGTCCGCGCCAGCGCGCGCACCAGCAGCGTCTTGCCCAGCCCGGGCACGCCCTCGACCAGCACGTGCCCTCCGGCGAGCAGCGCGCACAGCACCGCGTCGATCACGTCGCGCTGGCCGACGAGCGCCTTGCCGATCTCCCCGCGCATGGCGGCGGCGATCTTTGCGGCCTGGGCGAACTGTTCCGGACTGGTCATGGATTGCCTTTCTCCAGGGTGCTGTGGACGAGCTGGGCGTGCTGCGCGAGGCGCATGAAGTCGGCGCCGCGCATTGCGCCGACCGGCTCGAGGAAGCGCACAGCCTCCTCCTGCGGGATCGCGATGAGGGCGCAAAGGCGCGCCGCGCGCTCGGCGTCCGAGGCGGCGGCGAAATCGGGCTGAGCGCGCGCGAGGCGCCGCAGCGCCGCGTCGCGCGCCGCTTCGCCAAGCCGCGCGCGCAGTCCCTGCGCCCAGTAATAGCGGCCGCTCGCCCGCAGATGGTCGAGCAGGCGCCGCCGCGCCGGCGGCGCGTCGGGCGCGACCGGGCCGAACCGCGGCGCGATGCGCCACAGCCAGAGCGCGAGAGCCGCAGCGCCCGCCGCCAGCACCGGCGCCGCGTGCTCCACGAGGAATCCCCACAGCGACAGCCGCTCCGGGCGGAAATACACTTCCAGCGCGCTCGCCGGCGTGAGCTGCAGCAGCTGCCACAGGAACTCGGCGTTGTCTTCGCGCCCGATCAGGCCATTGCGGGCGAAGTGCAGGCTCGAGGCCACCGTGACCGTGCCCTTGCCGCGCGCGAAAGAGGCGAGCTTGACGGCGTCGCGGGTCGCGGCGCGCAGGCGCAAGCTCGAAGACCCGGGATCGAGCGCAAGGCCGTCGTGCATCGACACCTTGAGCTTGCGATCCGCGAGCTGGACCTCGATCTCCTTTGCCGGCGCGCCGGCGTTGCGCCGCACGCCGAGCGCGTCGAACAGGGGGTCGGTGACACCGACGAGCTCCGCCTCGGCGATGAGATGGCCGCCGCGCTCCACCCATGCGAGGATCTGCGCGAGGCGGCGCGCCTCGAGCGCCTGCCTGCGGTTGGGTAGCACGAGCACCGCGCCCGCGTCGAGCGCGTCGAGCTCGGGCAGCGAGCGCAGCTCCTTTGCGGGCAGCCCCATGCGCTCGGCGAAGCGCTCGGCGGCGAGGAAATGGCGCAGCCGCGCCTCGCCCGAGGCGCCCACCTGCTGCTTGAGCGGCACGCGCTCGAAGCTCGTGAGGAACCCGGCGGCGCCTGCCGCGAGCACGGTGACGAGCAGCGCCGCGATGAGCAGCCGCCGCTTCATGCCGCGAATGTCCTGTAATCCTGTACCAGGTGCTCGATGTCGGCGGCCCTCGGATCCCGGCTCGCGTAGGCGCACAGCCGCCAGGCGTCGATCAGCGCTTTGATGGAATTCCTGCATTCCGCCGGCGCGAGCTGCAGCACCTCGGCCTCGGTGTGGCTCGCGAGCAGCCGCACGCCGCGCCTGTGGACGAGCTCGGAGAGCGCGCCGCGGTAAAGCAGCGAGAGCGCCTCGCGCAGCCGGCCCTCGCGCGCGAGCGCCGCGGCGGCGGCGGCGACATCGTCGGGCAGCGAGTCTGGCGCGAGCGCCATGCCGAAGAGCGCCGCCGGCGGCCGGTAAGGCGCGGGCGCCGCTACCCGCAGGCGCGGCAGCATGCGGGCCGCCCACCACAGGGCGTAGACGAGGGCGAGGCCGGCGATGATCCAGAACGCGACCTCGGTGACCTTGGCGAAGGCATGGCCGAGGGCGCGCAGCCAGTCGAGGTCGCCGGAGGGGCTAGACGCCCGGCGCAGGCGCCACTGCATCGTTTCGCGCTCGTGCGGGAACTCCGGCGCCTTCAGCACTTCCGCGATCTCCCGCTTGGGGTCTTTCTGCGCATGGGAAGGAACGGGATGGAAGACGAGAAAGATTCCCACCAAAATTCCCGCCGCTGCCGCGGCGTGCCGCGCGGCGATCTTGCGCAGCGCGACCTCGATGTCCCAGCCTTCGAGCAGGGTGCGGCGGTTCAGGTACAGCGCGAATCCGGCCGCGACGTAGAAGGGCTCGAGCACGAGCACCGCGGCGGCGTAGGCGAGCGCATCGCCGTAGGACCAGGCTTCGCCCGAGAACAGCGTCTCCCAGAACTCGCGTCCCTCCCACGACTTGGCGGGCAGCAGGAGCCCGGCAGCCGTCTGGAACGACCAGTACAGCACGGCTTCGAAATGCAGGCATACGAGGGTGAGCCATACGGCGTGGCCGCGCGCGCGGCGCCCGAGCACGGCGCGCCGCGCGCGGCCCGCGCGCCAGGTCTGGCCTTCGAGCTGGCGTACCGGCAGGTTGAACGAGCGCGCGAGATCCGGCCAGAGCCGGGCCGCCAGATACGCGGCGAGGCCGGTGCGCAGCCATTGTCCGGTCGCGGCGAAAACGGCGCGCACCTCCTGGAGCTCGCCGAACACCGCGCGCGAGAGCACATGCAGCACCACGCGGTCGTACAGCGGCTTGAGCCACCAGACGAGGGCGATCGCGACCCACGGCCGCTCCAGCGCCCAGGCGATCGCGAGCGCCGATGCGGCCACCACGCCGCCGACCACTAGGTGAGGCGCGTAGACCTGCCGCCACCAGCGCTGCAGCATGACGAGGCCGAGATCCATCGCCTCCCACGGCGAGCGCCGGCGCAGCACGAGCGCGATGTCAGCGGGCTGCACGAGCGCGCCCCGCGAGGGCGAAGTAGGCGAGCAGCACGGCCCACCCCGCCACACCGACGGTGAGTTTCACGTCAAAGGGAATTTCCGTGAGGGGCGACCAGAACGCCTCGACGAAGGCAGCGGCCACGAACATCAGCGCCGCGCCGTACATGATGCGCACCGCGGGCTTTGCGGCGGCGACGAGCGCGCTCCTGCGCGTGGCGTTTCCCGGCGCGATGATCGCGAGCCCCAGGCGCAGGCCGGCGGCGCCGGCGAGCACGATGGCGATCAGCTCGAGCGAGGAATGGCCGGCGACGAACGACCAGAAGGTCTCGTGGTAGCCGATCTGCGTGAGGTAGCCCGCGACGGCGCCGATCACGATGCCGTTCGCACCCAGGAACCACGCCGAGCCCACGCCGGCGAGCATGCCGCCGGCGAAGGTCTGGAAGCCGATGCGCACGTTGTTCCAGATGTAGAAGCCGAACATCGCCACGCTGGTGTCGGCCTCGCGCATCCCCAGGCGCCGGTTGGCCGGATCGTACATCTCGTGGAAGCCCGCGATCTGCTGCGGGGTGAGCAGGTAATGCACGAACTCGGGCCAGGCCTGCAGCGCCGCGAGCAGGCCGAGGAGCGGCCCGAAGAACAGGGCCGCTGCGCCCGCCACGACGCGCCATTCCCTTCGCACCAGGGCGGGGAAGTCGGCGACCAGGAACTCCAGGACGCGCCACGGCTGGCGCGCGCGGTTGCGGTACAGGGCGTGATGGCCGCGCAGCGCGACGCGGTTCAGGCGGTCGACGAGCTCGGGGCTGTACTGGCGCTCGGCGGCGAGCGCCAGGCTCTGGCACAGGCGCCGGTAGCGCGACGGCATCTCGGAGGGCTCGAATGGCGCGGGCCTCGTGGCGTCGAGGAAGCGCTCGAACTCGTCCCATTCGCGCTGGTGCGCGGCCTCGAACAGCGCCTGCCTCACTGACGTCCCGCGATGTGGTTCGCCATGCCGATGAGCCGCTCGGCGGCGCGGCCGCCTTCCAGGCCGCCGACCAGGGGCCGCGGCAGCTCGGCGAGCTCCTCGAGCCGCTCGCGCGTGAGGCTCGGCGCGCGCTCGGCGAGCTCGAGGAGCGCGCGCTGCTCCTCGAGCGAAAGCGCGAGCGGCGGCGCGAGCGGCGGCGCCTCCTGGAGCTTCATGGCCCGGACTTTCTTCTCGGGCTGGTAGACCACCAGCGTGCCGGCGGCGAGGTCGCCGAGGCGCTTGAAGTCGCGGTTGGCGAGCATCGTGGCGAGGCCGACGCCGTAGAAAAGCGGCAGGAAGTCCACCGCGCGCAGCAGGTTGCGCGTGAGCGCCGCGGGCCAGCGCACCGGCGTGCCGTCGTCGTTCAGCACCGCGAGCCCGAAGGCGCGCTTGCCGGGGGTCTGGCCTTGCCACGCGGCCTCGAACCAGGCGGGCAGCAGCCATTCGACGAAGAAGGCGGTGAGCAGCACGATGCCCACGCCGGCGAGGCCCAGCAGCGGCGCCAGCATGGCCACCACGAACACCACGGTGACGCGCAGCGCGAAGTCGATGGCCCAGGCGAGCGCGCGCGGCACGGGCCCGGCGAGCTGCAGCGTGAGCTCGATGCCCTCCGGCGTCGCGACCCGACGCGTGGTGTCCAGCATCCGATTCCCCCCTTCGGGGGCGATTCTAAAGGAGCGGGGAGCTGCTTTTGGGAACAGGAAATCGGGCTCTGACCCCGATTTTCGTTATCCCCGCCGCATCGAGTCGAAGAACTCGGCGTTCGACTTGGTGGCCTTGAGCTTGTCGATCAGGAATTCGGCCGCCTCGAGCTCGTCCATCGGGTAGAGCAGCTTTCTCAGCACCCACACCTTCTGCAGCAGCGGCGCCTCGATCAGCAGCTCCTCGCGGCGCGTGCCCGAGCGGTTGACGTTGATGGCGGGATAGATGCGCTTCTCGTGCATCCGGCGGTCGAGGTGGATCTCCATGTTGCCGGTGCCCTTGAACTCCTCGTAGATCACGTCGTCCATGCGGCTGCCGGTGTCGATCAGCGCGGTGGCGATGATGGTGAGCGAGCCGCCTTCCTCGACGTTGCGCGCCGCGCCGAAGAAGCGCTTGGGCTTCTGCAAAGCGTTGGCGTCGACGCCGCCGGTGAGCACCTTGCCGGAGGCCGGCACCACCGTGTTGTAGGCGCGCGCGAGGCGCGTGATCGAATCCAGGAGGATCACGACGTCCTTCTTGTGCTCGACCAGGCGCTTCGCCTTCTCGATCACCATCTCGGCGACCTGCACGTGGCGCGAGGCGGGCTCGTCGAAGGTCGAGGCGACCACCTCGCCGCGCACCGAGCGGCTCATCTCGGTCACTTCCTCCGGCCGCTCGTCGATCAGCAGCACGATCAGCGACACCTCGGGATGGTTGGCGATGATGGCGTGCGCGATGTGCTGCAGCATCACGGTCTTGCCGGCCTTGGGCGGGGAGACGATCAGGCCGCGCTGGCCCTTGCCGATCGGCGCCACGATGTCGATCACGCGCCCGGTGATGTTCTCCTCGGCCTTGATGTCGCGCTCGAGCTTGAAGGACTCGTCCGGATGCAGCGGCGTGAGGTTCTCGAACAGGATCTTGTTCTTGGCCGCCTCGGGGACCTCGCCGTTGACCTTGTCGACCTTGACCAGCGCGAAGTAGCGCTCGCCGTCCTTGGGCGTCCTGATCTCGCCCTCGATCGAGTCCCCGGTGTGCAGGTTGAAGCGCCGGATCTGCGAGGGGCTGACGTAGATGTCGTCGGTGCTCGCGAGGTAGGAGGTCTCGGGCGAGCGCAGGAAGCCGAAGCCGTCGGGCAGCACCTCCAGCGTGCCGTCGCCGAAGATCGATTCGCCTTTCTTCGCCTGGTTCTTGAGCAGCGCGAAGATCAGGTCCTGCTTGCGCATCCGGCTCGCGTTCTCGATGCCGTTCGAGACGGCCATCTCGACGAGCTGCGTGACGTGGTGCGCCTTGAGTTCCGAAAGGTGCATTGGGATTGGAACCGGCTCCGTCGCCGGCTCGGGACGTAAGGATGGACGGACTGCTTCCGTAGGCACGGCCTGGGACTTGCTCATTTTCGGGGATGCGCCGGGGGTTTGCGGCGCCGGAAAAAACTAACCCAAAACCTGCTTAAAAACCTCTTTGTTACGGGCGGAGCGTAAGGCGTTCAGATGTTGCTGTCAAGGAACGCCGTCAGCTGCGACTTCGACAGCGCGCCGACGCGCGTCGCCTCCACGTTGCCGTTCTTGAACAGCATCAGCGTCGGGATGCCGCGGATGCCGAACTTCGCCGGCACCTGCTGGTTTTCGTCGACGTTGATCTTCGCGATCTTGAGCCGCCCCTCGTATTCGCGCGCCACCTCGTCCAGGATCGGGGCGATCGATTTGCAGGGGCCGCACCATTCGGCCCAGTAGTCGACCAGCACCGGGGTGTCGGATTTCAGGACCTCGGGATCGAAGCTCGCGTCGGTGACGTGGCGGATGTCTGAACTGCTCATGGCTCCTCGTTTGGGGGTGTCGCGGGAAGGTCTTTATTATGCGGCCGCGCGCCCGAAGTTCCCAAACATCCGCCCGGCATGATGCTAAACTGTTGATTAGAAAACCCTTATGACTTACGTGGTCACCGAGTCGTGCATCAAGTGCAAGTACACCGACTGCGTCGACGTGTGCCCGGTGGACTGCTTCCGGGAAGGGCCGAACATGCTGGTGATCGACCCCGACGAGTGCATCGACTGCACGCTGTGCGTTCCCGAATGCCCGGTCGAGGCGATCTTCGCGGAAGACGACGTCCCGGACGCGCAGCGCGAGTTCACCGCCATCAACGCCGAGCTCGCGAAGCTCTGGAAGCCGATCATCGAAAGGAAGCCGGCGCCGCCTGACGCCGACAGCTGGGCCAAGGTGAGCGTGAAAAAACATCTTCTCGAAAAGTGAGCGGCTGTGGCGTTGCAACATTCCGGTAGTGGGAAGCGCGACACGCGTTCGGAAGAGCCATCCCGTAACACATTTGCAAGCTTATTCGCGTAACCTGCAGCCTTGCTCAGGCAGGAGGAACGAATGGAACAGGGCAGGCTCGCTTTCACCGCGGTGTACCTCAAGTCGAACAGCGGCTACGTCGGCTTCATCGAGGAGCTGCCCGGGGTGAACTCGCACGGCCGCACCCTCGACGAAGCTCGCGAGACGCTGCAGAAGCTTGCCGCGATCGTGTTCGACGAAGAGCGCCGGGAAGCCGAGGAGCTGATCGCGGGCAAGGACGTGGTGCGCGAGTCGTTCTTCGTGCCGATCCCGCGCTCCATCTAGAGCGTCAGGAACGCTTGCGCTCCCAGTTCCATCACATGAGCGTCGAGGCCAGCACGCTCGCCGCTACGCACCACAAGACGACCACGATCGCGCCAGCGCGCCACGCCGCAAGCAGCGTGAA
>DATKAX010000196.1:0-3017 GCA_035514595.1 Burkholderiales bacterium
AGCGCCGTCTCGCAAAGCTCGCGGAGGGAATTCCGCTCGCCGAATTCGCCGCCCTTCCGCGCGCGGACTGACTTACGCGGCGAGGTAGGGCTCGAGCGGCGCCGCCACCTCGCCGTTCACGATCGGCACGCAAGCGGGCGGGAAGTCCTGGCGGAAGCGCGCGCCGTGGTCGCGCGCCCGCTCGATGAAAATGCGCAGCCGTCCCATCGCCCCGGTCGGCAGGTCGTGCAGCACGACGAGCGACCAGGGCTGCGCGAGGCACTGCGCGAGCGCCACTTCCGCCCAGCCGCGCGGATCCTCCCAGTCGCGCGGCACCGCATTCCACAGCACGCAGCTCATCTTCTCGCGCCGCAGGACCTCCACCGCGGTCCGGTTCAGCAGGTGCGTGCCGAGCTCCCCGCCGCCGCCGAAGGGCCGGAACAGGCGCTCCGGGTGGGCGAGAGCGCCGATCAGCGCCTGGGCGTCTAGGATCTCGGCTTCGACCTGCGAGGCATCGGAGAGCCGCCCGAGCGGCATCGAATGCGTCATGGTGTGGTTGCCGATCCAGTGGCCCTCGGCGTGCGCGGCTTCGGCGAGGCGCCGGCCGCCGGGCGCGGCGAGCTTCGCACCCAGCACGAAGAAGGTGGCTGCGACGTTCTGCTTGGCGAGCACGTCGAGCACGCGCGGGGTGACCGCCGGCTCTGGGCCGTTGTCGAACGTCAGCGTGACGTCCAAGCCTAGCCCTTGGCGCGCGTCATGAACACCAGCCGCTCGAAGAGGTGCACGTCCTGCTCGTTCTTGAGCAGCGCGCCGTGCAGCGGCGGGATGATCGTCTTGCGGTCCTTGGCGCGCAGCGCCTCTGGGGGGATGTCCTCGGCGAGCAGCAGCTTGAGCCAGTCGAGGAGCTCGGAGGTCGAGGGCTTCTTCTTCAGGCCCGGCACCTCGCGCACCTCGAAGAACACCTCCATCGCCTCGCGCAGCAGCGACTTCTTGAGCTGCGGAAAGTGCACGGCGACGATCTTCTCCATCGTCTCCTTGTCGGGGAAGCGGATGTAGTGGAAGAAGCAGCGGCGCAGGAACGCGTCGGGCAGCTCCTTCTCGTTGTTGGAGGTGATGAACACGACGGGTCGGTGCTTCGCCTTCACCAGCTCGCGCGTCTCGTAGACGTAGAACTCCATGCGGTCGAGCTCGCGCAGCAGGTCGTTCGGGAACTCGATGTCGGCCTTGTCGATCTCGTCGATCAGCAGCACCACCGGCGTCTCGGCGCCGAACGCCTGCCACAGCATGCCCTTGACGATGTAGTTGTGGATGTCGTGCACGCGCGCATCGCCGAGCTGCGAGTCGCGCAGCCGGCTCACCGCGTCGTACTCGTACAGGCCCTGCTGCGCCTTGGTGGTCGACTTGATGTGCCACTCGAGGATCGGCACGCCGAGCGAGCGCGCAACCTCCAGCGCGAGCATCGTCTTGCCGGTGCCGGGCTCGCCTTTCACGAGCAGCGGGCGCTGCAGCGTGATGGCGGCGTTGATCGCGAGGGTCAGGTCCTCGGTGGAAACGTAGGAGGGCGAGCCTCTGAAGCGCATCGCCTTAGTATGCTATAAAATCGCGCGTTTTCCGCCGCAACAAGATCGAATGTCCATCCGCTTGCTCAGCGCAGTGCTCGCCGCCGTGGCCGCATCCGGCGCGCTGGCCGAGGACCCGAAGGTCAACGTCGCCATGTGCACCGGCTGCCACGGCATCCCGGGCTACAAGACGGCGTTTCCGAACGTGTACCACGTGCCCAGGATCGCCGGGCAGAACCCGGCCTACATCGTCGCCGCGCTCAAGGCCTACAAGTCGGGCGAGCGCTCGCATCCGTCGATGCGCGGCATCGCGGCGAGCCTCAGCGAGGAGGACATGAAGCGCTACGCCGAGTACTACGGAGGAAACGGGAAATGAGAAGCTTCGCCGCCGTAGCGCTTTCGCTGCTCGCGCTGCTCAGCTTTGCCGCCGAGGCCCGCGGCAACGCCGCGGCGGGCAGGGAGAAGGCCTCGCAGGTCTGCGCCGACTGCCACGGTCCCGAGGGCAACAAGCCTTCGACGCCCGACCAGCCGATCCTGGCCGGCCAGCACTACGACTACCTCGTGAGGGCGCTCATCGACTACAAGATCAGCCGGCGCACCAACCCGATCATGAAGGGGTTCGCTGCCGGGCTCTCGAGGCAGGACATCGAGGACCTGGCGGCCTGGTTCGCCTCGCAGCCTTCGCCGCTGCGCGACCGGCGTTAACCCCCCGCTTCAGATCGTATTCGCCCTGCGCTCGGAGCGGCCGACCAGCTCCTCCCACAGCCCCTCGGTCGACCTGCCAAGCAGCCGGTCGATGCGCACCTCGAGCCGGTGCCACAGCCCGCGCTTGAGCTCGTCCGAGAGCTCGCCCGGCTTCCACATCACCATGCCGGAGAAGAAGCGCGCCTGCTTCGCCTCGTTCTCGATGATGCGGTCGACGGTCGGCGTGTCGAAGGCGAGGAACAGGTTGGGCGCGATCTGGAGCGAGCGCGCGCCGGGACTCTCGGCCCGGCGCACCAGGGCGAAGATCACCTCGCGGCCGAACGGGCCGCCGAGGTAGACCGGGTCGCGCACCTTTTTCGAGGGCGCGTGGTCGGGAAACAGCTTATCGAGCGTCAGCTGGGTGGGCTTGTTCAGGATGAAGCCGACGTGGCGGTCCTCGCCCAGCGGCTTGGCGACCAGGATCGTCGCGCCGTAGATCCGATCCTGCAGGTTGCGCTTGGCCACCAGCACCACGGCGCCGCCCAGGTCGGCCGCTGCAGCGAGCGGGTGAAGCAGGAAGGCGGCGAGGAAGGCGAGCAGCGTATGCGCGGACCGGTTCATGGCGACACCTCGTTGTTCGATGCGACATGATGCCAAAATCCGTGTGTCGGCCCGACACGACGCGCTAGTCCGGCCTGACTAGGGGTCGAGCTTCAGCTCGCGCGCCACCGCCTGGGCGGTCTCCTCGATGTGGGTCTTCAGGACGGCGGCGGCCTGCGCGGGGCGGCGGGCGGT
>DATKAX010000197.1:0-2025 GCA_035514595.1 Burkholderiales bacterium
GCGCTTCTCGTAGCGCCACACGGTGATCACGCCGAGCAGCTCGTTGTCGCGCAGCAGCGGTACGGCCAGCACCGTGCCCGCGTTCGGGCGGGTGTTCGTCGTGCCGGACGGCACCAGGGGGCGATAGCCCGGCTCGGAGAATACGTCCAGCACGTGGACCGCGCGGCGCTCCAAAGCGGCCTGCGGCGTCGGGTTCCAGCTGCCGAGCTCCAGGGGCGAGCGCGCAAGGTGCTCCACCGCGCCGGCGGTCATGTTCTGGTGCGCCGCGATGCGCAGCCTCCGGCCCTCGTAGGTCCAGAGCACCGCGGTGCTTCCTTCGCACAGCCGGATCGCGTTCTCGAGGATCGTGTCGAACACCGGCTTGACGTCGGTGGGCGAGCTGCTCGTCACCTGCAGGATCTGGCTGGTCGCCGTCTGCTGCTCCAGCGCCTCCTTGGTCTCGTTGAACAGCCGAACGTTCTCGATCGCGATCACCGCCTGGTCGGCGAAGGCCTTGATCAGGGAGACCTGCTTGTCGTCGAAGATGCCAGCCTCGCGGCGCGCCGTTACCACGGCACCGATGATCTTTCCCTCCCGCATCATCGGCGCGCATATCAGCGCCTCATAGCCGCCGTACTTCGCCGCCTGCTCACGGCTCAGGCTTGGCGAGGATGCATCGCGGCTCAAGGCGGCGATCTGTAACACCTCTCCCCTGAGCATCGCGCGCCCGGACGCGGTGCTTTCGTCGAGCGGACGCGGAAACTCATCACGAATCCTCTCGAAGCGCGGATCGGCGCTCGCCAGGGCAGCCATGTGGATCCGTCCATCGCGCAGGAGCTGGACGACGGCGAACTGGGTGCGGAAGAGCCGCAGGAGATTGCTGACGATCGCATCGAACACCGGCTGGGTGTCGGCAATCGAGCTTGAGATCGAAGAGAGGATTTCGCCCGTGGCGCTCTGAAACTCGAGCGCCTGCTGCAGCTCGGCGGTGCGCTCGTCCACCTTCCTTTCCAGCCCGGCGTAGGACTCGCGCAGCTGCTCGGTCATGCGGTTGAACTGCGCCGCGAGCGCCTCGAGCTCGTCGCCGGTGCGGATGTCGATGCGCTCGCCGAGCTCGCCGGCGCCGATGCGCGCGGCGCCTTCCTGCAGCACGCCGATGGGGCGCGCCATGCTGCGCGCGAGCCAGGCGGCGGCGAGCGCGGAGAAGGCGAGGCCGGCGACGATCAGCAGCACGGTGCGCAGGATGGTGGCGTCGAGCGCCGCGTACACCTCGGACACCGGCTGCTCGACGAACACGCGCCAGCCGAGCGGATCGATCGGCGCGTAGGCGGTGAGCACCGCGCCGCCCGCCAGGTCGCGCGCGAGCATCGCCAGGTTGTCGTCGGCGCCCGGCTCGAGCGCGGTCCTCACCTGCTCGAGGCCCGACAGGTTGGTCTTGCGCAGCACCAGGCCGATGTCGGGGTCCGCCACCAGGTGGCCGGTGCCGTCCACCACGTAGGCCTTGCCCTTCTCGCCGATCTTGATGCGCGTCACCACGTCCCAGATGAACTTGAGGTTCACCTCGGCCACCGTGACCGGCCCGGCCGCTCCGCCGGAGCGCACCGCGATCGACATGTAGGGCTCGGTCTCCTTGCGGAAGTACACCGGCCCGAACCAGGTCTGCCCGGGCCTGGCGTTGGCGAAAGCCGGCTCCTGCGAGCGGTCGCGGTTGCCGCCGGCGACGTCCATCGCGAGCCGCGACACCGCGAGCTGCTCGCGCCCGCGCGCGTCGATCTGCGCGATGTCGGTCACCGCCGGCACCAGGCGCAAGAGCTTCAGGAACTCGATGCGGCGCTGCTCGATGCCCTCGGCGCCGAGTTGCGGCAGCGCGGCGAAGGCGAGCTGCTGCTCGATCTGGCGCACGAACTGCTCGATGCGCGCGGCCGCCGCGACCGCCTTCTCGCGCTGCAGGCTGGCGAGCGCGGTCTTGTTCTCCTGGTACGAGAAGTACAGCCCGATCGCGCCCGAGATCAGCAGCGCGCCGCACACCAGGGCGAGGATCAGCAG
>DATKAX010000198.1:0-6310 GCA_035514595.1 Burkholderiales bacterium
GCGGACCATGCGGCGCATTCGGATTACCGCACAGAGCTCTGGCTGGTTACCGGAACCCTTTCCGACCGGGAAGGCCGGCGCTTCGGCTTTCAGCTGCGCTTTCTGCGCCTTGGCGTGAATCCGCCCGCGACGCCGATGGGACCGTCCGCCTGGGCCGCACACGACGTGTATCAAGCGCAGTTCGCATTGACCGACGTTGCCGGCGGCGACCTGCATTCCGACGAGCGCGTGAGCCGCGCCGCGATGGGGATGAGCGGCTCCGAGGCTTCCCCGGTGCGCGTATGGCTGGAGGACTGGAGCCTAGAGGCGCGCGGCGGTGGCGATCTTCGGCTGCGCGCCGGCACGAAGAACGTGGGGCTGACGCTGACGCTGCGCAATTCCAAGCCTCCGGTGTTGCGCAGCGCCGACGGCTTCCACGCCTACGCGATGACCCGTTTGCGCGCCGAGGGAACGATCAGGATCGGCGGCCGATCTATCCAGGCGGGCGGGCTTGCGTGGCTCGACCGGGCGTGGGGCGAGATACCGATGCCGGTCGGACCCGTTGCATGGGACCGGTTCCTGTTGCAGCTGGACGACGGAAGGGAACTGGCGGTCTTGCGATTACGGCGGCGCGATGGCAGCGGCGAGCCGGTGCTCGCCGGCTTGCTGGTCGACGATGACGGCACGGTGCACACGCTGGCGCACGACGATCTCACCGCAGAGGTGCTCGGGTACTGGCCGAGCCCTCGGGACGGGACGCGTTATCCGGCGCGATGGCGGCTGCAGTTGCCGGCACGAGCCATTACGCTGCAGCTGACGCCGCACGTGGCGGACCAGGAAGCGGACTTGTCGCTGCGCTACTGGAGTGGCGTGGTCGAAATCATGGGCATGCAGGACGGCAGGGCTTTACGGGGAAACGGGTATGTGGAGTTGCTGGGTTATGAGCCGGCGCCGGCTCGGCGCTGAGTCCGCCGCGCTGACGCTCGTCGTCGCGCTCGTCGCGTGCAGCCCGGACAGCGAGCGGCCGGAGCCGCCCGCGGCTGCACCTCGAACCGCGCTCGGCGTCGTGCATCCCGATACGCAACGCCCAGGAACGCCCGAGGCCGGCTACGATGCCCTCGTCAACAAGGCGTATGTGACCTGCGGCATCCCCTACGAGGCATACCGGAAGACCGCGCCCGCCGTATCCCCGGCGCGACGTCTACCGGGACGCAAAGGCCGAAACGCCGAGCTTCCGTACAGCCTCACGTCGCACGTCACGCCGGGAGGCGTCGAGCTGGTGGTGCCCAATTGCCTGACCTGCCACGCGGCATACTTCAACGGCGATCTGATCGTCGGGCTGGGGAACGAAGCCGCCGATTTCACCGAAAATCCCGCCATCGTTGCCGAAGGGCTCGGCGTTCATGTCAGGGGCGAGGCGCAGAGCGCGGAGTGGCGCAAATGGGCCGACCGCATGGCAGCAATCGGCCCGTACGTGGTGACCGACACGGTGGGCGTGAATCCCGCGGTCAATCTCACCTGGGCGCTGTTTGCGCACCGCGATCCGAAGACGCTGGCCTGGTCTTCGAAGCCGACCATCGAGCCGCCGCCGAAAAGACCGCTTCCGGTCAGCGTGCCGCCGTGGTGGCGGATGCAGAAGAAGCACGCCATGTTCTATACCGCGGCCGGCCGGGGAGATCACGCGCGCCTCATGATTCTCGCCTCCGCACTCTGCACGGACAGCGTGCAGGAGGCGCGTGCCATAGATGCGTACGCGCCGGACATCCGGGCCTTCCTTGCTTCCCTGGAACCCCCGAAGTATCCCTTCGACATCGACCGCAAGCTTGCCGCGCGCGGCCGCCCCGTCTTCGAGAAGCACTGCTCGGCCTGCCACGGCACCTACGGCGCGCAGGCCCAATATCCCAACCTGGTGATCGGGCTGGACGCCGTAGGAACCGACCCGGCGCTCGCCGCCGCAGCGACCGACGGCTCCGAAGACCGCTTCCTGCATTGGGTCCAGGGTTCGTTCTACGGCGAGATATCGAGCCTCGCACCGGCACCGGGCTACTACGCGCCGCCGCTCGACGGCGTATGGGCCACGGCACCCTACCTGCACAACGGCTCTATCCCCACGATCGAAGCGCTGCTCGACAGCAAAACGCGCCCGACGTACTGGCTGCGCTCTTTCGACTCGTCGGACTACGATCGGCGGCGGCTGGGTTGGAATTACAGCGAGCCCGGCCACGGCAAGACGAGCATCGCCGATCCCGTCCAGCGCAAGCGCGTCTATGACACGACGCTCCCCGGGTACTCCAACCAGGGTCACACCTTCGGCGACGCCCTTACGCAAGAGGAGCGCCGGGCAGTCATCGAATACCTCAAGACACTGTAGGGCTACCAGTCTTCGCGCACCGCCCGCACCGCTCCCATCCCCATCGCCTCGCGCCCCGACAGCACCGCCGTGAGCACTGCCAGCACAACGAGAACCGTCGCAAACGCGGCGAGCAGCGCCACCGGGAAATGCAGCTCCATGCTCCAGTTGAACGACTGGCGGTTCACCACGTACACCAGCACCAGGCTGATCGCGGTGCCCGCGGCGAGGCCGGCAAAAGCGCCCATCAAGGCGAGCAGGCCGCCCTCGGCGGCGAGCATCGCGCCGATCTGGCGGCGCGTCAGGCCGAGGTGGCGCAGCATGCCGAACTCGCGCCGCCGCGCCAGCACCATCGCCGCGAGGCTCGACGAAAGCCCGAACAGCCCGACCAGCACCGCGACGGCTTCCATGGCGTAGGTGACCGCGAAGCTGCGGTCGAAGATGGAGAGCGATACCTCCCGGATCTCGCCGGGCTGCGCGATCTCGAGCGCGGCGCCTCCCGGAAGCGCGCGCAGCGCGTCGATCGCCCCGGCCGGCGTCACGCCGGGGGCGAGCCACAGCGCGGCGTCGTTCACCCGGCGGTCCCCGGTGAGCGCGATGTAATCGGCGCGATCGATCAGCACGGCGCCGTGCTGGCGCGCGTAATCGCGGAACACGCCCGAGACCACGAAGCCGATGCGCCTGCCCTGGATCGGCAGCTCGATCTTCCCGCCCGGCCGGAAGCCGTAGAGATCGGCGAGCGCCTCGCTCACCCAGACGTCTCCCGGGACGCGCTCGCCGACCACCGGGAAGGAGACCGCGGCGCGGTCGCGCGCGACCAGCGCCACCGGCGGGCGCGTCGGATCGAGCACGATGCGGCCGCTGCGCAGGAAATCGGCGCGCGCGACCTGCGGCAGCGCGCGCACGCGCTGCTCGACGCCGGGCTCGAGATAGCCGGTTTCGCCGGCATGCGTGGTGCGGAAATAGAGGTCCGCCGGAAGCACGACGTCGAGCCAATCGTCCACCGACTGTCGGAACGAAGACACCATGATCGCCATCGCTGCCATCAGCGAGAAGCTCGCCACGATCGCCGCGAGGCTCACGGCGGCCTGGCCGGGCGCGGCGCGCAGCTGCGCGAGCGCCAGCGCGAGCGCCGGGCTGGAGGGCATCGGCAGGCGATTGAAGGCCGCCTGCGCGAGCCTCGGCACCAGCGCGATGCTTCCCACCAGCAGGCAGGCGATCGACGCGTAGCCGAAAAGCGGCAGCCCGCCGACCGGCCCGAGCTGGGCGAGGAGCGCGCCGGCCGCGATGAACGCGAGCCCCGGCCACGCGGGCGCGGCGCGCCGGAACATCGCCTGCTCGTCGCCCGCCTTGAGCGCGCGTGCCGGCGGCGAGCGCGCGGCATCGAGCGCCGGCAGGATCGCTCCCGCGACGGCGACCAGGATTCCGGCCGCGAAGTAGCCGATCAAACCGGGAACCGAAAGCTGCAGCTCGGAAACCGATCCCCGGAACATGCCCGCACCGAGGTCGCCGCCGGAGGCACGCACCGCGGCGAGCGCGAAGGCATAGCCGAGGGCGAGCCCGAGAACGCTTCCGGCTGCGCCCAGCGCAGCCGCCTCCATCAGCACCAGTCGCGCGACGCCGCGGCGCTCCAGGCCGAGCACGCGAAGCAGCGCGTGCTCGCCGCGGCGCCGTGCCACTTCCAGGGCCTGGGCCGAGAACACGAGGAAGCCGCCGGTGAACAGCGCCACCAGCGCCAGCACGTTCAGGTTCACGCGGTAGGAGCGCGACGGGTAGCCGCTCGCCTGCTCGAGCGTCTCCACCGCGGCGACGTGCACGCCGGGAGGAAGCCGCTTTTCGATGCTTTGCAAGACGGCGCCACGATCGGCGCCCGGCGCCAGCCTGATATCGAGGCGATTCAGCTCGCCCAGCCGCTCCAGCCGCCATTGGGCGGTCGCGATGTCGGTGAGCGCGGCGACGCCGCGCAGCGATGCGGCGGGCACGATCCCCGCCACGCGCAGCGAGACCGTCTTCTGGCCGACCACGAGGCGCAGCAGATCATCCTTCGCCAACCCGAGCGCCTGCGCGGCGGCCGCCGACAGGAACACGGTGTCGGGCGCGAGCAGCTCGAAGCGGTTCTCCACCACGAGGCGCGGCTGCAGGAGCGCCGCGCGCAGGATGTCGATGCCCACGACACGCAGGGTGCGGCTGCCGCCGGCGACCCCGGCCTCCACCTCGAGCGCGGGGCTCGCCACCGCCACGCCGGGCAGCCGCGCGATCTCGGGGTAGAGCGACTCGGGGAAGCCCGAGCGGCCGCCGCGCACCTCGAGGTCGGCTTCGCCGGCGAGCGCGCGCACGGCGGCGGCCACGTCGCTCACCGCCGCGCGGTTCACGAGGTGCACGCCGTAGCCGAGCGCCACGCCGAGCGCGATGCCGGCGACCGACAGCAGCATCCGACCCACCGGCCGGTGCCGAGTAAAAAGTCGCAGCAGCCGCAAGATCACCGCCTGCCACTATAGCGCCTGGATTAGACTCCCCCCATGAAAACAACGACTGCTGCCCTCATAGCGCTGCTCTCGCTCGCGCTGGCTCCGATCCCCTCGCCCGCTCAGCCGCCGCCGTGGGCGCCGGCGCACGGCTGGCGCAAGCAGAACGACCCGAACTACGTCGGCTACACCGGCAAGCGATGGGAGAAGGACTACGGGGTCATCGAAGGCCGCTGCGACAGCGCCGCGGTCGGTGCGGTCCTGGGCGGCGTCACCGGCGCGGTGATCGGCTCGCGCGTTTCGAGCCGGGAGGACCGCCCGGTGGCGATCATGCTCGGCAGCGTGATCGGCGCGGTGATCGGCGCCAAGATCGGCCAGGAGATCGACAACTCGGATCGCGCCTGCATGGGCCACGCGCTCGAGCTCGCCGGCGAGCGGAAGACGGTGCTCTGGACCAACTCGGCGACCGGGGTGAACTACCGGCTCACGCCGACGCGCAACTTCAAGCGCGGAAAAGAGGCCTGCCGCGAGTTCACTACCGTGATGAGCACCGGTCGTAAGCAGGACTCGGTCAAAGGCGTCGCGTGCCGCTCCGGCAGCGGCGACTGGAAGTTCAGGACCTGAGCCGAACCTGAGCTAGGCCATCACCCCGTCCGGCTCGTCGCTGCGCCTGGCCGGGTCGGGCTCGCGCTGGAGCAGCGTCTCCAGGCGCGCGATGTGGCGCTGCTCGTCGGCCGCCATTTCGGCGGCGAACGCGGACACCGCGTCGTCGCTCACGTTCTCGGCGACATCGGCGTAGAAGAACTGGGTGCGGCGCTCGACGGCGAGGGCGAGGGCGAGCGCCTCGCGGGCGCTGGTCGGCGGCGCCACCTTGTCGGCCTGCGGCCCGAGGTGATGCCAGGCGTATTCCCAGGACGAGATCTCGGGGAGCCTGCGATCGGCGGTGCCGAGCGCCAGCGTGTCGTGCTGCTCGCGCTCCTCGCGGCCGATCGCCTCGAGCTCCTCGGCAAGGTGGTCGAAGCCGGTATCGCGCATGAACTGCGCCAGCTCCTCGAAGCGCTTCATCGCCTCGCGCTCGACGGCGAGCGCATGCGCGAACAGCTCCGGAAGCGTGCGCGGCAGGAGTCGGCGGCCCATTACCCCCAACCCTAGCCTGCTCAAGTTACGCGCGAGCCGCTCGCCCGCGCTCAATTCATGGGTCGAAGGTCCTAAGCACGCGCCCCGGTCCTGCGGCGAGCGGATCATGGCGCTCGCCGTCGAACACACGCTCGCCGTTGACCCAGACCCCGTGCACGCCGCGCGGGCGGCGCAGCATGCGGGCCCCTCCGCCCGGAAGGTCGCGCACGCGTTCCAGCGGCGAGACCCCGACGCGCTTCGGATCGAAAAGCAGCAGGTCCGCCCAGGCGCCGGGCGCGATCGTGCCGCGCCCCGGAATGCGGTACTTGCGCGCGGGGTCGCTCGTCAGCCGGCGCACCCCCTCCTCGAGCTTGAAGGTGCCGGTCTCGCGCACCCAGTG
>DATKAX010000199.1:0-3685 GCA_035514595.1 Burkholderiales bacterium
ACGGCGTTCTCGCTCGCGACGTTCGCGCTGGCGGCGGACGAAGCGAAGCAGGGCGCCCAGCAGCAAGGCAGCGCGCAGACCGAGCAGAGCGCGCAGACGTCCCAAGGCTCGGCGGCGGCGGGCGCGTCCGCGCAGGGCGGCTCTGCCATGACGCATAACGAGCAGGTGGTGCGTCAGGTGCAGGAGAAGCTCAAGTCCGCCGGCCACGACATCGAGGTGGACGGCGTCTGGGGTCCGAACACCCAGGCGGCGCTGCGGGAGTACCAGCAGAAGCAGGGCCATCAGCCGACCGGCGAGCTCGACCAGCAGACGCTGTCGGCGCTCGGCGTCGAGGCCGAAGGCGCGGCCGCCACGGGCGGCAGCACCGAGGGAAGCGGCATGAGCGGTTCCTCGGGAAGCGGGGCGAGCGGTTCGCCCGCAACCGGGGCGAGCGGACAGTCGTCCTCGGGCGCCGACAGCGGCTCCACGCAGACCCCGTCGCGCAACATCGAGGAGAAGTCGAAGTACTAGGATCGTGTAAAGGCGGTAGAAGAAGCGGAGAGCGGCAGTTCTCCGCTTTTTTTGGGCGCAGGCACGCAGCTTGCGCGCAGCAGAAGAGCCGCGCCCGCCACGGGCAGGCGACTCGCTTCCTCTGAAAGGAATCTATCCCATGAAGCTCAGGTACCTCGTAGCAGCCGGCACGACTTTCTTCGCCGCAGGCACTATCGCGGCGGGCGATGCCTCGCAGCAGCAGCGCTCGCAGTCCGGCCAGGGCCAGTCGATGTCGCAGCCTTCGCAGGCGGCGATGTCCCCGGAGTTGATCAGGAAGGTGCAGCAGGAGCTGAATGCCAAGGGCTACGACGCTGGCCCGGTCGACGGCCAGTGGGGTCCGCTCACGCAACGCGCGGTGCAGAATTTCCAGCAATCACAGGACAAGCTCCAGGCGAGCGGCCAGCTGGATCAGCAGACCCTGACGGCGCTCGGCGTCGAGATGCAAGGCGCTGCCGCCACCGGGGGCTCGGCAAGCGGCCGGGAGCAGGGCATGTCGCAAGGCAGTGCGGCGGCGGGCGCAACCGGCCAGCGCGGCATGAGCCTGAGCAGCGACACCATCAAGCAGGTGCAGCAGAAGTTGAACGAGCAGGGCTTTCATGCCGGCGCGGTGGACGGCAGGATGGGCGAAACCACCCGGCAGGCGCTTAGGAACTTCCAGCAGTCGGAGTCCGACCTCGAGGCCACCGGCGAGATCGACCAGAAGACGCTGAGCGCGCTCGGCGTAGAGGCGCAGGGCTCGGCGGGCGTCGGCGGCGGCGAAAGGAGCAGCCGATGAAAAGCTTCCAGTTGTCGATCGCAGTATTGGCTTGCGCCGGCCTAGCGGCCTGTGCTGGAAACGGTATCTTCGGCGATCGCTCGAGCAGCGGGCAAACCGGCGAGAGCCGGCAGGCGAGCGGGCAGCGGGCCGAGCCGGTAGCGGCGAGCGCCAGCCTGGTGCGCCAGGTGCAGCAGGCGCTGGACGCCCGCGGCATCGACGGTGGCCCCGTCGACGGCGTGTGGGGAGAGCAGACGGAGCAGGGCGTGCGCCAGTTCCAGCAGGCGCAGGGCCTGGAGGTGACCGGCAATCTCGATGCTCGCACGCTGGGCGCGCTGGGCATTGGCGGGGAGAGCGCCGCCACGGGCGGCTCGGGCCCGTCCGGCAATGCCGAGCAGAAGTCGGAGAAATAGGCCGAACCGCTCAGGAGCGGGCGGCGGGTCGCGGACTTTCCGCCTTTTTCGGCAGCGCCGGCTGCGGCACAATGGCCCGAGAGCCCGGCCATGAGCGCCCTTCCGGACGATCGCGGTGTCGAATCGCTGCTAAGCCGAGAAGCGCGGTCGCGACTGCCTCTGCCAAGGCAGTTCGCTCTGTACCTGGATCCGTTTGCGCTGTTCAAGGACGCCTCGCGCGGCCCCGCGGCGCTGCGCGCCAGGGCGCTGGCGTACAACCGGGCGATGCGCTGGATGCTGCTCGCCTACCTGCGGCGCTGGGCGATGATTGCCGCCACCCTGTTCGTCGCGATCGCGCCGACCGAGGCGCTCGCGGCGCAAAGCCCGGTGTTCCTCATCCCGACCGCGGCCGCCGCCCTGGGCTGCGCGGTCGCCCTGACCGTGGCCGCGGTCATCGCGGCCGCCTGGCTGCTGCTCGGCGCGGCGCGCCGGGACGAAGGCGGGAAGTAGGGCGGTACGCCGCTTGCATGGCCTCGGGCTTACACTGAAGGAGGACCCCATGCGAGTCAGCGAAGCAATGACGCGCGATGTGCGCATCGCCACGCCCGCCCAGAGCATCCGCGACGTGGCCAGAATCATGGCCGAGATCGACTCCGGCGCGATGCCGGTGGGCGAGAACGACCGCCTGGTCGGCATGATCACCGACCGCGACATCGCGGTGCGCGCGGTGGCCGCCGGCAAGGGTCCCGACACGCCGGTGCGCGAGGTGATGAGCCCCGAAGTAAAATACTGCTTCGAGGACGAGGACATGGAGCAGGTGGCGCGTAACATGGCCGAGATCAAGGTGCGCCGCCTGCCGGTCATGAACCGCGACAAGCGCCTGGTCGGCATCCTGTCGCTCGGCGATGTCGCCGTGCGCGAAGACCGCGAGACCGCCGGCCAGGCGGTGAAGGGCGTGTCCAAGCCGGGAGGCCCCCATACGCAAAGCCCGCGCGCTTGAGTTCGCCGCGGCGCTGCTCGCCGCGAGCTGCGCCACGACGCAGGCGGACCTCGCCGACGCGCGGGCGTCCTGGGAGGGCGCGACCTACGAGGAAGTGGTGCTTGCCTGGGGCGCGCCCGGGCGCAGCACGACCCTTGCCGACAACCGCGAGGCGCACACCTGGGTATCGCATCAGCCGCCGACCTACCGCGGCGGGCCGTCGGTGGGCGTGGGCGTGTTCGGCGGCAGCGGCGGCAGCGGAGTGGGCGTAGGCATAGGATTTCCCTTCGGCGGCAGCGCGGGATCCGAGAGCTGCGAGCGCACCTTGGTCTTCAGCGAGCGCCGCGTCGTCGAGCAGACCTGGACCGGCCCCGCCGCCTACTGCGCGCGCTTCAAGAAATAATTCGGGGTCAGAGCCCGAACTTCAGCTGCCGGCGGTGAAGGCGAGACCCGCCTTCTCGAACTGCGCCGCCACGCCCGGCGCCACGGCGTCGATGCGCTTCTTCTCTTCGGGCGTGAAGGCGATGTCGTTCATGTCGTGCACGCCGCCGGTGATGATCACCTGCAGGATGCCCTCCTCCTCGCCGATGTTGCGGAACGCGCGGCATACCCCCGGCGGGATGGAGATGGTGTCGAAGGCCTCGAGCACCGCGCTCTCGCCGCCGTCGTCGTTCCAGCGCACCTCGAAGCGGCCTTTCAGCACGGTGAAGGTCTCGTGAGTCTGCACGTGCGCGTGCAGCCCCGGTCCCTGGCCGGGCGGGCATACCGCGAGGGTCATGGTCATGCCCGCGGCGCCGACGATCGGCGCCCCGCTGCTGATCGGGGTTTCGGCCTTCGACTCCAGCCCGATCACCGAAAGCAGCTTGCGCGCGTAGACCACGTCGCGCGCTTCCTCCGGGATCGACGCGTTCTGGATCGGCAGCGGCTCGAGGCGCGAGAAGCGCGCGATGCGCTTTTCCATGTCCTGCTTCGAGATGCGGATGGTCTTCATCGGCGTACCCCCAGCTTCTTCAGTAGAGCCTCGCGGCG
>DATKAX010000200.1:0-5392 GCA_035514595.1 Burkholderiales bacterium
TCGGCAACTACGCGCGCCAGCTCACCGAGCCGCTTTACGGCACGCTGCTCCTGAAGTCGCTGCGCATCGCGGCGGTGAGCACGCTGATCGCGCTCGTCGTGTCCTATCCGATCGCCTACTTCCTGACGCGGCTGCGCGGCCTGTGGAAGAGCGTGTTCATCATCGGGCTGTTCATGCCGTTCTGGACCAGCTACGTGGTGCGCACCTTCGTCTGGCTGCCGATCCTGGGCCGCGCCGGGGCGATCAACGCGACGCTGCTGTGGCTCGGGGTGATCGACCAGCCGATCGACTGGCTGATCTACAACGAGGGCACCATCTACCTCGGCCTGGTGTACGTCTACACGCTGTTCATGGTGCTGCCGATCTACCTGTCGCTCGACCGCATCGACCCGCGCCTCATCGAGGCGGCGGTCGATCTCGGCGCGCGGCCCTGGTCGGTGTTGTGGCGCATCCTGCTGCCGCTGAGCTGGCCGGGCGTGCTCTCGGGCTGCATCATGGTGTTTCTGCTCGGCGTGGGCGCCTACGTCACGCCGCGGCTGCTCGGCGGCCCCTCCGGAATCATGTACGGCAACATGATCGCCGACCAGTTCCTGAACAACAACAACTGGGCCTTCGGCGCCGCGCTCGGCTCGACGCTCGCGCTGGTGGTGGTCATCCTGCTCCTCGTCACGGGGCGCTGGATCGGCATCCGGCAGGTATTCACGGGGGGGCGCTTCTAGATGGCGCGCGATCCCTTCCGCGCCTGGAAGCTCGCGCTGTGGACCTACGCGGCAACCTTCTTCTTCGTGCTGTACGCGCCGCTGGTGATGATCGCGGTGCTGTCGTTCAACGACTCCGAGATCACCGGCTTCCCGATCACCGAGCTCTCGCTGCGCTGGTACCGGACGGTGCTCGCCAGCCCGAGGCTGCTGGCGGCCTTCGGCCACAGCGTCACGGTGGGCGCCGCGGCCGCGCTCATCGCCACCGCGCTCGCGCTCGGCCTGTCGCTCGCCTTCCGCCACGACTTCCGCGGCAAGGGGACGCTGCTCAACCTGGTGCTGGTGCCGATGGTGATTCCCGGCATCATCGGCGGCATCGTGCTGCTGATCTTCTTCGGCTACGCCGAGGTGCGATCCTCGCTCATGAGCACGGTGCTGGTCGCGCACGTGAACTGGGTGCTGCCGTTCGCCTTCCTGACGCTCTACCCGCGCGTGCACCGCTTCGACCAGACGCTGGAGGAGGCGGCGATGGACCTCGGCGCGCACCCGCGGCAGATCTTCCTGCGCATCGTGCTGCCGATCATCCGGCCGGGGATCATCGCCACCGCGCTGTTCTCGTTCAGCCTCTCGTTCGACGAGTTCATCCGCACGGTATTCGTGGTCGGCGAGGAGCGTACCGTGCCGGTGCAGTTCTGGACCATGATCGTCGATCGCCTCGCGCCGGAGCTGCCGGCGATGGCGGTGATGATCATCCTCGTATCGATGGCCGCCGCGCTGCTCGGTTTCGCCTATGCGAAGCGCGCGGACCACGCATCATGAAGCGTTCACCCCAACGGAGGATCAGATGAAGAGAAGAGGATTCCTGAAGCATTCGACGCAGGCGCTTGGCGCGGCGGCGCTCGCCGGCATCCCGGGCATGAGCTTCGCGCAGCAAAAGACCATCACGGCGGTATTCGCGGGCGTGATCCTTCCCGACAAGGTGCGCCCGATCGTCGAGGGCGGCACCAACGTCAAGATCAACAACCTGCCCTACGTGTCGCCCACCGACACGGTGGCGAAGCTGACGGCGCCGGGCGGCACCTCGCGCTACGACTTCATGGTGAGCGTCACCAACTTCATGCGCGGGCCGCTGCTCGGGGAGCGCGACGGCCAGGAGCTCGCCATGGCGCTCGACACGTCCAAGGTGCCGAATGCAGCCAAGCTGCTGCCGCTGTTCCAGGACCAGATCATCCGGCGCGCCGGCAAGACCTACGCCGTCCCTATCTTCTGGGGCTACGACTCGGTGATCTACAACCGCAAGAAGATCCCGGAGGAAGCCGCGCTCACGCAGTCGTGGAAGGTGCTGTTCGACGACAAGTACGCCGGCCGGGTGGCTTTGCGCGACGACGCGCACCAGAGCATCGCCGCCGCGGCGCTCGCCATGGGGCACAAGAAGCCGTTCGAGATGGACCGCAAGGACCTCGGCGACGTGACCAAGTTCCTGATCGCGAAGAAGAAGAACTTTCGCACGCTGTGGACGCAGTTCGGCGAGGCGGTGAACATGATGTCGAGCGGCGAGGTCGACGCGATGTACGGCTGGATCGTGATGCGCGCCGTGCTGCAGCGCCGCGGCATGGACGTCACCAACAACTGGCCCAGCGACGGCCTGCTGTTCTGGAACCAGGCGGCCTTCATCCCGAAGAACGCGCCCAACGCGAACGAGGCGCACGCGGTGCTGAACGCCATGTGCGGGGTCGAATACGGCACGGCGCTCACGCGCGAGACCGAATACCTGGTCACCAGCGCCGGGACCGCGGCGGCGCTGTCGCCTGCGGACCGTACCAAGTACGGCTACGACATCCTCGAGCGCGGCCTCAACCTGGTGCCGCTCGCCTGGCCGAAGGACATGGACAGCTGGATCGAGGCCTGGGGCCGGGTCAAGGCGGCGTGACGCGGTGAGCGAGGCAACCCCCGCCCGGCGCGCCGCGGTCGAGGCGCGCCGGGTCACCAAGCGCTTCGGCGAAGTGCTCGCGCTCGACGACGTGTCGCTGGAGATCGGCGAGGGCGACTTCTTCGCGCTGCTCGGCCCGAGCGGCTGCGGCAAGACGACGCTGCTGCGCATCATGGGCGGCTTCGAGAACCCCAGCTCGGGCGAGCTGATGATCGGCGGCAGGAGCGTGCTGGGCCAGCCGCCGTACCTGCGCCCGACCAACATGATCTTCCAGCACCTGGCGCTGTTCCCGCACATGAGCGTGTTCGAGAACATCGCCTTCGGCCTGAAGATGAGGCGCGAGACCTCGGGCCGCATCCGCGCCAAGGTGGAGGAGGTGCTGGCGCTGGTGCGGCTGCAGGGCTTCGAGTCGCGCTCCATCGACCAGCTCTCCGGCGGCCAGAAGCAGCGCGTCGCCATGGCGCGCGCGCTGGTGAACGGCCCGTCGGTGCTGCTGCTCGACGAGCCGCTCGGCGCGCTCGACCTGCAGCTCCGGCTGCAGATGCACGACGAGCTGCGGCGCCTGCACCGCGACCTCGGCTCGACGTTCATCTTCGTCACCCACGACCAGGCCGAGGCCATCACGCTCGCCAACCGCATTGCCGTCATGAACGCGGGCCGGGTGCTGCAGGTCGGCACGCCGGAGGAGATCTACAACGCGCCGCAGACCCGCTTCGTGGCGCAGTTCATCGGCCAGAGCAACCTGATCGAGGGGCGGGTGGTCGAAGCGCTGCCGCAGCGCCGGCTGGTGGTCGAGTGCGCCGGCGTCAGGCTGCGCTGCCGTTCCTCGGTGGACCTGCGGGCGGGGGTGCCGGTGACGCTCTCGCTGCGCTACGAGCGCGTCGGCCTTGCCAACGGGCGTGGAGGAGAAGACGCCGTCACCATCCCTTCGGTGATCACCGAGCGCACGTTCCTCGGCGCGGCGGTGCGCATCACGGCGCGCAGCGAGAGCGGGCTTGCGCTGGTCGCCGACATCGCCGATCTGGAGCACGCCGGCGGCCTCGCCGTCGGTAGCCCGGTGGAGCTTCAGGTCGGCGAGCGGGGCATCACCGTGCTCCAGGACTGAAGGACAAGCCATGGCCGCGACCCGGCGTTTCGGCTCCCCATGATCGATACCGTGCTGCGTCAGGCGGCCGAGGGCTTTCCGGCCCATCTCGAGCGGCTGCGCGCTCACATCCGCCAGCGGTCGGTCTCGACCGACCGGCCGGCGATCGACGCGATCCTCGAGCGCCTGGTTCACGAGGTCCAGGCGCTCGGCGGCCAGGCGCAGATCGTCCCGACGGCCGAGCTTCCGGTGCTGTACGCGACCTTCGATGCCGGTGCCGGCCGCGCCGTGCTGTTCCATTGCATGTACGACACGGTGCCGGCGGACGAGCCGGGCTGGATCGCGCCGCCGTTCGAGGCGCGGCAGATGGCCCTGGCGGGCAAGGGCGAGTGCATCGTCGGACGCGGCGCCGAGGACACCAAAGGCCCGTACGCGGCGGTCCTCAGCGCAATCGCGAGCTATCGCGAGGCGGGCGTTCCGCTGCCGGCGAACCTCATGCTGGTGATGGAAGCATCGGAATTGGGCAGCGGCGGCATGGCGGATTTCGTGCGCCGCTACCGCAAGGATCTGCGGCAGGCCGACGTGGCCTACTTTCCGTGGAACACGCAGCGCGCGGACGGGACCGCCGTGGTCTGGCTCGGGGCAAAGGGCTTGATCACGCTCAAGCTCCGCGCTCGAGGAGGCGAGTGGGGCGGGCCCGTTCGCTCCGACCTGCACGGCAGCCACGCCAGCTGGGTCGCGAGCCCGGCGCACCGCCTGGTGCAGGCGCTCGCGGGCATGCGTCTCGCCGACGACTCGGATGTCGCGATCGAGGGCTTCTACGACGGGAGGGAGCCCCCCACAACAGCCGAGCTCGCGCTGCTCGAGGCCCTGGCGCGGCGCATCGATGCCGGGCAGCTTCTGGAGGAGCTGGGCGCGCTTCGCTTCAAGCAGGCGAGCCTGCGCGATGCGCTGCATGCCTACTGCTTCCAGTCGGAGTTCAATGTGTCGGGGCTGAAGGCCGGGCTGGTGGTCGAGGGCGGGCACAAGGCCCACGTCCCGCGCGAAGCGGTGGCGAGCCTGGAGATACGCCCCTTGGGCGGCATGAAAGCCGAGGCGGTCATCGCCGCGATGCGCCGCCATCTCGATGCCAGGGGCTACGCCGATATCGCCATCGAGGTGATGAACTCGTACGACGGCGGCGGCAGTCCGTTCGGCAACTGGGCCGTCGAGGAGCTGCTCTGGTGCTATGCCGCTTGCGGGTACCGCCCCGAGGTATGGCCGCGGACGGCGCGGTCAATCGCCGCCGGACTCTACACGCGCGAGCTGGGCTTGCCGTGGATCGCGACGATGCCGGGACACGCCGGCCTGCAGCACGCGGCCAACGAGTTCATCTCCGTCGACGGCTACCGCGCCGCCATTACCTTCGTCGTCCAGCTCCTCTGGCGATTGGGCAATCCGGGCCATCACAGCTAGCAGCCCGCCGCGCGGCTCGCCAGGCGCCGTCCCCATTCGCTCGCCGGCTTGTGTACCAGGCGCTCGTTCGCGTAGTGCCGCGCCAGGTCGCGCAATCCGGCGCGCGTCGCCGCGTCGATCAGCGTGAGGGTGAGCAGATCGCGCTGGGCGTGGCTGCCGCCGAAGCGCGAGGCGCCGTCGCGCACGCCGGCGAGCTTCTCGGCCGCCGCGGCGAAGCGTCCCTCG
>DATKAX010000201.1:0-2262 GCA_035514595.1 Burkholderiales bacterium
GCCGAGATGCCCGACATCGTCGTCGGCCATGTGCAGACCCCTTATGCCGGCTCCTACCTCGGCGCGAAGGGCGCGGGCGAAGCAGGCGCGGCGGCTGCACCGGCCGCGATCCTCAACGCGGTCAACGATGCGCTGGCGCCACACGGGGCGATGCTCGAGGCGCTGCCGATCACCCCGGTGGCGGTGTTGCGCGCGCTCGGGGAGGGCAGCGCATGAAGGCGCCGGCGTTCCGCTACGCGCGGCCCGAGTCGCTGGAGGAAGCGCTTGCGCTTCTCGCCGATCGTGAGGCCGAGGCGCGCGTTCTGGCGGGTGGTCAGAGCCTGATGCCGATGCTCAACCTGCGGCTGCTTGCGCCCGCCGTGCTGGTGGACATCAACCGCATTCCCGGCCTGGAGCGCATAGCGGAGCACGACGATCGCATCGAAGTGGGCGCGCTTGCCCGCCATGGCGAGGTGCTGCGCTCCGAGGCGGTGCGCCGGGCGGCACCGCTTCTCGCGCTCGCTCTGCCGCACGTCGCCCATCCCGCCGTGCGCAACCGCGGCACGCACGGCGGCAGCCTCGCGCTCGCCGACCCGGCGGCGGAGCTTCCGGCCTGCGCGCTGGCGCTCGACGCGACGCTGGTGCTGCGCGGCAGGGACGGCGAGCGGCGCGTGCCGGCGCAGGCGTTCTTCCGCGGACTCTACGAGACCGCGCTCGCACCCGGCGAGCTCCTCATGCGCATCGACTATCCGCGCGCGGCGCCCGGGTGGCGCTATGCCTTCGAGGAAGTCGCCCGCCGGCACGGCGACTTCGCGCTCGCCGGCCTCGCGGCGGCAGCGAGCGTCGAGGGCGGCGCTCTGCGCGAGGCGCGGCTCGCCTGCTTCGGCGTTGCGGACCGGCCGATCCTGCTGCGCGCGGCCGGGCTCGAAGAGGCGCTCACCGCGCTCGACGCGATGGAAGTCGCCGGAACCGACGTCTACCCGGTAAGCTACCGCCACCAGCTGATGCGCGTGCTGCTCGAGCGGGTGTTCGCCCGGCTGGAGAAGGCATGAGCGAGCCGCTTGCCGAGCGCGAGGTCCGCACCGTGGTGAACGGCCAGGAAGTTCGCGCGCGCGTGCCGGTGCGCAAATCGCTCGTGGACTGGCTGCGAGAGGATCGCGGCCTCACCGGGAGCCACGTCGGCTGCGAGCACGGCGTCTGCGGCGCCTGCTCTGTGGTGCTCGACGGGGCCGTGGTGCGCGGCTGCCTTACGCTCGCCGTGCAGGCCGACGGCGCGCGCGTCGAGACCATCGAAGGCGCGACCGAGTCCGGTCGGCTTGCGGCGCTGCAGGAGGCCTTCTATATCCGCGCGGCGCTGCAATGCGGCTTCTGCACGCCTGGCATGCTGCTCACCGCCGCCGAGCTGCTCGCCCGCAACCCGGCGCCCACGCGCGCCGAGATCCGCGACGCGCTATCGGGCAACTTCTGCCGCTGCACCGGCTATCACGCGATCGTGGACGCGGTGGAAGCGGCCTCGCGCGGGCCCAAGGTCTAAGCGCACGAGCCATGCGCGTCATTACCCTGAACGTCAATGGAATCCGCTCGGCGGCGAAGAAAGGCCTGTTCCGCTGGCTCGCGGTGCAGCGCGCCGACGTGGTCTGCCTGCAGGAAACCAAGTGCCAGGAAGCGGATCTCGACGCGCGCCTGCACGACATGAAGGCGTTCCAGGGCTGCCATGCGTTCGCCGATAAGAAGGGCTACAGCGGGGTCGCGCTCTACAGCCGCAAGGCGCCCGATGAACTGCGGCGCGGCTTCGGCAGCCGCGAGTTCGACGCCGAAGGCCGCTATTTTGCGGCGCGCTTCGGAAAGTTGTGGATCGTCTCGGTGTATCTTCCCTCGGGGTCGGCGGGGCCGCATCGCCAGGCCTCCAAGTTCCGTTTCCTAAAGCGCTTCTTTTCCCACCTGAAGACCATCAGAGGGGAAGGCGAGGAAATCATCCTGTGCGGCGACTGGAACATCGCGCACCAGGAGATCGATCTCAAGAACTGGCGCGCCAACCGCAAGAACTCGGGGTTCCTGCCGGAGGAGCGCGCCTGGCTCACGCGCGTCTTGGACGAGCTGGGCTATGTCGACGTCTTCCGGCGGCTGAATGCAAAGCCTGATCAGTACACCTGGTGGTCCAACCGCGGCCAGGCCTGGGCGAAGAACGTCGGCTGGCGCATCGACTACCAGATCGCCACCCCGGGCATCGCCGCCAAGGCGGTCAAGGAATCGATCTACAAGGCGAAGCGCTTCTCCGACCAC
>DATKAX010000202.1:0-12232 GCA_035514595.1 Burkholderiales bacterium
GTCCTCCGGCAGCCTGGGCGCCGGCGGGGTCTTGTCCCAGGTGAGCGTTTCCAGATAGTCGCGCACGTACTGCTTGTCGTAGGAGGGCGGGCTGATGCCGAGCTGGTAGGAGTCCGCCGGCCAGAAGCGCGAGGAATCGGCCGTGAGGACTTCGTCGATCAGGACAAGGGTATTGCTTTCATCCAGGCCGAATTCGAACTTGGTATCGGCAATGATGATGCCCTTCGTGGCCGCGTACTCCGCCGCCTCCTGGTAGAGGCGGATGGAGATGTCGCGCACCTTCGCCGCAACCGCCGCGCCGATCCGCTTTTCCACCTCGGCATAGCTGATGTTCTCGTCGTGGCCGTCCGCGGCCTTGGTCGCCGGCGTGAAGATCGGCTCGGGCAGCTTTTCCGCCTGGCGCAGGCCCTTGGGCAGCTCGATGCCGCACACCTGCCCGGTCTTCTGGTAGTCCTTCCAGCCCGAGCCGATCAGGTAGCCGCGCACCACCGCCTCGATCGGCAGCGGCTTCAGCTTCTTCACCACCACCGAGCGCCCTCGCACCTGGGGCTTCTCTTCGGGGGCGACGACCGACTCAGGGTCTACCCCGGTGAGCTGGTTCGGCACGATGTCCTTCAGGCGCTCGAACCAGAAGCTCGCCATCTCGTTGAGCACCCTGCCCTTGTCCGGGATCGGATCGGGCAGCACCACGTCGAAGGCCGAGAGACGGTCGCTCGCGACGATCAGCATCTTGTCCTCGCCCACGGCGTAGATGTCGCGCACCTTGCCTTTGCCGATCCGCGGCAGCGTTCTTATTGTCGACTCGTACAGGACCATCAGGCGGCCTGCTTTTCGAGCTCAGGTCGCCACTTGCCCTGCGAGGCGAGGCTGTTCATGCGGGCGCGGTGATGGAACGCCTTCTGCGCCGCGGCGACGTTGCCCGCCTGCCCTTTCCACGCGTTGAGCGCCGGGTTCTGCAGGGCGCGCGAATACGAGAACGTCAGCGGCCACGGCAGTCCGGGCATCGCCGCCATGGCGTTCAGGTGCGCGGTCGCCGCCTCGTCGGACTGGCCGCCGGAGAGGAACACCACGCCGGGCTGCGCCGCAGGGACGGTGCGCTTGAGAACCCGGAGCGTGCGCTCGGCGACTTCATCCACGCCGGCCTGGCGCGGGCAATCCTTGCCCGAGACCACCATGCTCGACTTGAGGATCAAGCACTCGGGAACCACGTTGTAGGCGGCAATCGCCGCGTAGCAGGCGCGCAGCGTCGCCTCGGTCACTTCCTCGGCCCGCTCGATGCTGTGATCGCCGTCGAGCAGCACCTCGGGCTCGATGATCGGCACGATCGAGGCCACCTGGCAGGCGGCGGCGTAGCGCGCGAGCACGTGGGCGTTCGCGTAGAGGCAGGCGTGCGTCGGGATGCCCTTGCCGATGGTGATCACCGCGCGCCATTTGGCGAAGCGAGCGCCGAGAGAGAAATACTCGGCAAGCCGCTTGGCGAGGCCGTCGAGACCCTCGGTGACCTTCTCGCCCGGCGCGAGCGCGAGCTCGACCGTGCCCTTGTCGACCTTGATGCCGGGGATGACGCCCTTTTTCGCGAGGTACCCGGCAAAGGGCACGCCGTCCTGCGTCTTCTGGCGCAGCGTCTCCTCGAACAGGATGACGCCGGAGAGGAACTGCTCGACGCCGGGCGTGGTGAAGAGCAGCCCGCGGTACGCGCGGCGGTTCTCCTCGGTGCACGGCACGCCGACCGACTGGAAGCGCTTCTCGCAAGTGCCGCTCGACTCGTCGGCGGCGAGCAGCCCCCTGCCTTTCGCGACCATCGCGGCCGCGGTTTTGGAAAGAAGTGACTTGTCCATGTGACTCTCGCGGTTGGATTGCGGTAAACGGGGCGAAGATTTTAACCAATTACTCGCGTACAATGCCGGGCCGTTTTCTTTCTGGAATCAGGTTCATGGCAGCCGCCCGGCGGAACATCGCCATCATCGCCCACGTCGACCACGGCAAGACCACGCTGGTCGACAAGCTGCTCGCGCAGTCGGGCACCTTCGCTGCCCACCAGCAGGTCGCAGAGCGGGTCATGGACTCCAACGCCCTGGAGCGCGAGCGCGGCATCACCATCCTCGCCAAGAACTGCGCGGTGCGCTACCGCGGCACCCACATCAACATCGTGGATACCCCGGGGCACGCCGACTTCGGCGGCGAAGTCGAGCGCGTGCTTTCCATGGTCGACGGGGTGCTGCTCCTGGTCGACGCGGTCGAAGGCCCGATGCCTCAGACCCGTTTCGTCACGCGCAAGGCCCTGGCGCTGGGCCTGAAGCCGATCGTCGTGGTGAACAAGGTCGACCGGCCCGGCGCGCGCGCCGACTGGGTAGTGAACAAGACCTTCGACCTTTTCGACAAGCTCGGCGCGACCGAGGAGCAGCTCGATTTCCCGGTGATTTACGCCTCGGCGCTTCTCGGTTATGCAAAAAACAAGCTCCATGAAGAGGGGCGCGATATGGTTCCGCTCTTCGAGGCGATCCTCGAGCATGTCCCGGTGCGCGACGAGGACCCCGGGGGGCCGCTTCAGCTCCAGATCTGCTCGCTCGACTACTCGAGCTACGTCGGCAAAATCGGCATCGGGCGCATCCGCAGCGGCCGTTTGCGGCCCGCACAAGAGGTTTCGGTCTTGCAGGGAGAAGAATCCACACCGCTCAAGGCCAAGGTGAACCAGGTGCTGATGTTCGAAGGCCTGGAGCGCGTGCTGGTGGAGGAGGCCGAGGCTGGCGACATCGTGCTCGTCAACGGCATCGACGAGCTCGCCATCGGCACTACGCTCTGCGACCCGGAGCACCCGGATGCGCTGCCGCTCCTGCGCGTCGATGAGCCGACCCTCACCATGAATTTCCTGGTCAACGCCTCGCCGCTCGCCGGGCGCGAGGGCAAGTACGTCACCAGCCGGCAGCTGCGCGAGCGCCTCGAACGCGAGACCAAGAGCAACGTCGCGTTGCGCGTCGAGTATCCGGCGGACACCGACACCTTCATCGTCTCCGGCCGCGGCGAGCTGCACCTCACCATCCTGCTCGAGAACATGCGGCGCGAAGGCTACGAGCTCGCCGTTTCGCGCCCCCGCGTCGTTACCAAGGAGATCGACGGCCAGCGTTGCGAGCCTTTCGAGGTTCTCAGCGTAGACCTCGAGCAGGAGCATCAGGGCGCGGTGATGGAGGAGCTGGGACGCCGGCGCGGCGAGCTCTCGGACATGCAGCCCGACGGCAAAGGACGCGTGCGCCTGGACTACCGCATCCCGGCGCGCGGGCTGATCGGGTTCCAGGGCGAATTCATGACGCTCACCCGGGGCACCGGGGTCATGAGCCACGTATTCGACGGCTATGCGCCGGTGAAAGGCGACATCGAGGAGCGCCGCAACGGCGTGCTGGTGTCGCAGGAAGACGGCGCGGCGGTCGCCTACGCATTGTGGAAGCTCCAGGAGCGCGGCCGCATGTTCGTGAGCCCCGGCGACCCGGTGTACCAAGGCATGATCGTCGGCATCCACAGCCGCGACAACGACCTGGTCGTCAACCCGGTGCGCACCAAGCAGCTCACCAACATCCGCGCCTCCGGCAAGGACGAGGCGATCCTGCTCACCCCGCCGATCGGCCTCACCCTGGAGTACGCGGTCGAGTTCATCGGCGACGACGAGCTGGTCGAGATCACGCCGCAATCGATTCGGCTGCGCAAGCGCCACCTCGAGGAGCACGAGCGCCGCCGCGCCGACCGCGCGGCAGCATAGGAACTTCGCCACAGGCAGCTAACCCCGTCCGCGGTTATCTTTGCGGCATGTCGCGGACCTTGTCGATGTGGCTGCTGATCGCTGCCGTCCCCCTGGCGGCCGGCGGGTGCGCCAGTGCCCCGGCGTCGAGCTCGGCGAGCCGCGTAGAACCGCAAACCGGCGCCCTGGCGGCCAACCACGCGGTCAAGCTGGTGGGCACCCCCTATCGCTACGGCGGCGCGAGCCCGGCGCGGGGCTTCGATTGCAGCGGGCTGGTGCAGTTCAGCTTCCGCCGGGCGGGCATCGCGGTCCCGCGCAGCACCGAGGCGCAGCTGCGAGCTTCGCGCCGGGTGCCGCGCTCGCAGCTGCGGCCTGGCGATCTCGTGTTCTTCGACCAGGACGGGAAGAAGAAGGGCCACGTCGGGATCTATCTCGGCAACGGCCGGTTCGTGCATGCCCCCTCCTCCGGCAAGCGCGTCAGGACCGACAGCCTCGATTCGCGCTACTGGAAGCGGCACCTGTCCGACACGCGGCGCCTCTGAGCTTCACTCGCAGGCGATGACCTCGCGGGCCACGCGCTGGCCGCTCTGCAACGCGCCGCCCACCGTTCCGGCCTCTCCGTCGACGTGGGTGGCCTCTCCGGCGAAGAACAAGGTGTCCTCCAGGGGCTGCGCAAGCTCGGCTCTCGCGCCGGCCCCGCCGACCAGGACGTAGCTGTAGGCGCCGCGCGCCCAGGGGTCGGCGCTCCAGTCCTGCACGCAGACCTCGTCGGGCTCTTCGACCCGTCCGAACAGCCGCCGCAGGCTCGCCAGGCAGTCGCCGGCGAGCGCCTCGGCGCTGCGGCCGGCAAGGCGCTCGGCCTTGGGTCCCCCCGCCCAGGCGATCAGCACGGGGGCGCGAGCCGGCAGCAGCGTCCAGAACGTCGGAAAGGCGGCCTGCGGCGAATGGAAGAACGCCACGTCGCGGTAGCGCTTTTCCCAGAATGCCGACGGGAATCGCAGCGCCGCCTTGATCACCGGTCCGGAAGCGAGACGCGTCAGGGCTTCGCGCTTGCCGAGGCCGGGAGAAAAGCGGACCGCCCCGGATTGCAGCACGCCCAGCGGAAGCGTGACGATGGCGCGCCGCGCGGCGAATCGAAAGCCCTCGCCCAGGACCTCGACACGGTGGCGTCGCCAGCGCACCTCGCGCACCGCCGAGCCCAAGCGCAGGCGCGCGCCGCGCTCGAGGATCGAGCCGGCGAGCCGCTCCAGGAGCGGCCCGTAGCCGCCGCGCGGCCTGGGTTGCGATCCCTCCATCGCGTCGCCGCCCCATTCCTCGGCGATCGAGCGAGCGCTCGCGCGCGCCGGGTCGGCGGCGTCGAAGCCCTCGACCATCATGCGCGCGAAGGTGCGAGCGAGCGGCGGCAGGCGCCTTTGCCGGGCAAGGAAGGCGTCGAAAGCAAGATCGCCCTCTTCCAGCGCCGAGAGATCGCGCATCGCGCGCTGCGCCTGGGCGAAGGCGTCGACCGACCGCAGCCCGCCGCCGGCGGCGTAGCGCTGCTCGCGAAGCGACGCGACGGCCCCGGTCCCTGCCTGCGCGAGGAGGCGATACGTCGCCCGGGCCCGACCGTGGATGAACTCCGCGCCGAGCTCGACCGGCGCGTCGATCCCGGCCATGCGCCGCGTCCACACGCGCCCGCCGATGCGCCCGCGGGCCTCCAGGACGAGGACCGAGCGGCCTGCGCGCGCGAGCTCGGCCGCCGCGGCAAGGCCGGCGGCGCCGGCGCCGAGGACGATCGCCTCGGGCGAGGGGCGGCGGCGGACCGGAAACTTTCGCGCGCGCTCGCCGGTCTGTAGCGTCGTTGGATTGTGGGACAATGCGGGCCTTTCGCATTCTAGAGCCGCGGCAAAGGCAGGCGTAAGCGCCCGCGGCGTGCTGCAGAAAAACCATGATACGCATCGAGAATCTGGTCAAGGCGTTCGGCGCGAAGCGCGCGGTCGACGGCGTTTCGTTCAGCGTCGAGCGCGGCGAGGTGCTGGGCTTCCTCGGACCGAACGGCGCCGGCAAGTCGACCACCATGCGCATGATCACCGGCTTCATGCCGCCCACCTCCGGGCGGGTCAGCGTCGGCGGCCACGACGTGGCCGAGTCGCCGCTCGCGGCGAAGCGCCTGATCGGCTACCTGCCGGAGAACGCGGCCGCGTACCCCGACATGACGGTGCAAGGCTTCCTCGATTTCGCCGCCGAGCTGCGCGGGCTGCGCGGCGACGCCCGCAAGCGCGCGGTGGGCCGCGTGGTCGAGCTATGCTTCCTCGGCTCGGTGCTGCGCCAGTCGATCGACACGCTCTCGAAGGGCTACCGGCACCGCACCTGCCTCGCGCAGGCGCTGATCCACGACCCAGAAGTGCTCGTCATGGACGAGCCCACCGACGGCCTCGACCCGAACCAGAAGCACGAGGTGCGCAACCTGATCCGAGAGCTGGGGCGCAGCAAGGCGATCGTGTTCTCGACCCACATCCTGGAGGAGGTCGACGCCGCCTGCACGCGCGCCATCATCATCGACCGCGGCAGGATCGTGGCGAACGGCACGCCCGAGGAGCTGCGCGCGATGTCGGCGCTGCACGGCGCGGTGACCCTCCAGGCGCAGGGGGCCACGCTCGACAAGCTCGCGCCGCTCGGCCGGGTGGAGCAGCTGAACGGCGCCTTCAGGATCTTCCCGCACGACAAGTCGAAGGCCGCGGAGCTGGCGCAGGCGGTGATCGACCTGGTGAAGCGCGAAGGCTGGAAGGTCGAGGGCATGTACAACGAGGTGGGGCAGCTCGACGAGGTGTTCCGCCGCATCACGCTTCCGGACACCGTGAAGAAATAGGGGCGGCAAGAAATGGGCGTCATCTGGACCATCGTGAAGCGCGAGCTGTCGAGCTACTTCGCCTCGCCGGTCGCCTACGTTTTCCTGGTGATCTTCCTGCTGCTCACCGGGTTCTTTACCTTCACCGCGGGCAACTTCTTCGAGCGCGGCGAGGCGAGCCTGGCCGCCTTCTTCGGCTGGCACCCGTGGCTGTACCTGGTGCTGGTTCCCGCAGTGGGCATGCGCCTGTGGGCCGAGGAGCGCCGCTCGGGGACCATGGAGCTGCTGCTCACCATGCCGATCGCGCCCTGGCAGGCGATCGTCGCCAAGTTTCTCGCCTCGTGGCTGTTCCTCGCGCTCGCGCTCGCGCTCACCTTCCCGGCGGTGGTCACGGTCAACCTGCTCGGCGACCCGGACAACGGGGTCATCGCCGCCGGCTACCTCGGCAGCCTGCTGCTCGCCGGGGCCTACCTCGCCATCACCTGCATGACTTCCGCGATGACGCGCAACCAGGTCGTCGCCTTCATCCTCTCGGTGGTCCTCTGCCTGTTCCTGATCCTCGCCGGGTTCAACCCGGTCACCGACCTGATGGTGCGCTGGGCGAGCCCTGCCGTCGTGGACACGGTGGCGGCATTCTCCGTGGTCACGCATTTCGACGGCTTCCAGCGCGGTGTCATCGACAGCCGCGACCTGTTCTTCTTTCTCTCGGTGATCGCGTTCGCGCTGTTCGCGACCGGCGTCATCATCCGCGGCCACCGCGCAGGGTAATTCGAGCATGATGAAGAAACACGAGCACCTGGTGTACTCCGCGATCGGCCTCGCCGCGCTGTTTCTGCTGCTGGTGGCGGCCAACTATCTCGCCTCGGCGGCGTCGCTGCGCGCGGACCTGACCGAGGGCAATCTCTACACGCTCTCGGAAGGCACCAAGCGCATCCTGAAGGGACTCGATGCGCCGGTGAAGGTGAAGCTCTATCTCTCCCAGGGCGAGAGCGTCCCGGTGCAGCTGCGCGGCTTCTCGCAGCGCGTCGAGGACCTGGTGCGCGAGTTCAAGCAGGTCGCGGGCTCGAACCTCGTCGTCGAGCGCTACAACCCGAGGCCCGACTCGGAGGAGGAGGACGCCGCCCAGCTCGACGGCATCGAGCCGCAGCAGCTTCTCTCGGGCGAGCAGTTCTACCTCGGCGTCGCGGTGAGCCAGCTCGACCGCAAGCAGGCGATCCCGGCCATCAATCCCCAGCGCGAGCGCCTGCTCGAGTACGACCTGGTGCGCGCGATCGCCCGCGTCGGCTCGGCCGGGCGCCCGAAGATCGGCCTGATGGCCGGCCTGCCGGTGCTCGGCGAGCGGTTCAACCCCTTCACACGGCAAAGCTCCGATCCCTGGGTCCTCGCCAACGAGCTCAGGCGCGAGTTCGAGGTGAAGGAAGTGCCGCTGAGCGCAAAGCAGATCGACAAGGACATCGATGTCCTGCTGCTCATCCACCCGCGCGATGCGCAGCCGCAGACCGAGTACGCGCTCGACCAGTTCGTCCTGCGCGGCGGCAAGCTGATCGCCTTCGTCGACCCGTACGCCTACTTCGACCAGATGCCCACCATGCCGGGCCTTCCGCCGCAGGCGTCGACCTCGAACCTGCCGCGGCTGTTCAAGGCCTGGGGGGTGGAGATGGCTCCCGACAAGGTGGTCTCCGACGTGGTGTTCGGCTCGGGCGGCGGCGCGCGCTACACGCCCACGGTGCTCTCGCTGAACCGCACCGCGTTCAGCCGCGACGACGTCGTGACGGGATCGATCGAGACGCTGCTCTATGCCTTCGGCGGGGCGTTTGCGTCGAAGCCGGCGGAGGGCCTGCGCGTGGCCGAGCTGGTCACCAGCTCGCCCAACTCGATGCTCGTCGACAGCGCCAACGCGACGCGCTCCGGTGACGAGGCCACCAAGGGCTTCCTGCCCTCGGGTAGCGCGATGCCGCTCGCGCTGCGGCTCACGGGAAAGTTCAAGACCGCCTTTCCGGAGGGCCTCAAGGAGCAGGACAAGCCGGTGGCGGGAACTCCCGCGCTGCGCGAGTCCGCCGCCGAGAACTCGGTGATCCTGGTGGCCGACGTCGACATGCTGGCCGACGGCGCCGCGGTCGACGTGCAGGAGATCTTCGGCCGCAGGGTGATCGTGCCCTCCAACGGCAACCTCGCCTTCGCCATGGGCATGGTCGAGCAGTTCGCCGCCGGCGACGACCTGATCTCGCTGCGCAGCCGCGCGGCGTCGTTCCGCCCGCTCACCGTGGTGCGCGAGCTCGAGGCCGAGGCGCAGAAGCAGTATTTCGGCCGCATCCAGAGCCTCGAGGACGAGCTGCAGAAGACCACGGCGAAGCTCCAGGAGCTGCAGAAAGCGCAGGGCGGAGGCGGCGCGTTGGCGCAGATCCTCACCCCAGAGCAGCAGGCCGAGCTCGAACGCTTCCGCAAGACCGTCGCGGAGACGCGGCTCGCGCTCAAGGACGTGCGCAAGAACCTGCGCCAGGACGCCGAGAGCCTGGTGTTCTGGACCAAGGTGGCCAATATCGCGCTGATGCCGCTGCTGGTCGCGCTGGCAGGGCTGCTGGTCGCCATGATCCGCAGGTCGAGGACCGCATGAACGCCCGGGTTGCCGCGATCCTGGTCGTGCTGCTGGTCGTGCTGGGCGGCGCCGCGCTGCTCTACTACCAGGAGGAACGCGCCCGGCGACCCGCGAACGTCGAAACCCTGGGGCAAACGCTGCTCAAGGATCTCAAGGCGGCCGACATCGTCGCGATCCGCATCGCCGAGCCGGGCTCGACGCTCACTCTGCAGCGCAAGGAAAGCGGCTGGACCCTCGCCGAGCGCGAGGGCTTCCCGGCCGATCTGGGCAAGGTCCACGAGTTCGTCGTCAAGGCGATCGGCCTGAAGGTCGGCCAGAGCGAGCCGATCGGCGAGAAGGATCGCGCCCGCCTCGAGCTCGACGCCTCCGGCACGCAGGTCGAGTTCCTGGCGTCGGACGCCAAGAGCATCGGCAAGCTCGCGGTGGGCAAGAAGTATTTCCGGAAGGAAGTGGACAACCCGGACCAGGCGCCGGCCGACGGCCGCTTCGTCGCGCTGCCCGACGATCCGAAGATGGCCTATCTGGTCTCCGACCCGCTCGCGCAGGCGACCACGCGCAGCGCGGACTGGATCGACCGCAGCTCGTTCAAGGTCGAGAAGGTAAAGACGCTGGAGCTGCGCTATCCCGGCGGCGGCGGCTGGCGCGTCGAGCGCAGCGGCGACAATGCCGACTGGAAGCTCGAAGGCGCGCGCCCGGGCGCGAAGCTCGACATCCCCAAGGTCAACGCCGCCTCCTACTCGCTCAGCCTGCTCGAGCTCGCCGACGTGGCGCCCAAGGGCGCGCCGGACACCGGGCTCGACAAGCCCACGCTGATCAACGCGACGACGCTCGAAGGGGTGTCCTACGAGATCAAGGTCGGGGGCATGCAGGGCGACAACTACTACGTGAGCTTCCGCTCCTCGAGCGAGCAGCCACGCGACAAGCTGCTCTCGGAGCACGTGCTGCTGATTCCCAAGTCGAAGCTCGAGGACACCCTCAAGAAGCGCGCCGAGCTCCTGGAAGCCAAGCGAGACGCGGGCAGTTAGAAGTACCTGGGCCCAAAGACCGCCCAGGACCGGATGCCCTCGGCCTGGAGCTGAAATGGGCGGTCGCGGGGGCCGTCCCTCCCTCCGGCATCTCGACCCCGCGGCGCGAGCCGGGGTAAGATCGATTCGTCAGAGGAGGCAGGCCCGTGTCCAATTCCATCAAGCGCATCCGCACGATTGCGCTCGTCGGCCAGTCGGGTGCGGGGAAGACCCTGCTGGCCGAGGCGCTGCTGGCGCAGGCCGGAGCGATCCCCGCTCCCGGGAGCATCGAGCGCGGCACCACAGTCTGCGACTACGCCCCGCTCGAGAAGCAGCTGCAGCATTCCCTGAAGCTCGCGGTCGCGAGCTTCGACGCGAGACAGAACGGCGAAAGCTTCCGGGTGCACCTGCTGGACACGCCGGGCTACCCGGACTTCCTCGGCCAGTCGCTGCCCGCGCTCGCCGCGGTCGAGACCGCGGGCGTCGTCATCAATGCGCAGAACGGTATCGAGATGATGACGTCGCGCTTCATGCAGTGGGCGGCGAAGCGCGGCCTGGACCGGCTGGTGGTGGTCAACAAGATCGACGCCGACAACGTCGACCTGGAGGCGCTGCTCGAGCGCATCCAGCAGGCGTTCGGGCGCGAGTGCCTGCCGCTCAATTTGCCCGCGGCTAACCGCAGCAAGGTCTCGGACTGCTTTTTCGCGCCCTCGGGAGACGCCGACTTCTCCTCGGTCGAGGAGGCGCACCGCAAGCTGATCGACCAGGTGGTCGAGGTCGACGAGAAGCTGATGGAATCGTACCTCGAGAAAGGCGAGGTCACGCCCGACGAGCTGCACGAGCCGCTCGAGCGCGCGCTGCGCGAAGGGCATCTGATTCCCGTGGTGTTCACCTCGGCGAAGACCGGCGCCGGCGTGGCAGAGCTCCTCGACGTGATCGTCAAGCTGCTGCCCAATCCGACCGAGGGCAATCCGCCGGCGTATATCAGCACGCCCGCGGACGGCACCGAGCCGAGCGAGCTGCAGCCGATTCCCGACCCCGGCCGGCACGTGCTGGCGCACGTGTTCAAGATCGAGATCGACCCCTACATCGGGCGGCTCGCGGTGTTCCGGCTGCACCAGGGACGCCTTACGCCCGGCACCCAGCTCTACGTCGGCGAGGGCCGCAAGCCGATCAAGCCGGGGCACCTCTACCTGCTGCGCGGAAAGCAGCAGACCGAGGTGAGCGAGGCGGTGCCCGGCGACATTGTCGCCATCGCCAAGGTCGACGAGATCCAGTTCGACCATATCCTGCACGACTCGCCGGCCGATGCGCACGTGCACGCGCGGCCGCTCGAGCTGCCGACCTCGGTGTTCGGCCTGGCGGTGCAGCCCAGGAAGCGCGGCGACGAGCAGAAGGTCTCCGATGTGCTGCACCGGATCATGGCCGAGGATCCGTGCTTTCGCATCGAGCACAACGCGCACGCGAACGAGACCGTGATGCGCGGCCTGGGCGAGATGCACCTGAAGACGGTGCTGGACAAGATGTCCGTGCAGTACAAGCTCGAGCTCGACACGCGCCCGCCCTCGATCCCGTACCGCGAGACCATCGCCGTCAGGGCCGAGGGGCACAGCCGCCACAAGAAGCAGACCGGCGGCGCAGGGCAGTTCGGCGAGGTGTTCCTCAAGGTCGAGCCGCTGCCGCGCGGCACGGGCTTCGAGTTCGTCGACAGCGTCAAGGGCGGGGCGATCCCCAACCAGTTCATACCCTCGGTCGAGAAAGGCGTGCGCAGCGTGCTCGATTCCGGCTTCGTCGCCGGATTCCCGATCCAGGACGTGCGCGTCATCGTGTACGACGGCAAGAGCCACCCGGTGGACTCGAAGGACGTCGCCTTCATGTCGGCCGGCCGCAAGGCGTTCCTCGACGCGCTCGGCAAGGCGCGGCCGATCGTGCTCGAGCCGATCGTCAACGTGGAGATCACCGCGCCCGACTCCAAGATGGGCGACATCGCGGGCGAGCTCTCCGGCCACCGCGGCCAGATCAAGGGCTCCGACACGCCGCGCGCCGGCACGGTGCAGATCTCGGCGCAGGCGCCG
>DATKAX010000203.1:0-16891 GCA_035514595.1 Burkholderiales bacterium
CTGGAGATCGGCAGGAACTCGGTCAATCCCTCGACCACGCCGAGAACGAGGGCGTTCAAAAGATCCGTCATGCCCGGCGCATTCTAGCCTCCGGCGATGAAACGACGGATGTGGTCCCAGAAAAGAGGTGCGCCGTCCGTACTATTGTGCCCGGCGCCGTCGAGCTGAACCCAGCGCTTCGGGCCGGCCCAGGCCTCGTAGAGCCGCCTCGAGCGCGCCGCCGGAATGACCTGGTCGCGCTCGGCGACCAGGCACAGCATCGGCGCCGAGATTTCCGGCGCGCGCGCCGCCGAGTCGAAGCGGTGGCGCAGCAGCCAGTTGACCGGCAGCAGCGGGTAATGGTGCTTGCCGACCTCCACCATGCTGTCGAACGGCGCGACCAGGATCACGCCCGCGACCGGCCGCTCGGCGGCAACCCGCACCGCCACGCCGCTTCCCAGGCTGCGCCCGAAGACGAAGACCTCTTGCGCGCCGAGCTTCTGCGTCGCCAGGTCGTACCACGCCAGTCCATCGGCAAGCAGCGCCTTCTCCGAGGGCGAGCCGCCGCTCGAGCCGTAGCCCCGATAGTCGACCAGCAGCCAGCGGCTGCCCGGCGCGCGCCGCCGCGCCTGGTCGATCATCCACGACACATCCTCGGCGTTGCCGCCGAAGTAGAGCACCAGCGGGGCGCCGGACGCGCCCTTCACGTGCCAGGCATGCAGCCGGGTGCCGTCCTGCGCCTCATGGAAGATCTCCTCCGCCGCAACCGCCGCGCGCCGCGCTTCGGAGAGCGGCGGTGTCGGCATGAAGATCAGGCGGTCCTGCGCGAGGTACGCGATCAGCGGGACGCCGATCGCCACCACGGCGGCGATCTGCGCGAGCGACACGAGCATTCCGGATTCCACGAAGCCGCGCCGCACTAGGCCTCCGGCTGCGCGGCCGCGCCGCCGGTGGCCCGCGCCACGACGTCCAGAATCTGCTCGCGAGAGTCGTTCTTGAGCAGCCAGCCGACGATCCCGTGACGCTGCGGCTCCGTCACCGCGGCCTGGTCGCTGCGCAGCCCTGCGAGCATGATGATCCGCGTGCCATCCAGGCGCGCCCGCAGCTCGCCGATGAGCGCGAGTGCGTCGGTCGCGTCGCGCAGCCTGCTGCCGAGCAGCCATGCCGCGTAGCGCCAGCGGCCGAGCAGCTCGCGCGCGCCGGCGGCGTCGGCCACCGTGTCGACGCGATAGCCGGCCTTGTCGAGGACCATGGCGAGATACTCGGCCGCCACCGCGTCCTCCTCGGTGATGAGAACGCGGCTCGGCTCCTCGGCATCGGCTGCAGCGCTCTCCAGGACCGGGAGCTCGAAGTAGAAGCGGGTGCCGCCGCCGGCGCGGTCCTCGAAGCCGATGCGTCCCTGCATCATCTCGATCAGGCGCTTGGAGATGGCGAGCCCCAGCCCGGTGCCTCCCTTGATGCGCGAGTCGGCGGAATCGGCCTGCGCGAAGCGGCCGAAGATCCGCCCGCGAAACGCCGGCGGGATCCCCGGGCCGCGATCGCCGACGTCGACCCGGACCCTGCCGCCCGCGACGGACACGGCGACGTCGACCGAGCCGCCCGGCGGAGAGAACTTGGCGGCGTTCGACAGCAGGTTGGTCATGACCTGCATCAGCCGCTTGCGATCTGCGCGCACCATGACCTGCGAGGCGCCCTCGAGCGCGAGACGCACCTGGAAGCGGTCCGCGAAGCCCTGATTCAGGCGCAGCGATTCGCGCAGCAGCTCGTCCAGCGCGAGCGGCTCGGGCGCGAGCGAGAGGCGTCCCGACTCGATCTTCTCGATGTCGAGCACCTCGTTGATCAGGTCGAGCAGGCGCTTGCCGTTGCGCTCCGCGATCTCGACGATCTCGTCCTGCTCCTTGGGCACCTCGCCCAGGGCGCCGCTGCGAAGCAGCTGCAGCGATCCGAGGATCGACGTGAGCGGGGTGCGCAGCTCGTGACTCAGGGTCGACGTGAACTCGCTGCGCACCCGCTCCGCGGCGCGCTGCTGGGTGATGTCCCGGCCCTGCAGCACGATGGAGGCGAGCTCGCCGGCGTCGTTCACCAGCGGCGTGAGTGTCCATTCGCAGGCGAGCGCCAGCCCGTCGCGCCGCAGGCAGCGCTCCACCACGGTGGTCTGCGGCTTGGCCTCGGCGACGAACTGCTCCCACCAGCGCTCGGTGCTCTCGCGGTCCTCGACGCCGAGCAGCATGGTGAGGATGTTGCGCCCGACCATCTCGTGCGCGCCCCAGCCGAACAGGTTTTCCGCCGCGGGGTTCATGTCCATGATCGTGGCCCGGGCGTCGACCTCGAACACCGCGATCGGCGCGCGCTCCGAGAAAAGCGAGAGCTTCCTGCCGTAGGCTTGCACCTCCCGGTGCGCCTCGAGCAGGCTGTCGAGCTGCTCGCCGAGCTGAGCCTGGGTCTGCGCGTTGTCGTTCGAAAGGCGCTGGTAGGCGCTGCGCAACCCGTAGGCGGTGGTGAAGACCCGGCCGAGCTGGTACGCCGTCCACACGTTCGCGACGTAGAGCAGCGGCACCGCGGCGCCGAGCAGGCGAAAGAACTCGGTGCCGTGGGCGAACAGCACCACGTTGAAAGGCAGCATGACGGCGCCGGCGTACAGCGCGTAGATCCACCATACGGTCGAGAACAGCGGCAGCCCGCCCGCGCTCACCAGCGCGATGGCGAACGAGATCACCACCTGCTCCTCCTGACCGCCGGGGAAGAACACCGCGGCCGCGTAGCCCCAGCCGGCGCCGAGCGCAGCGGCGCCGAATGCGGCGCGCCGGATCCAGACCTCGGCCTGCTCGCGCGCGCCGCGCGTGCGACGATACGCCTCGCTCAGGATCCACAGGCTGCCGGCGAGCGCGAGGATCGCGAGCTGCCAGAAGACGATCAGCTCGACCGGGCGCAGCGGCCAGAGAAACGCGCTGAGCAGCACGCTGAGGACGGCCGTCGCCGCAGCGGCGGGCGCGAGCCTGCGGTAGACGAACTCGCAGCGCTCGCGAATCACCTCCGGGGCGTCCTCGCCCGGCTCGCCAGCTGCCGGCCGCGCGTCTTTCCGCATGCGGTAATCTTAAGACCCAAGGAGACCTGCCGGTGAGAAAAGCAGTGCCCGTTTCCGAGCTCGAATTCGGGATGTACGTCGCCGAGCTCGACCGGCCGTGGACCGAAACCCCGTTCCGCTTCCAGGGCTTCGTCCTGAAGACGGCGGAGCAGCTCGAGACGCTGCAGAAGTACTGCAGGCAGGTGTTCGTCGATCCAGACCGCAACGAGGTGCTCTCGCGGCTGCCTCGCCAGGCCTCGCTCGGCGCCACGCGCAGCGCGGTCGACCTTTCCCGCACCGGCCAGGTGAAGCACCCGGAGCTGGCGCCGGTCGAGCAGGAATTCCCGCGCGCCGCCGGCCACCACGGCGCCACGGCGAGCGCGATGCGCGAAGTCATTCGGGAGCTGCACGCCGGCAGGGTGCTCGATGCCCAGCTCGTGAACGATGCCGTCAGCGGCCTCACCGAGAGCGTGCTGCGCAATCCCGACGCCATGCTACTGGTCACGCAGCTGCAGGAAAAGGACGATTACACGCTGTCCCGCGCGCTCGACGTCTCGGTCTACATGACCGCGTTCGGCCGCTTCCTCGAGATGCCGCGCGAGGACGTCGCGCTGCTGGGTCACCTCGGCCTGCTGCAGGATATCGGCAAGGTGCGGCTGCCGGACGAGCTCCTGGCCAAGCGCGAACGCCTGACGCCGGAGGAGCTCGAGCTCGCGAAACGGCATGTCGAGTTCTCGGTGGAGATCCTGCGCGCCGCCCGCGGCCTGCCGCAGGAGCTGCCGGCGCTCGCCGGCCTGCACCACGAGCGCCACGACGGCAGCGGCTATCCGAAGAAGCTGCACGGCCGGGAAATCGGGCTGACCGGCTCGATCGCGGCCATCGTGGACACCTTCGGCGCGCTCACGTCGCGGCGTCCCTACGCCGAGCCGATGGCGCCCTCGGCCGCCCTCAGCATGCTCTACAAGTGGCGCGGGGCGCTGTTCGACGCCTACCTGGTCGAGCAATTCATCCGCTGCATCGGCATCTTCCCGATCGGCAGCCTGGTCGAGCTCTCCAGCGGCGAGGTCGGCATCGTCATCGCGCAGAACCTCGAGAAGCGCCTGCAGCCGCGCGTCATGGTGATCCGCGACGCCGCCGGTCAGCCGCTCAAGCCGCAGAAGCTGCTCGACCTGGCGCGCGCGCCCAAGGCAGCGGGCGGCGAAGCCTACCGCATCCGCCGCACCCTGGAGTACGGCCGCGTGCCGGTAACCGCGGAAACCCTCTTTGCCTAGAAATCGGTAGACGTCCCCGATTTCTGGTAGATCTGGCTTCCCTTGTTCACGAACTCGACCGCTTTCTCCTTCAAGCCCTGCTCGACGTAGTCGCGCACGTCCTGGGTGATCTTCATCGAGCAGAAGTGCGGCCCGCACATGGAGCAGAAGTGCGCGACCTTGGCGCCTTCCTGCGGCAGGGTCTCGTCATGGAACTCCCTGGCGGTATCGGGGTCGAGGCCGAGGTTGAACTGGTCGGCCCAGCGGAACTCGAAGCGCGCCTTGGACAGCGCGTTGTCGCGCAGCTGCGCGCCGGGATGGCCCTTGGCGAGGTCGGCGGCGTGCGCCGCGATCTTGTAGGCCATGATGCCGTCCTTCACGTCCTTCTTGTTCGGCAGGCCGAGGTGCTCCTTGGGCGTGACGTAGCAGAGCATGGCGGTGCCGTACCAGCCGATCATCGCGGCGCCGATGGCGCTCGTGATGTGGTCGTAGCCCGGCGCGATGTCGGTAGTGAGCGGCCCCAGCGTGTAGAAAGGCGCCTCGTCGCAGTGCTCGAGCTGCAGCGCCATGTTCTCCTTGATGAGCTGCATCGGCACGTGTCCGGGTCCCTCGATCATGACCTGGCAGTCGTGCCGCCACGCCACTTTGGTTAATTCTCCCAGAGTACGCAGCTCCGCCAGCTGCGCCTCGTCGTTGGCGTCGTAGATCGATCCGGGGCGCAGCCCGTCGCCCAGCGAGAACGAGACGTCGTATGCCGCCATGATCTCGCAGATCTCCTCGAAGCGCGTGTAGAGGAAGCTCTCCTGGTGGTGCGCGAGGCACCATTTCGCCATGATCGAGCCGCCGCGCGACACGATTCCGGTCATGCGATTGGCGGTCAGCGGGATGAAGGGCAGGCGCACGCCGGCGTGGATCGTGAAGTAATCGACGCCCTGCTCGGCCTGCTCGATCAGCGTGTCGCGGAAGATCTCCCAGCTGAGGTCCTCCGCCTTGCCTCCGGTCTTTTCCAGCGCCTGGTAGATCGGCACCGTGCCGATCGGCACCGGGCTGTTGCGGATGATCCATTCGCGCGTCTCGTGGATGTGCTTTCCGGTGGACAGATCCATCACCGTGTCGGCGCCCCAGCGGATCGCCCAGGTCATCTTGTCGACCTCCTCGCCGATCGAGGAGCTGACCGCCGAGTTGCCGATGTTGCAGTTGATCTTCACCAGGAAGTTCCTGCCGATCGCCATCGGCTCGGTCTCCGGGTGGTTGATGTTCGCCGGGATGATGGCGCGCCCGCGCGCCACCTCGTCGCGCACGAATTCCGGCGTGATGCGCTTCGGCAGCCTCGCGCCGAAGGCCTCCCCGGGATGCTGCTTCCTGAGCATCTCCGAAAACAGCTCCGCCCGGGAATTCTCCCTCACCGCGACGAACGCCATCTCGGGCGTGACGATGCCTTTCTTCGCGTAGCGCATCTGCGTGACGCATTGCCCGCGGCGCGGCCGGCGGTGCAGGTCGAAGCGCAGCTCGGCGAGCTTCGGGTCGGCGAGCCGCGCCCTGCCGTAGGCCGAGCTCGGTCCTTCCAGCGTTTCAACGTCTCCCCTGTCGAGAATCCATTTCTCCCGCAAGGCAGGCAGGCCTTTGCGAATGTCGATGCGGGCCGCAGGGTCGGTATAGGGCCCCGAGGTGTCGTACACGGTGAGCGGCGGGTTGTCCGCGCTCTGGGTGATCTCGCGCATCGGCACGCGCAGCTCGCCGACGTAGACCTTGCGCGAGCCGGGCAGCGGCTGGACCGCCGCCTCGTCGACGTGGGCGGTGGCGGCAAGAAACTTCGGATTGGCGTTCATGGCAGGTTCCCTTCGGCGGCATTACCCGCATCAGGTTCAATGGGTATCTCTCACCCGGCGGCGTTTCAAACGCCGCCAGGACCCCTGTTGCAAGCGCAAACGCTACGCCAAAAAGCGCGCGCTTACAAGAATCCCTCGACGCCGCTGCTACTATTTCGCCCTCTCATGCGGCTCCCTTGTCCGCTGTTTCTCGCGGCTGCGCTCGCGCTGCACGCGCAGGCCCAGACCCCGCCGCCGGCGGTGGCGACCAAGCCCTGGTCGCAGGCCGCGATCCTGCCCGAGCGCGAAGCTTCCGCGCAGACGGTGACGCTGAACGAGTCGCGCATCGCCGCCGAGATCGCCGGGCGGATCGAAGCGATCCCGGCGCAGGCCGGCAGCCGCCTCGCGCGCGGCGCGGTGCTTGCCCGGATCGAGTGCCGCGACCATGAGCTGGCGGCCTCCAGGGCGCGGGCCGCCTCGCAGGCGGCTGGCGCGCGGCTCGCTCTCGCCGAGCAGCAGCTCGAGCGCGCGCGCGAGCTGCAGGCGAAGGGCTTCTTCTCCGCCGAGGCGCTCGCATCGCGCGAGACCGAGGTCCGGGTGCTGCGCGCCGAAAGCGAGCAGACGCGCGCCGAGCTCGCCTCCGCGCGCCGCACCGTGGGCAAATGCGTGGTGCGCGCCCCGTTCGCGGCCATCGTGCGCGAGCGGCTCGCCGACGTCGGCGAGCTGGCGGCGCCGGGCACGCCGCTCGCCGTGCTGCTCGACGCCGAGCGCCTCGAGGTGAGCGCGCAGGTGCAGGCGAAGGATGCCGCCTCACTGGGCGCTGCAGGCGAGATCTTCTTCGACGGCGACGGCGGAAGGCGCAGGCTTGCCCTGCTGCGCCTCTCGCCGGCGATCGATCCGCAGGCTCGTACCGTGGAGGCGCGCCTGCGCTTCGCGGGCGCCGCGGCCGCGCCCGGCGCTGCCGGCAGGATCGTGTGGCGCGACTCCCAGCCGCATGCGCCGGCTGCGCTCGTCGTGCGCCGCGGCGCGGCGCTCGGCGTGTTCATCGACGAGGGCGGCACGGCGCGCTTCCGCGCCCTGCCCGAGGCGCAGGAAGGCCGCCCGGCGCCGCTCGAGCTCGCGCCCGACACGCCGGTCGTGGTCTCGGGCCAGCGCGCGCTGCAGGACGGCCAGAAGCTGCGATGAAGTTCATCGAGCTCCTGCTGCGCAACCACCCGCTCGCCAACATCACCTTCGCCGTGGTGCTGCTGATGGGCGCGATGAGCTACGCGCTCATGCCGCGCGAGCAGGATCCCGAGATCAACTTCAACTGGGTCAGCGTCACGACCGTGCTGCCCGGGGCCGCGGCCGAGGACGTGGAGAAGCGCGTCACGCAGCCGCTCGAGGACGCGATCCGGCAGGTGGCCGACATCCGCTTCGTGATCTCCAACAGCCGCGAGAACGTGTCGTCGATCCTGGTGCGCTTCCACGACCTGCCCGAGCGGGTGTTCGACAAGCGCGTCAACGACCTGCGGCGCGAGATCCAGGCGAAGGCGCAGGCGGAGCTGCCCGCCGAGGTGCGGCGCGACCCGCGCGTGCTCGAGATCACCACCTCGAACGGCTTTCCCACCGCGCAGGTGCTGGTGAGCGGCCGCGCCGACGACGAGGTGATGCGCCGCGTCGCGCGCGAGGTGCGCACCGACCTCGAGCGCCTCGCGGGCGTCGATCAGGTGTTCGCGCTCGGGCTGCACGATCCGGAGCTGCGCGTGGAGTTCGATCCGCAGCGGCTCGCGGCGCGCGGCCTGAACGCCGCGCAGCTCGCCGATTCGGTCGGCGGATGGTTCCGCGACACCTTCGCCGGAAAGCTGCGCGCCGGAGACGCCTCCTGGCTGGTGCGCCTGCTGGGGCAGGACGCGGATCCGGGCTATCTCGCCGAGCTCACCGTGGCGGTTCCCGGCACGCGCAGCCGCGTGCCGGTCGACGCGGTGGCGAGTGCCTCGCGCGCACGCGCCACGCCGACGCAGCTCGCCTCGAGCGGCGGGCGGCCGGCGATCCTGCTCTCGGTGACCAAGAAGAGCTACACCAACACGCTGGCGCTGGTCGAAGCGATCCGCGGCTACGTCGAAGAGAAGAACCCCCGCATCGCGGCTTCGGGCATCGCGCTCGCGCTGACCGACGACCAGACCATTCCCACGCGCGAGGCGATCTCGATCATGGAGTCGAACGCCGCGCTCGGCCTCGCGCTGGTGCTCGCGGTATGCTGGACGTTCCTCGGCACCCGCGTGTCGCTGCTGATCGCGATCGGCATCCCGTTTTCGCTCGCCGGAAGCTTCGCCGTGCTCTACGCGGCCGGTTTCACGCTCAACGTGTCGGTGCTGCTCGGGGTGGTGATCGTCCTCGGGATGATCGTCGACGACGCGGTGGTGGTGGTCGAGGCGCTGTACTACCGGGTGCAGCGCGGCCAGAAGGCGCTCGAGGCCGCCCTCGACGCCCTGCGCGAGACCGTCCGGCCGGTCACGTCCTCGGTGGCCACCACGCTCGCCGCCTTCCTGCCGCTCATGCTGCTGCCCGGCATCGTCGGCAAGTTCATGTTCGTGATCCCGTTCGTGGTCGCGCTCACGCTGGCCGTCAGCCTGATCGAGGCCTACTGGATGCTGCCGACGCATGTCGTCGCCCTGAAGCTGGATCTGAGCAGGCCCTCGCGCCTGCAGCGGCTGCGGCACCGGTTCACGCACCGTCTGCGCATGAGGTACAGCCGCGCGCTGCTGCACGTGATGCGCCGGCCGCGGCGCTACGCCGCGCTGCTCGCGCTGCTCATCGCCGGGGCGCTCGGGGCGGTGGCGGGCGGCATGGTTCGAATGGAGTTCTTCGCCTTCGACCCGGTGCGCCTGTTCTACGTGAACGTCGACATGCCGGCGGGAACGCCGCTTCCGGAAACGCTCGCGCGCGTCGAGCAGCTCGAGCGCGCGGTGCGCACACAGCTAAGGCAAGGCGAGGCGCGCGCGCTCACCTCGCTCGCGGGAGTGAAGTTCACCGACACCGAGCCGCTTTACGGCGATGCCTACGGCCAGCTCGTGGTCTCGCTCGCCCCGCGCAGCGATGCCTCGCGCGAGGTGCAGGAAATCGTCGATGCGATGCGCCCGGGCATCGAGCGGCTGCCCGGCCGGGGAAAGACGAGCTTTACGCTGCTCGCCGGCGGCCCGCCGCAGACCAAGCCGGTGCGCGTGCGGGTAAGGAACGACGACTACGCGGAGCTGCGCGCCGCCAGCGACGAGCTGCTTCGCATCGTGCGCGCCGTCCCGGGCACGACGGACGTCCTGGACGACGACGCGCCGGGCGCGCCGCAGCTCGTGCTGCGGCTCGACCCCGAGGCGGTGCGCGCGAGCGGCCTGGAGCCCGGGCTGGTCGGGCGCCTGGTGCGCCTGCATGTCGACGGAGAGGTCGTGGCAGAGATGCGCGACCAGGGCGAGAAAGTCGACGTACGCGTGCGCGCCGCGCCGCGCGCTTCGGCCGACGTCGCGAAAATGCTCGACCATCCGATCGCTCTGTCCACGGGAGGAACCACCACCCTCGCCTCGCTGGTGCGCGCCGAAACGGCGACCGGCAAAGGCGTGATCCGGCATTACAACCTGCGCCGCTCGATCACGATCGAGGCCGACATCGACCGCGGCCGGACCGACACCATGGCGGCGAACGACGCGATTCGCGCCGCCTGGGACCGGGTGAAGGACCGCTATCCGGCGACCTCGCTCGATTTCTCGGGCGAGCTCGACGACATCCAGGAGAGCCTGGATGCGATGCGGGTGCTGTTCCCGCTCGGCCTGGGCCTCATTTACCTGATCCTCGCCGCCCAGTTCCGCAGCTACTGGCAGCCGGCGATGATCCTCGCCACCGTGCCGCTCGCCTTCACCGGGGTGGTGTTCGGGCTGCTCGTCTCCGGCAACCCGCTCTCGCTCTACACGCTCTACGGCGTGATCGCGCTCACCGGCATCGCGGTGAATTCCGCGATCGTGCTGATCGACGCGGCGAACGCCCGCCGGCGCCTGCGCATGAGCGTGCTGCACGCCGCCGTCTATGCCGCGCGCCGGCGCGTGGTGCCGATCATCATCACCAGCACCACCACGATCGCGGGGCTGTTTTCCCTTGCCGTTGGGCTCGGCGGGCATTCGCTCATCTGGGGACCGGTCGCCGCATCGATCGTCTGGGGACTGGGCTTCTCCACGCTGCTCACGCTGTTCGTGATGCCGGTCCTGTACTGGGCGCTGATGCCCGAGCACCGGTCGCGCAGGGCAAAGCCCGTATAATCCGACGCTTATCATGAATCTCGAGCAGGCCCGCAGCAACATGGTCGAGCAGCAGATCCGCACCTGGGAAGTGCTCGACCAGGACGTGCTCGACCTGCTTTACCTCGTTCCCCGCGAAGAATTCGTCCGCCCCGAGCACCGCGCGCTCGCCTTCTCGGACCTGCAGCTTCCGATCGGCGAGGGCGAGACGATGTGGGAGCCCAAGCTCGAGGCGCGTGTGCTGCAGGCGCTCGCGGTGAGAAAGTCCGACCGCGTGCTGGAAGTCGGCACTGGCAGCGGCTACTTCGCCGCATTGCTCGCGCACCGCGCCGCGCAGGTGCACTCGGTCGAGGTGAAGCCGGGGCTCGCCGAGTTCGGGCGCGCCAACCTCGAGCGCCATCGCATCGAGCGCGTCACGCTGGAGATCGGCGACGCGGCGCGCGGCTGGCGGGGCCACGCCCCTTACGACGTCATCGTGCTGACCGGCTCGACGCCGCTGCTGCCGCGCGCCTTCCTCGAGCAGCTCGCCGTCGGAGGACGGCTGTTCGCCGTGGTCGGCGAAGCGCCGGCGATGACCGCGCGGCTCGTCACCTGCGTCGCCTCCGGCGCCTTTCATACCGAGGACCTTTTCGAAACCGTGATCGCACCGCTCGCGAACGCCGAGCATCCGCCGCGCTTTCACTTCTAGCGCGATGCAGCAGATCCAGCCGACCGAGCTCGACATCTGCAGCATCCCGGACTCGCTGGGGGAGTAGATGCCTGGGCCAAAACTGTCGACCCGGCGATGCCGAAGTATTAGGGGCCTCGCGCTTGCCGCGGCGTTCGCGGCGGCCGCGCCCGGACTCCGAGCCGAGGACCTGATCCAGGTCTATCGCGACGCGCAGCGCTACGACGCCGCGTACGCCGCGGCCCAGCACGCGCTGGTCGCCGGGCGCGAGCGGCTGCCGCAGGGCCGCGCGCTGCTGCTGCCGACGCTGAACCTCTCGGCCAACGCCACCCGCGCGGAAGTCGAAGTCGACTCGCGCGACACGACGCTCTCGCCGAGCTTCGAGCGCTCGCCCGAATCGGCGGGCTACACGCTGACCTTCACCCAGCCGGTGTTCCGGCGCCAGAACTGGCTGCAGTACCGGCAGGCGGAGTACCAGGTGCGCCAGGCCGAGGCGGGGTTCGGCCAGGCGGCGCAGGACCTGATCGTGCGCGTGGCGCAGGCTTATTTCGAGGTGCTCACCGCCCATGACACACTCGAGCTGGTGCGGGCGCAGAAGGCGGCGATTTCCGAGCAGCTCGAGCAGGCGAGGCGCAATTTCGAGGTCGGCACCGCGACCATCACCGACACGCACGAGGCCCAGGCGCGCTACGACCTTATCGTGGCGCAGGAGATCGCCTCGCAGAACGACCTCGAGAACCGCCGCAGCGCCCTGCAGCTGATCACCGGCAAGGAGTACCAGGAGCTCAAGCCCCTGCGCGCCGACGTGCGCCTCAGCCCGCCCACGCCCGAGCGCATGGAGAGCTGGGTCGAGCTCGCCGAGAAGCAGAGCTATCCGGTGCTGATCCAGGACGCCATCGCGGAGATCGCGACCCTCGACGCGAGGCGCGCCTCGGCCGGGCACCTGCCGACGCTCGACGTCGTCGCGACTCACGGCAAGAACAGGGAATCCGAGTCCGCCTCGACGCTGCTTCCGACGGGCCGGGACACCACCACCAGCACCCTGGGGCTGCAGCTCGCGATGCCGCTCTACCAGGGCGGCGCGATCAACTCGCGCGAGCGCGAAGCGGCCGCGCTGCAGCTCAGGGCAAGAGAGGACCTGGAGAACGCGCGCCGCACCTCGGCCCTCGCGACGCGCCAGAGCTACCTCGCGGTGATCAACGGCATCGCGCAGGTCGGCGCTCTGGAGCAGGCGCTCGTGTCCTCGCAGAGCGCGCTCGACTCCAACCGCCTGGGCTACGAGGTCGGCGTGCGCATCAACATCGACGTCCTCAACGCCCAGCAGCAGCTCTTTTCCACCCGCCGCGACCTGGCGGTCGCGCGCTACAACACCATTACCAACCACCTGCGCCTGAGGGCCGCCGCCGGCAGCCTGCGCGACGAGGATCTCGAGGAAGTCAACCGCGCCCTAGCGCCCTGATCACCGGTTCAAAAGCCGGCGGCACACGGCGAGGTGGCGCTGGGTCGCGCCGCGGTGCGCCGCGCATAGCCGCCTGCCGGCGGCTCCCATCGCCGAGCGCTTTTCCGGGTTGTCCATCAGTCTCAGCGCCTCGCGGATCGCCGCCGGCGCATCGGCCGCCTGGAGAACCGCCCCGGCTTCGAGCGCGAGCCTGGTTGCCTCGGCAAAGTTGAACATGCTCGGACCCACCAGCACGGGCGCCCCGGCGGCGAGCGCCTCGATCAGGTTCTGCCCGCCGAGCGGGACGAAGGAGCCGCCGATCACGGCGACGTCGCACGCGCCATAGTAGAAGGCCATCTCACCCATCGTGTCGCCCAGATAGATTCTCTGGCGCTCGCCGGGCAGCTGGTTGCGGCTGCGTCGCGCATCGGCCCACTGCGCGACCTCGTCGAAGCGCTGCGGATGCCGCGGCACGAGCACCACCAGCAGCCTGCCGTCCCACGGGGCCAGCGCGTCGAGCAGCAGCCTCTCCTCGCCCTCGCGGGTGCTGGCAAGGAGCAGCACCGGCCGGCCGAGGGCGCTGCGCCATGCAATTCCCGCCTCGAGCTGGGCCGCGCTCGGCTCGACGTCGAACTTGAGATTTCCCGTGATCTGCACTTCTCGCGCCCCCAGCGCGCGCAGCCGCTCGGCGTCCGCCGCGCTTTGCGCGCACACCGCCGCGAGGCTCTCGAACGCCGGGCGCGAAAGCGGGCGCAGGCGCCGATACCCTTGCGCAGACTTCTCCGACATGCGGGCGTTCGCCAGCATCAGCGGGACGGCGTTGCCGGCGCAGCCCGCGATCAGGTTCGGCCAGACTTCGGTCTCCATCAGCACGCCGAGCCGCGGCCTGAAGTGTTCGAGAAAACCCTGCACCGCGCTCGGATAGTCGTAGGGGAGATAGGCTGCCTGCACCGATTCGCCGTAGGCCTGCCTGAGCGTCTCGCGCCCCGCCGCCGTGGTGCAGGTGAGCACGATGCCGTGGTCGGGCAGCGCTTCCTGGAGCGCGCGCACCAGCGGCGCGGCGGCGCGCGCCTCTCCCACCGACACCGCGTGGACCCAGAGCATCTTTTCTCTTCTCTGCCCGGCATAAAGCCCGAAGCGCTCGGCGAGCCCCTCGCGGTAGCCCGGCTCGCGCCGCCCGCGCCACCACAGCCGCAGCAGGATCCCGGGCAGCATCGCCCGCAGCAGCCAGGTATAGAGCTTCCTCACGAGGGCGCGACCTCCGCCACCGCCTCGAGCACTTCCCGCGCGGAAGGCGGCGTGCGCACGCCGCCGCGGAACGCCGTCGGGCCGCTGCCCAAGGGCCGCGCATCGAGCGGCTCGGAATCGCAGAACACGCCCACCACCGGCACCCGCAGGGCGGCAGCGAGGTGCATGAGCCCGGTATCCAGCCCTACCACGACCTCGGCGCGTGCAATCAGGCCTGCGGCCTCCTCTAGCGTAAGGCGCGGCGGCACGCTCGAGCGGTCAAGCGGCGCGACAAGCCGCTCGGCCCGCCTGCGCTCCGGCTCATCGCCCCACGGCAGCACGCAGGCCAAGCCGCGCGCCTCCAGCGCCCGCGCGAGCTCGATCCACGCCTCGTCGCGCCACAGCTTGCCGGCGCGCGCCGTCGAATGCAGCAGCACGCAGTACCGGGCCGGCGGCGCGCAGCGCGGACGGGGAGGCGCGACGATCCCGTAGTCCACCGCAGGCGGCGGCGTATAGCCGAGCGCACGCGCCGCCACTGCGCGATAGCGCTCGATCTTGTGTTCCTCCGGAGCGAACTCGTAGCTTCGATCGTAGAAGCGCGAAGCGAGCGGCTCGCGCGCCGTGCCGCGCCCGAAGCCGTGCACCGGGCCGCGCGCGAGCTTAGCCACCGCGGCGCTCTTGAGCAGTCCCTGCGTATCGATGATGGCGTCGTACGCCTGCTCGCGAAGGTCGCGGCGCAACGCGCCCATCTCGCGCCATGTGCCCGGGGCGAGGAGCTGCCGCCTCCAGCGGCGGATCGCGATCGGGATGATCCGCGTCACGCCCGGATGCATGCGCACGAGCGGCACGTAGGCTTCCTCGACCACCCAGTCGAGCGCCACGCCGGGAAGCGCGCGGCGGATGTCGGTCGCGGCGGGAAAGGTGTGGATGATGTCCCCGAGCGAGGACATCCGGGTAAGCAGCGCTCGCGTCATCCTCTCGCCGCGACCGGGGCGTTGCGGGCATTGGCGTTAGAATCGGCCCGGTCGAAGCTCACGATTATAGGGAACAAACCGCTTGGCCGAGCGCACGCGGTATCAGACCTCCGATCTTGCCGCCGTATCGCAGGCCTTACCCGGTGTTGAGGGGAGCGCCACACCATGACCGCAAGCAATACAGCAGCCCAGTGGGACAAGCTCTGGGAGCACGCGCCTAACCGCGTTCGCGAGCTGATGTACAACGTCTCGCAGGCGGAGCACAGCGTGGTGTGGCGGGCCATCCGTCGCGCAATGGAGGAGTACGGCATTCGGAAAGATAGTTCCACCATCGAGCTTGGTGCCGGCGCCGGTACCGTGAGCGCCGCTTTCGCAAAGCAAGGCGCACACGTGACTGTTCTCGATTACTCCCAGGCCGCCCTTGACACCAGCGCTACCGTATTTCAGAGCCTCGGTTTGATGCAGGCCAGCGTACTCGCCGATGCCTTGAAGCTGCCGGCAGAGATGCTGGGCAAGTACGACGTATCGCTGTCCTTCGGAATGGCAGAGCATTTCGAAGGTCAGGATCGCCTGATCATCATCAAGGCGCATTTCGATGTCCTGCGGCCAGGAGGTTTGGCCATCATCTCCGTGCCGAACCTGCACTGTTGGCCGTATCGTTTCTGGAAGTGGGAGAGGGAGCTGACAGGAAGATGGTCGTTCGGCCTTGAGTTGCCATATACCCGTCGCGAGCTCGCTGACCTATGCCACAGGCTCGGGATACGCCGGTATCGAGTTGACGGCTCGCCCTTCTTCTCCTCGCTCAACTTCGTCCTGCCGTTCGCTCGATGGAAGCGTTCGATCGATAAGCGCGTGCTCGGCGACCGCCGTTTCGACCCTGCGCGCGTCAAACCCGAGCGCCCGGACCGACTGGGACCCTATCTCGGCTATGCTTTGTTTTTGCTCGCACAAAAACCCCTGTAGAGCCCTTGGCTGTCCAGGCTAACTCGAAGGGAAGAAACCGCTTGAGCGAGCGCGCGCCGGTGTCCGTGGTCATCATCACGCGCAACGCGGCTCGCGTGCTTCCTGCCTGCCTCGAGAGCGTGCCTTTCGTCGACGAGGTCGTGGTGGTGGATTCGGGCAGCACCGACGGCACTGATCGGATCGCCCAGGAGCGCGGCGCGCGCGTGGTGCAGAAGGAGTGGCTCGGTTTCGGGCTGCAGAAGCAGTTCGCGGTGGACCAGGCCGCGCACGACTGGGTGCTGTGCCTGGACGCCGACGAGCGCGTATCGGGCGCGCTTGCCGGCAGCATCCAGGCCGCGCTCGCGGCGCCGAGCGCCCCGGTGTATCGCATGAGGCGCCGCAACCGCTTTTTCGGCCGCTGGCTCGCCCACGGCGAGGGCTATCCCGACTGGAGCCCGCGCCTTTTCAACCGTCTGAACGCGCGCTGGAGCGATGATCTGGTGCACGAAAAAGTGCTCTACGCGGTGACCCCGGGCACGCTGAGCGGGGACCTGATGCACGATTCCTACGACGACCTGGGCACGTATCTCGAGCGCCAGAACCGCTACACCACGCTCCAGGCGCGCCAGGCCTTCGAGCGCGGCCAGACCGCGGGCGCCGTGCACCTGCTGCTCTCGCCGGTGGTGCGCTTTTTCAAGTTCTACGTGCTGCGCCTGGGTTTCCTCGACGGCGTGCCGGGGCTGCTGCACATCTCGATCGGCTGCATGAACAGCTACCTCAAGTACGCCAAGCTGATCGAGCTGCAAAAGGCCCGCGGCGAGTGAAGCCGGGGGCGCTCGCCGCCTTCCTCGCGCTGTGCCTGGCCGGCTGCGCCATCGGCGATCCGCGTTACCCCCCGCAGTGGGATCCGCTCGAGCCCCCGCGCGCGCTCGACTGCCGCGGCTTCGAAGGCGCCTATGCGGACCGCGGCGAAGCGCCGGAGCCGCGCCGCAACCCCTCCTTCACGCGCGAGCTGTTCGGGCCGCACAGCGCCTGGGAGAAGGCGGAGCGCGTGGAGCTGCGCTTTGCCGGCGACGACCTCGAGGTAGCCGTCTGGGCGGGCGAGCGCCATATCTTCGCCCGCACCCTGAGCGCCGCGGCGGGCGAGGTGAAATGCGAGTCCGGCCGCCTGGTGCTGCGCAACGTGCGCTGGGTTGCGGAAGTGCTGATCGCCGGGCGCGAGGACATGACCATGGAGCTGCACGATCGGGGCGATGACGTCGTCGCCGCGGTGGACGAGC
>DATKAX010000204.1:0-11822 GCA_035514595.1 Burkholderiales bacterium
TCCAGGCCGAGCGGCACGCCGATGCGTCTCGCGAGGGCGATGAGATGGATGACCGCGTTGGTCGAGCCGCCCACCGCGGCGAGCGCGCGGATCGCGTTCTCGAACGCTTCGCGGGTGAGGATCTTCGACAGAAGAATCTGATTCTTAGCAAGATGTACGATCTGTCTTCCGGCCATCCGCGCGAGCACGTGGCGCCGCGCGTCGACGGCGGGGATCGCCGCGTTGCCCGGCATCCCGACGCCCAGGGCCTCGACCATGCAAGCCATGGTGGAGGCGGTGCCCATCGTCATGCAATGGCCGTGCGAGCGGTGCATGCACGACTCCGCCTCGTGGAACTCCTCGAGGCTGACGCGCCCGGCGCGCAGGTCCTCTGACATCGACCAGACGTTGGTGCCCGAGCCGATGTCGGTACCGCGGTACTTGCCCGAGAGCATCGGGCCGCCCGAGACCGCGATCGCGGGGCAGTCGACGCTCGCGGCGCCCATCAGCAGCGCCGGGGTGGTCTTGTCGCAGCCCACGAGCAGCACCACCGCGTCGAGCGGGTTGGCGCGGATCGACTCTTCGACGTCCATGCTGGCCAGGTTGCGGTAGAGCATTGCCGTGGGCCGCAGCAGTGTCTCGCCGAGCGACATCACGGGGAACTCGAGCGGGAAGCCGCCGGCCTCCAGGATGCCGTGGCGCACATGCTCGGCGAGCACCCGGAAGTGCGTGTTGCACGGGGTGAGCTCGGACCAGGTGTTGCAGATGCCGATGACTGGGCGGCCGTCGAACTGGTCCTGCGGCACGCCGCGGTTCTTGACCCAGCTGCGGTAGAGGAAGCCGTAGATGTCCTCGCGGGCGAACCACTGGATCGAGCGCAGGCCGGGCTTCGCGTTCTTCATATCTCAGTAGGTCGCCCTGCCGCCGGAGATGTCGAACACCGCGCCGGTGGAGAACGAGCATTGCTCGCTCGCCAGCCAGCAGGCGAGCGCGGCGATCTCCTGCACCTCGACGAAGCGGCCCATCGGGATCTTCGAGAGCATGTAGCGGATGTGGCTCTCGGTCATCTGCTCGAAGATCGCGGTCCTCGCCGCCGCGGGCGTCACGCAGTTGACGAGCACCCCGGTCTGCGAGAGCTCCTTGCCGAGCGACTTGGTGAGCGAGATCACGCCCGCCTTCGAGGCCGAGTAGGCCACCGCGTTGGGGTTGCCCTCCTTGCCCGCGACCGAGGCGATGTTGACGATCCTGCCGTAGCCGGCCTTCACCATGTGCGGGGCGAGCGCGCGGCAGCACAGGAACTGGCTGGTGAGGTTCACCCGCAGCACGCGCTCCCATTCCTCGAGCGGGTAGTCGACCGTGGGCGCGTTTAGGCCCGCCACGCCCGCGTTGTTCACCAGGATGTCGATCCTGCCCAGCCGCTCGAGCGCGCTTCGCGCCGCGGCCTCGATCGAGCCCGGGTCGGAAACGTCGACCGTCGGCGCGCCGTCGAGGTCCCAGATCTGCACCTCGGCGCCCGAAGCCCTCAGCCGCTGCGCGATGGCGGCGCCGATGCCCTGCGCGCCGCCGGTGACGATCGCAGTCCTGCCGGCGAAACCGGGATCACTCATCGAGACGCGAAGTATAATCGCTGCCCTCATGGCCGGCCGCCTCCCAGGAAAGACCGCTTTCATCACCGCAGCAGGACAGGGCATGGGCCGCGCCGCCGCCCTTGCGTTCGCGCGCGAGGGCGCCCGCGTGTGGGCGAGCGACGTCAACGCGCGCACTCTCGCCGAGCTCGAGGGCAAGGACGGCATCCGCACGCGCGTGCTCGACGTGACCGACGCCGCCGGGATCTCGCGCGCGGCGCAGGAAGTCGGCGATATCGACGTGCTGTTCAACTGCGCCGGGATCGTGCACGGCGGCACCATCCTGGAGTGCACGCCCGAGGACTGGGACGCGGCCTTCAGCGTCAACGTGAAGTCGATGTACCTGGTGTCGCGGGCTTTCCTGCCGGGGATGCTGAAGAAAGGCCGCGGCTCGATCATCAACATGGCTTCGGTGGCCTCCTCGATCCGGGGGCTGCCCAAGCGCTTCGTCTACGGCACGACCAAGGCCGCGGTGATCGGGCTCACCAAGTCGATCGCCGCCGACTACGTCAGGCAGGGGATCCGCTGCAATGCCGTGTGCCCGGGCACCGTCGACACGCCTTCGCTCCAGGCGCGCATCGACGCGCAGCCCGACCCGGTCCAGGCGCGCAAGGACTTCGTCGCCCGCCAGCCGATGGGGCGGCTGGGCAGCGTCGACGACATCACCGGGCTGCTCGTGTTTCTCGCTTCCGACGAGTCGCTGTTCGCGACCGGAAACGCCTATTCCATCGATGGGGGGATGACCATATGAAGTTGTGCCGTTACGGCAAGCCGGGCTACGAAAGACCGGGGATGATCGACGCCGAGGGCCGGCTGCGCGACCTTTCGAAGATCGTCGAGAACATCGGCCCGAGAGAGCTCTCGCCGCGCGGCCTGAAGATGCTCTCGCGGGTCAAGCCGGAGTCGCTGCCGCCGGTGAACGGCAATCCGCGCTTCGGCGTGCCTTATGTCGGCATCGGCAAGTTCGTCGCGATCGGGCTCAACTACTCCGATCATGCCAAGGAGGCGGGGCTTCCTATTCCGTCCGAGCCGATCGTGTTCCTCAAGGCCACCACCTGCATCAGCGGGCCCCACGACGACGTAGTGCAGCCCAGGGGCTCGACCAAGCTCGACTGGGAGGTCGAGCTCGGGGTGGTGATCGGGACCCAGGCGAAGTACGTCGACGAGGCCTCGGCGCTGGGCCACGTCGCCGGCTACTGCATCGTCAACGACGTCTCGGAGCGCGCCTTCCAGATGGCGACCACGCAATGGGACAAGGGCAAGGGCTTCGACACGGCGGGCCCCATCGGGCCCTGGCTCGCCACCAGCGACGATGTCCGCGACCCGCAGGCCCTCGACATGTGGCTCGACGTCAACGGGAAGCGCATGCAGAGCGGCAACACGCGAACCATGGTGTTCGACGTGGCGAAGATCATCTCGCATGTCAGCCACTACATGACGCTGCTGCCCGGGGACATCATCGCCACCGGCACACCCCCGGGCGTCGGCCTGGGAATCAAGCCCGATCCGGTGTTCCTCAGGCCGGGCGACTTGATGACGCTGGGCATCACGGGCCTCGGCGAGCAGCGGCAGAAGGTGGTCGCCTACGCCGCGTAGGCGTATGCTGGCCCGATGAACAAGCGGGCCGAAACCGGGTATCGGGCCGACCTCGAAAAGTCGGCCTTCTGGATGCCGTTCACCGCCAACCGGCAGTTCAAGCGCTCGCCGCGCCTGCTTGCCCGCGCCGAGGGCATGTACTACTGGACGCCCGAAGGGCGCCAGGTGCTCGACGCGGCGGCGGGGCTGTGGTGCGTGAATGCCGGGCACGGCCGGCCGAAGATCGTCGAGGCGATCCGCCGGCAGGCCGGCGAGATGGACTTCGCGCCGACGTTCCAGATGGGCCACCCGATCGCCTTCGAGTTCGCCGAGCGGCTGGCGCGGGTGGCGCCGAGCGGCTTCTCGCGCGTGTTCTTCACCAATTCCGGCTCCGAATCGGTCGACACCGCGCTCAAGATCGCGCTCGCCTGGCACCGCGCGCGCGGCGAAGGCGATCGCTTTCGCCTCATCGGGCGCGAGCGCGGCTATCACGGCGTGAATTTCGGCGGCATGTCGGTAGGCGGGATCACCTCCAATCGCAAGATGTTCGGGCCGGGCGTGGCCGGCACGGACCACCTCCAGCACACGCACGATCTTTCCAGGAATGCGTTCTCGAGAGGACAGCCGGCACATGGCGCGGAGCTCGCGGAGGAGCTGGAGCGCCTGTGCGCGCTGCACGACCCGAGCACCATCGCCGCGGTCATCGTCGAGCCGGTCGCCGGCTCGGGGGGCGTGCTGGTGCCCCCGCGCGGCTACCTCGAGCGCCTGCGCGAGATCTGCAGCAAGCACGGCATCCTGCTCATCTTCGACGAGGTGATCACCGGCTTCGGCAGGCTCGGACAGCCCTTTGGCTCGCAGCGCTTCGGCGTGCTGCCCGACCTCTTCACGGCTGCGAAAGGTCTCACCAACGGCACCGTGCCGATGGGCGCCGTCTTCGCCAGCGATTCGATCTTCGAGACCTTCATGCAGGGCCCGGAAGGCATCGAGCTGTTCCACGGCTACACCTACTCGGGCCACCCGCTGGCCTGCGCGGCGGGCATCGCCGCGCTCGACACCTACGAGGAGGAGGGCCTGCTCACCCGCGCCGCCTCGCTCGAGAGGTATTGGGAGGATGCCGCCCATGCGCTGCGGGATGCGCGGCACGTGATCGACGTGCGCAACTGCGGCCTGATGGGCGCGATCGAGCTCGAGCCGCGCCCCGGCGCCCCGGGGGCGCGCGCCTACGAGGCCCTGGTGAAGGCGTTCGAAGCCGGGCTGCTGGTGCGCTACACCGGCGACACGCTCGCCTTCTCGCCGCCGCTCATCATCGAAAAGCCGCAGATCGACCGGGTGTTCGAGGTCGTGCGGGCGGTGCTGCTCAGCGTCGACTGAGAATCGCCTGCACTGCAGCGCGCAACTCGGGAAGATCACGCTCCACGACCGTCCATACGAGCGCCGGGTCCGAGAGCGCGTACTTGTGTGCCAGACGATCGCGCATGCCGGCGATGCTGCGCCATGGGATGGCAGGCTGTAGCCCGGGCAGATCGAGACCTTCGGCCTGGGCATCCTTCACCGCCTGGCCAATCTGGATCAGGCGAGCCGCTACGGCGTCGCGCGCCATCGCGCTTCTGTCGAAGGATCGCCTGCCGCCCTTGGTATAGCCCTCGATTGCCTCGATGGCGTCCAGGACGTCCTGAAGTTGGTCCGTGCCGGATCGAGCCAAGCTTAGACGATCCGGATCGCGTCGCGCTGCGCCCGGGCGAGCACGCGAGGCTTCATCGCCGGCTTGCTCACCGCCTCGACCTTCCGTCCGAGCGCCTGCTGCAAGTCTTCGCCGAGCCCGATCAGGTCGAGCAGGCTGCGCCCTGGCTCGAGCTCGACCATGAAATCGAGATCGCTTCCGGGCCGCTCTTCGCCGCGCGCAGCCGATCCGAAGAGCTCGATCGAGCGCGCACCGTAGGCCCTCGCCAGCGTGCGGATGAGGTCCGCTTTGCGCAAAACGTCATCCCGAGCCCGCAGCGGTGCCCATTGCGTGACGGGGCGCAAGCCACGCGCGCGCCGGCGTGCCCGGTAGCGCCGCATGCGCTCCGCGACAGAAAGCGCCTTGCCGGTCGGGGTCCGAGCCATGTGGATAATCGTAACGCGTTACGATTATCCCGGCAAGCAACAAAAAGGGCGCCGAAGCGCCCTGAGGAAAACCTGGCTCGGCCCTATTCTCTTACTTGGCGGCGGCGCGCACCACGCCCAGGCGCCGGCCGCGCACCGGCTGCTTGAGGCGCGTGGGGATCACGAGATCGCGCACGAAGTTGGGGAGCGCGAACACGCCCTCGTGGGTCTCGCCGTTGTAGTAGCGCAGCTCCTGCAGCCTGCGCTGCTCGATGCGCCGGTCGATCTCGTCGGCGGTGAACGCCTTGGGATCGAGCTTGTCGGAGCACACCGCCATCGCCCACAGCGAGCCGTAGAGCGGGATGTACATCGTGTACACCCGCACGACGCGGAATACCGCGTTCAGGCGCTGGGCGAGGTCCGCCACGCGCTGGGGCTGCGCGATCGGCGAGCCCAGGTGCAGCGTGAGCGCGCCGCCGGGGGCGAGCGCCTGGCGCAGCTGCTGGAAGAATTCCGTCGAGTACAGGGCGGCCGCCGGCCCGACCGGGTCGTTCAGGTCGAGCGCGATCAGGTCGAAGCGCTCCTGGGTCTCGCGCACGAAGCGCATCCCGTCGTCGACCAATACCCGCAGCTTGGGGTTGTCGAAGACGCCGTTGTGCACCGCCCGGAAGTGCTGCTTCGCCACCTCGATGACGTCGCCGTCGATCTCGACCATGGTGAGGCTCTCGACCGAGGGGTGCTTGAGCGCCTCCTCCGAGCTGCCGCCGTCACCGCCCCCGACGACCAGCACCCGGCGCGGCGCGGCATGCGCCGTGAGCGCGGGATGGATCAGGTTCTCGTGGTAGACGAACTCCTCCTTCTCGGAGGTCATGTTGAACCCGTCGAGCCGGAACAGCTTCCCGTAGTGCGGCGTATCGTAGATCTGCATCTTCTGGAAGCGCGTCTGCCAGTCGCCGATCTGGGCGCTCGCCTTGATGTAGAAGCCGGTCGAGTCGTTGAGCGGCTCCATCAGCAGGTGACTGCCGCGATCGATCTCCTGGCGCGCGACCTCCCCGGCCTGGAAGAAGGCGACGATCGAGTCGAACAGCTTCCTCGCCTTGGCGGAGTTGTCGGCGCTGTAGTTGCAGACGTAGACATCCAGCGTCAGCCCCTGGCGCTCGGGCCAGGTGTGGATCGCGAGATGGGACTCCGCGAGCACCACGCAGCCGGTGTAGCCCGAGCCCTCGAACTGGTGGAAGCTCACGCCCACGGTCGTCAGACCGCTCGCCTCGACCAGCTCGACGCACTTCGCGCGAAAGCGCTCGCCCTCCAGAAGGAGCTGCGGATCGCAGCGGCAGCCGGTGAGGTCACCGATGAGATGCAGACCGTTCATTTCCATTCCCTCCAAAATGCGAAGGCGCAGCCTGCCGTGCAACGAACCAGGCTACGCCTTCCATTCGCGCCTTGCGGCGCTAAACAGCGCTCTTCGATCGCGCTCAACTCGTGCAAAACCTCCTAGTCGCTTGCAAATTCGCCGCTGATCTGCGCAACCACTGCGTCGATCAAGCGGCGAGCGATCGAGATTTTGCTTGGAAGTCTAGGCAATTGCAATACTTCGAACCATTTCGCCTCTTCGATTTCTTCTGCCTGCGGCCTGATCTCGCCGCTGGCCCAGTCGCACACGAACGCGATCATCAGCGAATGCGGGAACGGCCAGGGCTGGCTCGCGAAGTAGCGGATGTTGCTTACGCGCACGCCGACCTCCTCGAGCACTTCGCGCGCGAGGCACTGCTCGAGCGACTCGCCGGGCTCGACGAAGCCGGCGAGCGCGCTGTACATCCCGGGCGGGAAATGCGGGCCGCGCGCGAGCAGCAGCTCGCGCCCGCGGCGCACCAGCGCCATCACCGCCGGCGCGACTCTCGGATAGGCGGAGAGCTTGCACGCCGGGCACACGCGCACCCGCTCGCTGCGGTGGGCCTCGGTGCGCGCGCCGCAGCGTCCGCAGAACTGGTGCGTGCGGTCCCAGTCGACCAGCTGCAGCGCCCGCCCGGCGAGAGCGAAGTGCGCATCGTCGAGCACCGAGAACAGCGTGCGCAGCCCTTCCCAGGACATTCCGGGCGGCGCCTCGGCCTGCACCGGCAGCTCGGCGGCCCAGCACTGGCAGCCATTCAGGAGACCTAGATAGAGGGTCCTGAGCGGGGCTTGCCACAACCAATTGTGGTTTTTTTGCAACGGCAATCGGGCCCAGGCCGGTCGCGCACGCACCCGCAGGTCGTCGGAGGCGCCCTCGAGCGGCCCCATTTCGACCAGCAGCTGCTCGCCCCGGAACACGAACCAGTGCGCTTCGCCCGGAATCTCGCACACGACGCAGTGCTCGAAGTGGGGCGGCCGGGAAAACGGAAGCTCGCTCATGCGCTGAGTATAATTTGCGCCCTCCCATGGATTCCGCCATCACCGCCAAGGCCTCCGACGGCGAGCTCGCCAATTCCATTCGCGCGCTCGCGATGGATGCCGTCGAGGCCGCCAAGTCGGGCCACCCCGGCATGCCGATGGGCATGGCCGAGATCGCGGTGGCGCTGTGGAAGCGCCATCTGCGGCACAACCCGGGCGACCCGAAGTGGGCGAACCGCGATCGCTTCGTGCTCTCGAACGGGCATGGCTCGATGCTGCTGTACGCGCTGCTGCACCTCACCGGCTACGAGCTGCCGCTGGAGGAGCTCAAGCGCTTCCGGCAGCTCGGCTCCAGAACGCCGGGTCATCCCGAGCACGGCCACACGCCGGGCGTGGAGACCACCACCGGGCCGCTGGGGCAAGGCGTGGCCAACGCCGTCGGCATGGCGCTTGCTGAGAGGCTGCTTGCCGCGGAGTACAACCGGCCGGGCTTCGAGCTGGTCGATCACCACACCTACGTCTTCATGGGCGACGGCTGCATGATGGAGGGCATTTCGCACGAGGTCTGCTCGCTCGCGGGGACGCTCGGCCTCGCCAAGCTCACTGCCTTCTACGACGACAACGGCATCTCGATCGACTCCGAAAAAGGCCACATCGAGCACTGGTACACCGACGACGTGCCCAAGCGCTTCGCCGGCTACGGCTGGCAGGTGATCGCGGGCGTCGACGGCCACGACGTCGAGGCCGTGGACCGCGCCATCCGCAAGGCGAAGCGCGACAAGTCGCGCCCCAGCCTGATCTGCTGCAAGACCGTGATCGCCAAGGGGGCGCCGAACAAGGCGAACACCGGCGCCGCGCACGGCACCCCGCTCGGGGCGCAGGAGATCGAGGCCACCCGCGCCGCCCTCGGCTGGCGCCACGCGCCGTTCGAGATCCCGCGGGAGGTCTACGACGGCTGGGATGCCCGCGAGGCCGGCAGGCGGGCGCAGCGGCGCTGGGATCGCCTTTTTTCATCCTACAGAAAGCAATTTCCTGGAGAAGCTGCGGAGTTCGCGCGCCGCACGGCCGGCGAGCTGCCAGCGGGGTTCGAGGACCGAGTGCGGGAGCTGATCGCCGAGACCCACCGCAAGGCCGAGACGCTCGCCACGCGCAAGGCGTCCCAGAACGTGCTGGAGGCGCTCATGCCCGCGCTGCCGGAGCTGCTCGGCGGCTCGGCCGACCTCACCGGCTCGAACCTCACCATGGTGCAGGCCTCCCGGGTCATCGGGCCGAAGGCGCTGGGCGGCAATTACCTGTTCTACGGGGTGCGCGAGTTCGGCATGTGCGCCATGATGAACGGCATCGCGCTGCACGGCGGATTCATCCCGTACGGCGGGACCTTCCTGGTGTTCTCGGACTACGCGCGCAACGCGCTTCGCATGGCCGCGCTGATGAAGATCCGGGTCGTGTACGTGTTCACTCATGACTCGATCGGCCTGGGCGAGGACGGCCCGACCCACCAGCCGGTGGAACATGCGGCGAGTTTGCGCCTCATACCCAATATGGACGTCTGGCGCCCCTGCGACACGGTGGAGTCGGCCGTGGCCTGGACCGCGGCCCTGGAGCGCGCCGACGGGCCGAGCGCGCTGCTGTTCTCGCGCCAGAACGTCGCTTTCGCGCTGCGCGGCAACGAGGCCCTCGAGGCGGTGCGCCACGGCGGCTACGTGCTGTCGGACGCCGCCGAGCCGCGTGCCGTCGTCATCGCCACCGGCTCGGAAGTGCCGCTCGCGCTGGCTGCGCAAAAGCAGCTCGCCGAGGCCGGGATCCCGGTCCGGGTGGTCTCGATGCCCTCCACGACCGTGTTCGATCGCCAGACCGAGGCGTACAAAAGCTCGGTTCTGTTGAAAGGCGTCCCGCGGGTGGCGGTCGAGGCGGGCGTGAGCGATCCCTGGCGCAAGTACGTCGGCCTCGATGGCGCCGTGGTCGGGCTTGACCGGTTCGGCGAATCGGCCCCGGCGGGGGATCTGTTCAAGCACTTCGGCTTCACGCCGGAGAACGTGTCCAAAACGGTCAGGAGCCTACTGTCATGACGATCAAGGTTGCGATCAACGGATTCGGGCGTATCGGGCGCATGGTGCTGCGCGCCCACTACGAGGGCAACAGCAAGCACGACCTGCAGTTCGTGGCGATCAACGACCTGGGCGACGCCCAGACCAATGCGCACCTGCTGCGCTACGACACCGCCCATGGGCGCTTCCCGGGCAGCGTGCGCGTGGAGGGCGAGGGCTTCACGGTGGGCGATGACCGCATCCGCGTGGTGGCCGAGCGCGATCCGGCCAAGCTGCCCTGGAAGTCTCTCGGTGTGGAGGTGGTGCTCGAGTGCACCGGCCTTTTCACCAGCAAGGCCAAGGCCGGCGCGCACCTGCAGGCGGGCGCGAAGAAGGTGATCATCTCCGCCCCGGGCGACAAGGACGTCGATCGCACCATCGTCTGCGGCGTCAACGACAAGTCGCTCAAGGCCTCCGACACGGTGATCTCGAACGCCTCGTGCACCACCAACTGCCTGGCGCCGCTCGTCAAGGCGATCGACGACCGCATCGGCGTCGCCTCGGGCCTCATGAACACGATCCACTCGTTCACCAACGACCAGGTGCTCACCGATGTGTTCCACAAGGACCTGCGCCGCGCGCGCTCGGCGACGCACAACATGATCCCGACCAAGACCGGCGCCGCCGCGGCGGTCGGGCTGGTGCTGCCGCACCTGAACGGCAAGCTCGACGGCTTCTCGATCCGGGTGCCGACCATCAACGTGTCCATCGTCGACCTTACCTTCGTGGCGAAGAAGCCGACCACGGTCGAGGAGGTCAACAAGGCGGTGAAGCAGGCCTCGGAGACCGACCTCAAGGGCATCCTGGAGTACAACACCGAGCCGCTGGTCTCCTCGGACTTCAACCACAATCCGGCAAGCTCGATCTTCGATGCGGGCCTTACCCGGGTCGCCGAAGGCACGCTGGTGAAGGTGACCTCCTGGTACGACAACGAGTGGGGCTTCTCGAACCGCATGCTCGATGCCGCCGTGGCGCTGATGAACGCGAAGTAATGAAGTTCAGGCGCATGTCGGAGCTCGACCTGCGCGGCAAGCGGGTCTTCATCCGCGCCGACCTCAACGTGCCGCAGGACGACGCCGGAAACGTCACCGACGACACGCGCATCCGCGCCTCGCTGCCCGGCATCCGCATGGCGCTCGACAAGGGCGCGGCGGTGATGGTCACCTCGCACCTCGGCCGCCCCAAGGAGGGCGAGCTCAAGCCCGAGGATTCGCTGTTGCCGGTCGCAAAAAGGCTTTCGGAACTCCTGAAAAAAGAAGTCCCCCTGGTGAAGGACTGGGTCGACGGCGTCGACGTGAAGCCCGGGCAGGTGGTGCTGCTCGAGAACTGCCGCGTCAACAAGGGCGAGAAGGCGGACGACGAGCGGCTCGCGCGCAAGATCGCGGCGCTGTGCGACGTGTATGTGAACGACGCCTTCGGCACCGCGCACCGCGCCGAGGCGACCACCCACGGGGCGGCAAGGTTCGCAAGCGTGGCCTGCGCCGGGCCGCTGATGGCGGCGGAGCTGGATGCCTTGACCAAGGCTTTGGCCGACCCGGCGCGGCCGCTCGTCGCCATCGTCGGCGGATCGAAGGTGTCGACCAAGCTGAGCGTGCTTGCGGAGCTGGCGAAGAAGGTCGACAGGCTGATCGTCGGCGGCGGCATCGCCAACACTTTCCTGCTCGCCGCAGGCAAGCCGATCGGCAAGTCGCTCGCCGAGCCGGACCTCGTCGACGAGGCGAAGCAGATCGCGGCGGCGACGCAGGTGCCTCTGCCCACCGACGTCGTCGCTGCACGCGGCATGGACGCAGCGGCGAACACGAAAGCGGTCGACGCGGTCACACCCCAAGAGATGATTCTGGACATCGGGCCCGAGACCGCCAGAAGCTTCGCCGCTTTCCTCGAGGGGGCGGGCACCATCGTCTGGAACGGGCCGGTGGGCGTGTTCGAGAAGGCGCCGTTCGCCGCAGGCACCGAGACCCTCGCGCGCGCCATCGCCGACTCCAGTGCCTATTCCATCGCCGGCGGCGGCGACACGGTGGCGGCCATCAACAAGTTCGGCGTCGCCCAGGGCATCGACTACATCTCCACCGCGGGCGGCGCGTTTCTCGAGTTCCTGGAG
>DATKAX010000205.1:0-5049 GCA_035514595.1 Burkholderiales bacterium
GCGCCCTGCGGCCGCGAGAAGACGCTTGCCTTCCTGCGCTGGCTCGGGGTCAACATCCCGCCCGAGACCGAGCGCGAGCTGCTCGGCGCCGCGCAGCCGCTCGCGAAGTCGATCGAGATCTGCCGCGACAACCTGCGCCGCATCCTCGACGAGCCCGGCGTCGGGGAGCTGCCGCTCGGCGTCAACGTCGAGAGCGTCTCGATCAACCGCGACGAGATCGACGCCAGCGTGGACCTGTTCCACGCGCTGCGCGAAGTGCTGGCGGGTCGCTGAGCCCGCTACTCGAGCGGCACGCCGCGCAGCTCGTCCACGCGCTGGTAAGCCCGCCAGGGCGCGTCCAGCGACTCGCGGCAGGCGCCGAAGCGAAACGGCATGGTGTCGCGGCCCGGCGTGAGAAAGCGCAGATCGGCGAACCAGACGCAGGTCGAGCCGTGCGTCTTGCCGTCGAAAGCCGGTACATCGGCGAACCAGCGGAAGAACGCGAGCCCCGGCGAATTCCAGGCTGCTTTCGCCAGCTCGACGTCGGAATCTCCATAGCGCGTACGCGTCTCCCAGCGTGCCTGTCCCGGCGGCAGATAGGGGGCGTCCAGACGGGCGATGAAGCCATCGCCCGGCTGCCAGGGCGCTACGGGCTCGGTGCGTACGAGATTGACGTGGGCGAAGTGGTGCATGCGCTCGTCGCTCACGAACACCGTCCAGTTGAACGGCGACACGGGGCGCGGCTGCGCCTCGATGCGCGCCTGCTCGAGGCCCCGGGTGCGCGCGTAGTGCTCGCCCAAGTCGAGCGCCCTTTCTTTCTGGACGAACTGCAGCCCGACGTAGCCCGCGAGCACGGCCGAAGCCGCCACGGCCGGGAGCTTCGAGCGGTAGAACACGGCCGAAGCCACCAGCCCGGCGAGGATGATGCCGGTGAACCACAGGTCGATGATGAAAGTGGTGCCAAGCGCCGCGCGCCAGTCCGAGAGCGGCGCGAACACCACGGTGCCGAAGCTCGTGATGAGATCGCCCACGATGTGCGTGCCGAGCGCGAGCGCGCTCACGCCGTAGAGCGCGCGCCAGCCGCCGGGCTCGCGCAGGATCTTGGCGAGCAGCCAGGCGAGGAGCAGCGCCCACAGCGGCAGCAGCACGACCGAGTGCGTCACGCCGCGGTGATGCAGCAGGTACGCGACCGGGCCCGCGTAGCCGATGACGAAATCGAGGTCCGGCGCCGCCGCAGCGAGAAACCCGGCGGCCACGCGCCGCGGGATCGAGCGCGGCGCCGCATCCTTCGGCGCGGTGGCGCGCGCCACCAGTGCGCCCGACAGGGCGTGAGTTAGGGTATCCAATGCGGAAAATCGGGCTCTGACCCCGATTTTCGCATGCTACGCCGCGCGCTTCTTGCGCTGTGCGTCCTTGGCGTGCATCTGGGCGTAGGCGCCGTGCGCCGCCGCCTCGGCATCGCCGACGTGCACCGGCAGGCCCATGTCGGAGAGCACCGAGCCGAGCACCGAGAGGCACAGCATGACGTTATCCGGGCGGCAGGAGTAGCCCATCAGGCCGAAGCGCCAGATCTTGCCCTTGAGCGGCCCCAGGCCCGCGCCGATCTCCAGGCCGAACTCGCCGAGGAGCGTCTTGCGCACCTCCTCTTCGTTCACGCCCTCGGGGCACAGCGCGGCGTTCATCTGCGGAAGTTGATGCTGTTCTTTCACCAGGAATCTAAGCCCCATCGCCTCGAGGCCGGCCTTCAGCGCCAGGTGATGGCGCGTGTGGCGCGCCCAGGAGTTCTCCAGGCCTTCCTCGCGGATCAGCAGCAGCGCCTCGTGCAGCGCGAACAGCGAGTTGGTCGGCGCGGTGTGGTGGTAGGTGCGGGTGCTCGCGTTCCAGTACCCCAGCAGCAGGTTCATGTCCATGAACCAGCTGTGGATCTTGTCCTTGCGTTTCTTCACGCGCTCGACCACGCGCTCGGAGAACGACACCGGCGACAGGCCCGGCGTGCACGACAGGCACTTCTGGCTCGCCGAGTAGATGGCGTCGATCTCCCACTCGTCGACCTTTACCGGCGTGCCGCCGAGCGAAGTCACTGCGTCGACGATCACCAGCGCGCCGTGCTTGTGCGCGATCTGGGTGAGGAGCTTCGCGTCCGACTGGCAGCCGGTCGAGGTCTCGGCGTGCACGAAGGCCACCACCTTGGCGTCGCGGTTCTTCTTCAGGGCGTCTTCCAGCTTCTGCGGGTCGACCGGCTCGCCCCACTTGTCCTCGATCAGCACCGGGTCGCCGCCGCAGCGCACCGTGTTCTCGAGCATGCGGCCGCCGAACACGCCGTTCTGGCACACGATCACCTTGTCGCCCGGTGCCACCATGTTGACGAAGCAGTACTCCATGCCGACCGAGCCCGGCCCCGACAGCGGGAAGGTGAGCGGGTTCTTGGTCTGGTAGACGTAGCGCAGCAGCGATTTCAGCTCCTCCATCATCTCGACGAACACCGGGTCGAGGTAGCCGATCGCGGGCTGGCTCATAGTGGTGAGCACGCGCGGATGGATCTCCGTCGGGCCGGGACCCATCAGGGTGCGCTGCGGCGGATGGAAGGAGTGGATGCGCTTGGCGGGGGCGTACTGGCTGGCGGGCATGGGATCGATCTCCGAAACAATTCCGAACGGGGCGTCTTCGGGGCGCGACTTCACGCGCACCGGGTTCTTCGCGCTCGCCTCGTTGATGACTTGCATTGCGCTGATGCGGCCCTGCGTGATGCGCTCCACTTCGCCCGCCCAGCGGGCAGGCACATAGCCGGTTTTCACCCAGTGGTGGACCACCGCGCGGTCGAGCTGAAAGGCGCGGGCGACGTCGGCCTGGCTGCCGAACATTTGGACGAGTCGCTCCGCGCAGTTCATTGGCCGGAAGTCTAGCCTGTCAAAACGCATTTGACAATCGCTCGGCTACGGAAAAGCCGGCCGGACCAGGGCCGGTTAGCATCGGCGCCATGCTTTTTGAGCCCCACGTCTCCTCCTTCCTGCTGCTGTTCGCCCTGCTCAATCCGTTCCTGATGAGCGTCTACCTGATGGACCTCATCACCGACCTGCCGCGCCCCATGTTCGTACGCGTCCTGGCGCGCGGCGCGCTGATCAGCGCGGCCGTATTCGCGCTTTTCGCGTGGAGCGGCGACGCGCTTTTCAGCGACGTGCTGCACGTGCGCTTTGCCTCCTTCCAGGTTTTCGGCGGCCTCATCTTCCTGCTGATCGGGGCGCGCTTCGTGTTCACCGGCGCGGATGCGATGCGTGCCATGCGCGGCCAGCCGGAGCACCTCGCCGGCTCGATCGCGATGCCGTTCATGATCGGCCCGGGTACGGTGAGCGCGAGCGTGGTGGTGGGCGCGCGCCTGCCGGTTCTCGACGCGATCGGCGTCATCGCCATCACCCTGACGGCCACCGTGGCGCTGGTCGCCGCGATCAAGCTGACGCACGACTTCCTGAAGGAGCGCAACGCGCGTCTGATCGACCGCTACGTGGAGATCGTCGGGCGCATCTCGGCTTTGCTCATCGGCACGTTCGCGGTGGAGATGATTTTCGAGGGCGTGGGCACCTGGCTGCAGGACACCGCTCCGCAGTGGCGCGTTAGTATTGCCGGATGAAGCCCGACCATCCGGTGACGTTCAAGCCCGAAAGCGTCACGTTCAAACCCGAAACGGCAGCCGACGCCTGGCTCGGCCTGCTCGCGGCGCGCGGCATCGAGTACCTGTTCGCCAACGGCGGCACCGACTTCGCCCCGGTCGTGGAGGCCTACGCCAAGGGCCGCAAGCTCGGCTGGCGCCTGCCGGAAGTCGTGATCGTGCCGCACGAGAACATGGGCGTCGCGATGGCGCACGGCTACGCCATGGTCACCGGCCGGCCGCAGGCGATGATGGTGCACGTCGGCGTGGGGACCGCGAACGCCCTGAACGGCCTGATCAACGCCTCGCGCCAGAACGTGCCGGTGCTATTCACCGCGGGGCGCACCCCGATCACCGAGTCGGGCGCGCTGCCCGCGGCGCGCAACAACTACATCCACTGGGCGCAGGAGCACTTCGACCAGGGCGGCATGCTGCGCGAGTTCGTGAAGTGGGACTACGAGCTGCGCCACGCCGAGCAGGTCGAGACGGTGCTCGATCGCGCGCTGGCGATCGCGAAAAGCGAGCCGCAGGGGCCGGTCTACGTCACCCTGCCGCGCGAGATCCTCGCTTCCTCCTTGCAGGGAAAGACGCTTTCCCGGGAGACGACGATTTCTCCGGCAAGCCCGCCCGCGGCCGACCCGGATGCGCTGGAGGAGGCCGCGAAGCTCCTCGGCCGCGCAGAGCGGCCGCTGCTCATCACGGCGAGCGGCGGGCGCAACCTCGAGGCCGCGCGCTCGCTCGCCGAGCTCGCCGAGACCTTCGCCGTCCCCGTCGTGCACTACCGGCCCCGCCACCTCGCGCTATCCACCGAGCACCCGATGCACTGCGGCTGGGACCCCCACGCGCTCCTCAAGGAGGCCGACGTGGTGCTGGTCGTCGACTGCGACGTGCCCTGGATCCCCAAGGAAGGCGCTCCCAGGGCCGACGCCCGGGTGATCCACATCGGCCCCGACCCGCTCTTCGCCCGCTATCCGCTGCGCGGCTTCCGCACCGATCTCGCGCTCACCGGCGCGCTCGCGCCCACGCTGCATGCGCTTCGCAGCCGCACGCAGAAGCACGCCGCCTCCCCGGCGAGGATCGAGGACCGGCGCAAGGCCGTCTCGAAGCTGTCCGACGAGACCAGGAAGAAAGCGAGAAGCGGATTCGATCCGATGCCAGCCACGATCACGGGCAAGTGGCTATCAGCCTGCGTCAACCGCCTGCTCGACGAGCGCACCATCCTCGTGAACGAATACCCGACCGTGCTCGAGGAGATGACGATCCGCCTGCCTTGCCTTTACTTCGGAAACCCCTCCGCCGGCGGACTGGGCTGGGGCCTGGGCGCCGCGCTCGGCGCAAAGCTCGCCTCGCCCGACAAGACCGTCATCTGCACCCTCGGCGACGGCGCCTACATGTTCGGCAACCCCACCGCCGGCCACTACGTGTCG
>DATKAX010000206.1:0-2181 GCA_035514595.1 Burkholderiales bacterium
ACGGACAACTACCGGACGGTCGACGACCGGCCGTACGGCGGCGGGCCCGGCATGGTGATGCTGGCCGAGCCGCTGGACAAGGCACTGGACGCGGCGCAGGCCGCGGGCGGCGGAAAGGTGATCTTCCTCTCGCCGCAAGGCAGGAAGCTCGATCACGAAAAGGTGATGGAGCTGGCGGGCAGGACCGCGGTGACGCTGCTGTGCGGGCGCTACGAAGGCGTCGACGAGCGGCTGATTCGCCGCCGCGTGGACGAAGAGCTGTCGCTCGGGGATTTCGTGCTCTCGGGCGGGGAGCTCGCGGCGATGGCGTTGATCGACGCGACGGTGCGGCAGTTGCCCGGGGCGCTGGGCGACGGCGAGTCGGCGGCGCAGGAATCGTTCGCCGCGGGTCTGCTGGATTGCCCGCAGTACACGCGGCCCGAGTCGTATGCGGGCGAAGGGGTGCCGGCGGTGCTGATGTCGGGGCACCACGAGAACATCCGGCGCTGGCGCCTGAAGCAGGCGCTCGGGCGGACGTGGCAGAGGCGGCCGGAGTTGATCGCGGCGCGGCGCCTGAGCGACGAGGAACAGGGCTTGCTTGAAGAGTTCAAGCGCGACACGACGAGCGGAGTGCAGACATGAACATGATCGAGAAACTCGAGCAGGAAGAGATCCAGCGGCTGGCGAAGACCATTCCGGATTTCTCCCCCGGCGACACGGTGGTGGTGAACGTGAACGTGGTCGAGGGCGAGCGCAAGCGTGCGCAGGCGTTCGAAGGGGTAGTGATCGCGAAGCGTAATCGCGGTATCGGCTCGTCTTTCACCGTGCGCAAGGTGAGTTCGGGCGAGGGCGTGGAGCGTACCTTCCAGACCTACTCGCCGCTCATCGCCTCGGTGGAGGTGAAGCGAAAAGGCGAAGTGCGCCGCGCCAAGCTGTACTACCTGCGTCAGCGCTCGGGCAAGTCCGCGCGCATCCGCGAAAAGCTCGGCACGACCAGCAGCGACACCGCCGCCGAGTAACGCCAAATGGGGACAGTCCCCATTTGTTCGTCGCGTGTCGACGGGGCCAGTGGGCCCCGTTTTTGTTTCATAATGTCCCCATGCGCAGGCAAGCCGCCGCCATCAGTCCCGTCACCGACATCGTCGCCGAGCTGCGCGCGGGCAAGCTGGTGGTGCTGGTGGACGACGAGGACCGCGAGAACGAGGGCGACCTGGTGTTCGCGGCCGATTTCGTCACCGCCGACAAGGTCAATTTCCTCGCCCGGCACGGCCGCGGCCTGATCTGCATGCCGATCACCGAGGCGCACGCGCTGCGCCTGGGCTTGCGGCCCATGGTGGAGCAGAACCGCTCGCGCCACGGCACCAATTTCACCGTCTCGATCGAAGCCGCGGAAGGCATCGCCACCGGCATCTCGGCCGCGGACCGCGCCCTCACCATCAAGGTTGCCGCGGCGCCCGACGCGAAGGCCGAGGACATCGTGCAGCCCGGGCACGTGTTCCCGCTCATTGCGCAGACGGGCGGCGTGCTGGTGCGCGCCGGGCACACCGAAGCCTGCTGCGACCTCGCGCGCCTCGCGGGCCTCACGCCGGCGGCGGTGCTGTGCGAGGTGATGAAGGACGACGGCACCATGGCGCGGCTGCCGGACCTGCTCGAGTTCAGCGCCGAGCACGGCTTGCGCATCGGCACCATCGCCGACCTGATCGAGTACCGCAGCCGGCACGAGTCGCTCGTCAACCGCGGCCTCGAGCGCGACATCGACACCGCCTGGGGACGCTTCCACCTGGTTACGTTTCACGATGTGCCGACGCGCGGCACGCACCTCGCGCTGGTGGCGGGCAAGCCCGGCGTGGACGCCGAGACGCTGGTACGCGTGCACGAGCCGCTGTCGGTCGTCGACCTGCTCGACGCAGGCCCCGGCACGCATACCTGGGGGGTGGGCGAGGCGCTGACGGCGATCGGGAAGGCCGGCACCGGCGTGGTGGTGTTGCTCAACTGCAACCTGGCGTCCGACGCGATCGACGCACGGCTCGCCGAGACGCGCCCCGCCTCCCAGGGCCGCAGCATGGACCTGCGCACCTACGGCATCGGCGCGCAGATCCTGCGGGAGCTCGGCGTGGGCCGCATGCGCCTGATGGCGGCGCCGCGCAAGATGCCGAGCATGACGGGCTTCGGGCTGGAGGTGACCGGCTACGTCGAGTCGCC
>DATKAX010000207.1:0-5688 GCA_035514595.1 Burkholderiales bacterium
TCCCATCGGCGTCGCGGGCGGATTCACGCCAAGGCGCAGAAAGCGCAGCTGAAAGCCGAAGCGCCGGCCTTCCCGGTCGGAAAGGGTTCCGGTAACCAGCCAGAGCTCTGTGCGGTAATCCGAATGCGCCGCATGGTCCGCAGGGAACCTGAAGCGCCACGCCTGATCCGCGCGGGAGAAACCTTCCGCCCCCCTCTCGAGCAGCGCTGCAAGGCCGGTGGCGCGCAGCCGCGGCGTCGGCGCCTCACTGCCCTTCGGCCACAGGAGCGCGCCCGCCCCGGCAGCAATGAGCAGCAGCAGTGCAGCCATCAGTGCCCTGGTCATGAAGCCGATTTTATTCAGTTCGGCTTCACGGAAGACAGGCCGATGCCGGCGAGGATCAGCGCGATGCCGGCGAAGTGGTACCAGCGCGGGTACTCGCCGAGGAAGATCGCGGCGAGCAGCACGCCGAACGCCGGCATCAGGTGCATCCAGGCCCCGGCGCGCGCGGCGCCCAGGCGCGGCACCGCGTAGCTCCAGCCGAGATACGCAAGCAGGAACGAGCCGAGCGCCGAGTAGACGAACGCGATCACGCCGACGCCCGAGAGCTGGACGCGGCCCTCGTAGGCGAGCTCCCATGCCACCCAGGGCGCCACGGTCACGGCGCCGACCAGCGTCAGGACGAACAGGAACTGCGGCGTGTCGAGGTCGTCGCGCCGCCGGTTCAGCATGATCGTATAGAGCGCCCACATGAGCATCGAGCCGAGCGCGAGCAGGTCGCCGGGATTGACCGACAGGCGGGCGAGCGCCGCCGGATCGCCGGCGCTCACGATGGTGGCGATCCCGGCGAACGACACCGTGACGCCGAGCCACTGCAGCGCGGCCACGCGCTCGCCGAGCAGCGGCCCGGCGAGCAGCAGGATGAATACCGGCGAGGTCGAGATGAACAGCGTGGCGCTGGTCGCGGTGGTGTAGTGCAGCGCGAGCCATTGCAGCGCGAAGTGCAGCCCGCCGCCGAACAGGCCGGCGAGCGCGAGCGTTCGCCAGCCCTCGAGCGGCAGCGCGCGCAGCTTCGCCGCCAGGCCGCGAAGCGCGAACGGCGCGAGCGCCAGCATCACGATGAGCACGCGCCCGAGCGCCGCCAGGGCAGGCGAGATGTCTTCGCGCACCGCGCGCCCGACGATCCAGTTTCCCGACCACAGGAAAAGCGACGCGACCAGCGCGACGTAGGCAGCGAAACGCATCAGCGGGCGATTATCGCCTGCGTGCTAACCTCGCCCCATGCCTTTCGTGGAAGCGGCGGGCCGCTCGCTCAGCTATGAATGGATCGAGGGCGGGCAGGGCGGCGGCCCGACGCTGGTGTTCCTGCACGAGGGCCTCGGCTCGATCCGCCAGTGGCGCGACTTCCCCGCCCAGGTCGCCGCGGCAAGCGGCTGCCGTGCGCTCGTCTATGACCGCTACGGCTACGGCGGGTCCGAGGTCCTGAAGGAGCCGCGCCGCGGCGTGGACTTCATGCACGACGAGGCCTTGCTCGCTTTACCTGATTTTCTTACGAAACTCAAAATAGAAAAACCTGTTCTGATCGGGCATTCCGACGGCGCCTCGATCGCGCTGATCCACGCCGGCGCCGGGCATCCGGTGGCCGGCGTGGTGGCGATGGCGCCGCATGTCTTCATCGAGCCGGTGTGCCTCGCCTCGATCCGCAAGGCAGCGGAAGCCTTCGAGTCCACCGATCTGCCGCAGAAGCTCGGCCGCTACCACCGCGACGCGCGCAAGACCTTCTACGGCTGGGCCGACGTGTGGCTCGACCCGAGCTTCGAGCGCTGGGACATCCGCGAGGACTACCTGCCGGGGGTGCGCTGCCCGGTGCTCGCGATCCAGGGGCACGACGACGAGTACGGCACCATGGCGCAGCTCGACGCGATCGCCGATCGGGTCGCGGGCCGCTGCGAGGCTGCGAAGCTCGAGCGCTGCGGCCACAGCCCGTTCCGCGACCAGCCCGAGGCCCTGGTCGCGGCCATCACGCGCTTCGTGGAATCGCTTTGAGGAACGACGCCGCCGTCATCGGCCTGATCGCGCTCGCGCACGGCACCAGCCATTTCTTCCAGCTCGCGCTGGCACCGCTGTTCCCGTTCATCAAGGACGAGCTTGGCGTCTCGTACGCCGCGCTCGGCTTCGTCGTCGCGCTGTTCTACGCGCTGTCGGCGCTCGCCCAGCCGATCGCCGGGTTCATCGTCGATCGCTTCGGCGGCCGCGCGGTGATGATCGGCGGCATCGGCCTGCTGGCGCTCGGCACCCTGGTCCAGGCCACGGCCGGGAGCTACGCCGTGCTGGTGGCTGGCGCCGCGCTCGCCGGCGTGGGCAACAGCGTGTTTCACCCGGCGGATTTCTCGATCCTCAACGCCCGCGTGGCGGCGGCGCGGCTCGGGCATGCCTACAGCGCGCACGGCGTGGCGGGCTCGCTCGGCTATGCCGCGGCGCCGCTGTTCAGCGGCGGCCTCGGCGCGCTGTTCGGCTGGCATACGGCGCTGTTCGCCGTCGCGGGTGTCGGATTCGCAGTGTTCCTGGCCGTGCTTCTGGGAAGAACCCTGCTCGCCACCGAGCCGGAGAAGGCAGGCGAAGCGCGCGCCTCGTCCGGGGACGCGAGCGTGCTTTTCAGCGCGCCGGTGATGATGTGCTTCCTCTACTTCGTCGTCTACTGCGCAGGGCTTGCCGGGCTGCAGAGCTTCAGCGTGTCGGCGATGACGGTGCAGTACGGCGTCACCGCGGCGCTCGCCTCGAGCGCGCTTACCGCCTACATGGTCGGCTCGGCGGCGGGGATCTTCGCCGGCGGCTTCATCGCCGGCCGCACCCAGCGCCACGACCGCGTCGCCGCGGCGGGGCTGATGGCGGGGGCCGCGACGATCCTCGTCGTAGCGCTGGAGCTGGTGGCGGGTTCGGCGCTTCCGGCGATGCTCGCGGCTGCCGGGGTGGCGGTCGGCGCCACCGGGCCTTCGCGCGACCTGATCGTGCGCGCCTCGACCCCGCCCGGGGCGACCGGCCGGGTCTACGGCTTCGTGTACTCGGGGCTCGACATCGGCTCGCTCGCGACGCCGGTGTTCTACGGCTGGCTGATGGACCGCGGCTTTCCGCAGGGCGTGTTCTTCGGCGTGTTCGGCTTCACCGTGCTCGCGATCTTCACCGTGCTGCAGCTTCCGGGGCGCAGACCCGCGCCGCTCATGCCGCGTACTTGATTCCCCTGCGCTCGAGCATGCGCAGCAGCGCCGGCCAGTCCTTGTAGCCCCCGGGCCGGTCGGAGCGGTGGAACTGCTCCGAGGCGGTGGCCGCGGCCTGCTCCGACATGAGATGCACGTTGTGCATGCCGGCGGCGCAGGCGTCGACCTGGATCTGGCAGGCGCAGTCGAGGTAGTACATGATCTCGAAGGCCTCGCGCACCGTCTCGCCGAGCGCGAGCAGGCCGTGGTTGCGCAGGATCATCGCCTTCGAGGTCTTGCCCAGGTCCGCTGCCATGCGCGCCTGCTCTTCCTTGTAGAGCGCGATGCCCTCGTAGTCGTGGTAGGTGATTTCCTCGTGGATGCGCATCGCGTGCTGGCTGATCGGCAGCAGGCCGCACTTCATCGCCGAGACCGCCACCCCGGCGCGCGTGTGCGTATGAAGCACGCAGTTGATCTCGGGCCGCGCCGCGTGCATGCAGCTGTGGATCACGAAGCCGGCCTGGTTCACGCCCATGTCGAGAGGGTCGTCGAGGATCTTCCCTTCCCAGTCGAGCTTCACCAGGCTGGAGGCGGTGATCTCGTCGAACATCAGGCCGTAGGGATTGATCAGGAAGTCCTCGGTGCCCGCCACGCGCGCCGAGAAGTGGGTGTAGATCAGGTCGGTCCACTTGTAGAGCGCCGCGAGCTGGTAGGCCGCGGCGAGGTCCACGCGCACGCCCCACTCTTCCTTGCTGACGCGCTCGCGCACGGGGGTCGACTTGAGCTTCAGCTTGGCTGACATGCGGCTCTCCTAACAAAATGGGGTAACAAATGGGGTCAGATCCACATTCTCCTACGCCGCCATCCTTGCCTCGCGCTCCACCATTTCCAGGGCATCGAGGAGCAGGCGCGGGTCGTTGCGCTCGAGGCGCTCCGGGTCGCAGAGCATGCGGCGCCACAGCCGCGCGCGCCGCTCGCCATGGTACAGCCCGAGCATATGGCGGGTGATGCTTCTCAGGGGAACTCTCTTCTGCTGTTGAAGGAAACAGTAATCGACCATGCGGCGGACCACGCCGGCGCGCGTCAGGCCGGGCTCGGCGAGCAGCCAGGGGTCGTGGTAGGCGGCGCGGCCGAGCATCACGCCGTCGACCTGCTGCAGATGGCTTTCGATCTGCTCGTGCGAGGCGATGCCGCCGTTGATCACGATCTCGAGCTGCGGAAAGTCGCGCTTGAGGCGGTACACGTAGTCATACTTCAGCGGCGGGACCTCGCGGTTCTCCTTCGGCGAGAGCCCCTTGAGAATCGCGTTTCTCGCATGGACGATGAAGGTGCGGCAGCCCGCCTCGCTGACGGTCGCGACGAACCTCCTCAGGAACTCGTAATCCTGGATGGCGTCGATTCCGATCCGATGCTTCAGCGTGACCGGAATGTTGACCCGATCGCGAATCGCCCGGACGCAGTCGGCCACCAGGGAAGGCTCGGCCATCAGGCAGGCGCCGAAGGCGCCTTTCTGCACGCGCTCGCTCGGGCAGCCGATGTTCAGGTTGATCTCGTCGTACCCGTACTGTTTCCCCATCACGGAACATCTCGCGAGCTCGTCGGGCTCGCTGCCGCCGAGCTGGAGGGCGACGGGATGCTCCTGATCGCTGAACGCCAGGTGCCGCGGCACGTCGCCGTGGATCAGGGCGCCGGTGGTGATCATCTCGGTGTAAAGGCGCGCCCGCGAATTGACCTGGCGCAGGAAGTACCGGCAATGCCGGTCGGTCCAGTCCATCATCGGGGCCACGCGAATGCGATGATCCAGCGTAATCAATGACTTGCCTTTCCGCTGAGGTAGTTAAGACCGCACGATATCCGGTCTGTATCACCCGTGCTCACGCAAAAGCACGTACAATTCATGCGTGACTGATACGGGAGGGATACGGACATGGCGAGCATTCTGAAGCTTAACGGGCGCTGGCGTGCACTGATCCGCAAGTCGGGCATCGCCCGCTGCATGACCTTCGATACCAAGGGCGCCGCCACGACGTGGGCGACGAAGATCGAGGCCGAGTTCGACGGCTACCGCTCTACCGGCAAGTTCAGCGCGAGCAAGGTGTCCCTCGGCGACCTGATCCAGCGCTACACCACCGAGATCTACCCGATGAAGCCCTACGGGCGCTCCAAGCAGTGGGAGCTGGCGAAGCTCGAGCGCGAGATCGGCACGCTGCCCGCCGGCATGCTCACTGCGAGCGACCTGACCCGCTACTACACCAAGCGCATCGCCGAGGGCGCCGGCCCGGTCTCCGTCGCCGCAAGTCTTGCCTACCTTGGCCGCGTGCTGCGCATCGCGCGCGAGTTGTGGCATCTGGACGTCCCGCTCGAGCCGGTGCGCGAAGCGAAAAGCGCAATGTCGCTGCTCGGCAAGTCCGGCCGATCGAACGAGCGCGACCGGCGCGTGAGCACCGCGGAGATTGTCGCGCTGACGCAGCACTTCCGGGCGAAGGACCAACGCGTCATCCCGATGGCCGACGTG
>DATKAX010000208.1:0-2725 GCA_035514595.1 Burkholderiales bacterium
GGCGAGGCGAGCACGTCGTCGATCGAGCACTCGTCGGGCTCGCTCTTCATCAGCCAGTAGCGCATGAAAGCGGGATCGGGGTCAGAGCCCGATTTTATAGAAGGTGGCGTTCCCCGCCCGTGCCGGTGGACTCGGCTCCCGAACCCTGGCTAAACAGGGTGGTCGCTTTCCGGTCACATCAGGTTCGTCGGCGCGCACGCGGCGCGGGACGATCACAACAGTGACACTAAGGGCCGCAACCTGAGGAAGCTATCGGTTCGGAAAATATGAGCCCGGTCGCGCACAGCAGGGAACAGGTCTTTTTAGAATAATTTCTCCTGCTTGGCAATCGCGGCGTCGAGCTGCGACTCGATGGCGGAGATGCGCCGCTTGGCCTGGCCGAGGTCGAAGCCGGTGCCGAGCCTGACGCTGAGCAGCTCGTGGGCGACGTTGAGCGCCGCCATGACGGCGATGCGCTCGGCGCCCATCACCTTGCCCGCCTTGCGGATCTCGTTCATTTTCGCGTCCAGATAGGCCACCGCCTGCATCAGGCCTTCACGCTCGCCGTCCTCGCAGGCGACCCGATAGGTCCGTCCGAGGAGGCTGACTTCGACGGTCTTGGGCCCTTCGGTCATGGCGGCTTCAGCCCGGCAGCCGGTTGAGGAGGCCTTCGAGGCGCGCCTTCGCACCGTCGATCTTCTCGTTCAGCCGCTTGGCGTCCGACTGCGCCGCGGCAAGCTGCCTGCGCAGGTCGACGTTCTCGGCGCGCAGCCGCTCGCACAGCGCGACGAACTGCGCCACCTTGGCTTCGAGCGAGCTGAATTCAGGTTCCACGCCGACTGCGACCCCCTTCACGCCGGCAACTATCGACCAAAATTCAAGCTTGGTCAAGCAGTAAGGCAGGGTTCTGCATGTAGTTCATTATCTTGCGGTCCTGGCCGCCTCGAGGACCGAGCAGAGGCGCGCCGCACCCTCGAGGATGCGCGGCGTGTGCCGCTGGATGAGCTCTGCCGGGACCGATTGGACCCGCTCCTTCCAGGCGCTCAGACCGGGCGGGAGGCTTGCCGCCGGTCCGCTGGTGATGATCACGTCGGGGTTCGCGCGCAGGAGCGCCTCGCGGTCCACTTCGGGCGCGATCAGCGGCAGGCCGGCGAATACATTCTCGCCCCCGCAAAGCTCGATCACTTTGCTGATGACGTGATCGCCGTTGACTGTTTGCAGCGGGCGGTCCCAGACCTGGTAGAAAACGCGCACTTTCGGGCGGCCGGAATGGCGCTTCTCGAGCTCGGCGCGGCGCGCCCGGAACGCATCGGCCGCCGCCTGCGCCGCCCCCCTGGTTCCCGCCAGGACCCCCAGGCGCTCCAGCGTGCGAGCGATGTCCTCGAGCGCGCGCGGCTCGGAGCGGAACACCGAGAGGCCGAGCTCCGCCAGGCGGTTCACCACCCGCAGGCTGCCGGCGTTCGGCCAGGCCACTACCAGGTCGGGGCGCAGCGCGAGCACCGCTTCCAGGTCGATCCCCGCCTCGGCCCCGACGCGCGGCAAGGCCTTCGCTTGCGCCGGATAGTCGCTGTACTCGACCGCGCCGACCACGCGCGATCCGGCGCCGGCAGCGTAGAGCAGCTCGGTGAGGTGAGGCGACAGGCTGACGATACGCTGCGCTGCGGCCGGCATCACCACCTCGCCGCCATAGTCGTCGCGCACGGATACGCCAGCGAAAGCCGGGGCGGCCGAAAGCGCGCAGACGAGCAGCAGCAGCCGCATCGGCTTATGATATCGGCACGCTGCCAGGTGTTCGGGAAAGAGGTGCCGGCCGCAAGGCCCCAAGCCTCTACTGCCCCCGCAACGGTAGGCGAGAGAAGTGTCCCACGGTAGCCACCAGCCACTGCGCCTTGCGCGCGGGAAGGCGGGACACCATCCCTCGCGAGTCCGGAGACCGGCCTGGAAGCCTTCCCAACCACTTGGGGCGTCGGGGTAGACGCCAGGAGGTTTTCGATGCGCCATTCCCTTGCAGGCACGGTTCTGCTGCTGCTCGCCGCCGTGTCCGTTCCGGCTTCCTACGCCGAAGACGAGGACCCGGTCGTCATCACCGCCACGCGCTTTCCGGATTCCAGGCGCGACCTGCCGGTCGGCGTGACGGTGGTCACTTTCGATGACATCCACACGAGCGCCACCTCCAACCTGCCGGAGATGCTGGCGCAGTTCGGGCTGCTCCACGTCCGCGACAATGCCGGCACGCCCAACCAGCAGGTCGATCTGCGCGGCTTCGGCATCACCGGCGACCAGAACACCGTGGTGCTGCTCGACGGGGTGCGCATCTCGGAGAACGAGCTCGTCCCGGCGCAGCTCAGCGCCATTCCGCTGGAGGCGATCGAGCGCATCGAGGTGGTGCGCGGCAGCGGCGCCGTGCTCTACGGCGGCGGCGCGACCGGTGGCACGATCAACATCATCACGCGCGAGGGCGCGCCGGGAACGCGCGCCTACGCCCTGGGACGCGCCGGCGGCTACGGCACGCGGGAGGCGCGGGCGGGTTTCGGCCGCATGGGCGAGGTGCTCGGCTTCTCGCTGGATCTCTCGCACGAAGACACCGACGGCTACCGGCGCAACAACCGCTTTCGCCAGAGCAACCTGGCCGCGCTGCTCGAGGCGCGGCCAGCTCCCGGTTCGCGCGCGTACCTGCGGCTAGGCATCGGGGAACAGAGCCTGGAGCTCCCTGGGGCGCTGACCGAGCCGCAGATCGCCGCCGACC
>DATKAX010000209.1:0-3363 GCA_035514595.1 Burkholderiales bacterium
ACCGCGATCGCGCCGTTCCCGGGCGCGGCGACCGGCGCGGGCGGCGAGATCCGCGACGAGGGCGCGACCGGCCGCGGCGCCAAGCCCAAGGCGGGCCTCGCCGGGTTCTCGGTGTCGCACCTGCGCCTCCCCGGGCACGAGCAGCCCTGGGAGAAGCCCGATCCGGGCAAGCCCGGACGCATCGCCTCGGCGCTCGAGATCATGCTCGAGGGGCCTATCGGCGCCGCCTCGTACAACAACGAGTTCGGACGGCCCAACCTGTGCGGCTACTTCCGCACCTTCGAGCATCAGAACCGGGGTTATCACAAGCCGATCATGCTGGCGGGCGGTCTGGGCAACATCGCTGCCCGGCACTCGGCGAAGGCGCCGCTGCCGGCCGGGACGCTGCTCATCCAGCTCGGCGGGCCCGGCCTTCGGATCGGCATGGGCGGCGGCGCGGCCTCGTCGATGCGCGCCGGCGCCAACGTCGAGGCGCTCGACTTCGACTCGGTGCAGCGCGGCAACGCCGAGATGCAGCGCCGCGCCCAGGAGGTGATCGACCGCTGCTGGCAGCTCGGCGCGGCGAACCCGATCCTGTCGATCCACGATGTCGGCGCCGGCGGCCTGTCGAACGCGGTGCCCGAGCTGGTGCACGCCGCCGGGCGCGGGGCGCGCATCGGGCTGCGCGCGATTCCTTCCGAGGACAAGGGCATGTCGCCGCGCGAGATTTGGTGCAACGAGGCGCAGGAACGCTACGTTCTCGCCGTATCCCCGCAGGACCTGGAATCGTTCAAGGATCTGTGCGAGCGCGAGCGCTGCCCGTTCGCGGTCCTGGGCGCAGCCTCCGGCGACGGCCGGCTGGTCGTGGAGGATTCCCTGCTGCAGGGCAAGCCGGTGGACCTCGAGCTCTCGGTGGTCCTGGGCAAGCCGCCGAAGATGCTGCGCGCGGCGCAGCGCGTGAAGCGCGAGCCGGCGCCGCTCGCGCTCGGGCAGGTCAGCCTGCAGGCGGCGGCGCATCGCGTGATGCGCCATCCGGCGGTGGCCGACAAGACCTTTCTGATCGCGATCGGCGACCGCTCGGTCGGCGGGCTGTGCGCGCGCGACCCCTGCGTCGGGCCCTGGCAGGTGCCGGTGGCCGACTGCGCCGCGACGCTGCTCGATTACGACGGCTACGCCGGCGAGGCGTTCGCCGTCGGCGAGCGCGCGCCGCTCGCGCTCATCGACGCCCCGGCCTCGGGCCGCATGGCGCTCGGCGAGGCGCTCACCAACCTCGCGGCGGCGCCGGTCGGCGCATTGTCGAACGTCAAGCTGTCCGCCAACTGGATGGCCGCCGCGGGCCATCCCGGCGAAGACGCCGCGCTCTACGACACCGTGAAGGCGCTCGCGCTCGAGCTGTGCCCCGCGCTCGGCATCTCGATCCCGGTGGGCAAGGATTCCCTGTCGATGCGCACCGAATGGGACGGGAAGGAGATGGTGGCGCCGCTCTCGCTGATCGTGTCGGCGTTCGCGCCGCTCGCCGACGTGCGCCGCACGCTCACGCCGCAGCTGCGCACCGACGCCGGCGACACCGAGCTCCTGCTCGTCGACCTCGGGCGCGGCCGCAACCGCCTCGGCGGCTCGATCCTCGCCCAGACCTACTCGCAGCTCGGCGACGAGTGCCCCGACCTCGACGATGCGGCGCTGCTGAAGGGCTTTTTCGCGGCGATGCAGGCGCTCAATCCCCTGATCCTCGCCTACCACGACCGCTCCGACGGCGGGCTGTTCACGGCGCTGTGCGAGATGGCGTTCGCCGGGCACTGCGGCGTCACCCTCAGCCTGGACGCGATCGCCTTCGACAGCCTGGCGGAAGATGTCGACGCGTTCAAGCGCGACGCCGAGGAGCAGCTCGCCGGGCGCGCGAAGGACCTGGCGCTCGCGGCGCTGTTCTCGGAGGAGCTCGGAGCGCTGCTGCAGGTGCGCGCCTCCGACCGCGCGCGCGTCATGCAGGTGCTGCGCGAAGCTGGCCTGGGCGAGTGCTCGCACGTCGTCGGGCAGCTCAACGCGCGCGACGAGATCTGCATCGTGCGCAACGCGAGGACCGTGTACCTGCAAAAGCGCGACCACGTGCAGCGCGCCTGGGGCGAGACCACCTGGCGCATGCAGACGCTGCGCGACAACCCCGAGTGCGCGCGCGAGGAGTACGACCGCATCATCGAGCGCGACGACCCGGGCCTTTCGCTGCACCTCAGCTTCGATCCGAAGCAGGTGTTCGTGAACGCCGGAGCGAAGCCGCGCGTCGCGATCCTGCGCGAGCAGGGCGTGAACGGCCAGGTCGAGATGGCCGCCGCGTTCGACCGCGCCGGCTTCGAGGCGCACGACGTGCACATGACCGACCTCGTCGCCGGCCGCGCCTCGCTCGAGGGCTTCAAGGGCTTCGCCGCCGGCGGCGGGTTCTCCTACGGCGACGTGCTCGGGGCCGGGCAGGGCTGGGCGAAGAGCATCCTTTTCATCGAGAAGCTCAGAAGCGAGTTCCAGCGCTTCTTCGCCCGCGCCGACAGCTTCGCGCTCGGCGCCTGCAACGGCTGCCAGATGATGGCGGCGCTGAAGGAGCTCGTCCCCGGCGCGGCGCACTGGCCGGCGTTCGTGCGCAACCGCTCCGAGCAGTTCGAGGCGCGCCTGGTGATGGTGGAGATCACCCCCAGCCCGTCGATCCTCTTCAGGGGCATGGAAGGGAGCCGCATTCCGATCGTCACCGCTCATGGAGAAGGCCGGGCAAGTTTTTCTGCAGTGGAAAAGGCGCTGATCTGCATGCGCTACATCAACAACCGCGGCGAGCCGACCGAGGGCTACCCCTACAACCCGAGCGGCTCGCCGCAGGGCATCACCGGCCTCACCACCGCCGACGGGCGCTTCACGATCGTCATGCCGCACCCCGAGCGCGTGTTCCGCAGCGTGCAGATGTCGTGGGCGCCGCTGGGGATGGGCGAGGACTCGCCCTGGATGCGCATGTTTCGCAACGCCCGCCGCTGGGTCGGCTGAATTCGGGGTCAGAGCCCGATTTGTGATGCGCTTCAAAGCAGCCGGAGCGATCGCGGTAGCCGTGTTTTGCGGGCTGGAGTCCGGCTGGACGCACGCCGGCCAGGGCGATGCGGCGAATTGGGATTCGCTTGCCGCCCGGCTGTGGGACACCTTCTACACCGGGGTCAGCATTTCCGCGGGGTTCGGGACGCGGCAGGCCGACCTGACGGTGACTGACCTGGCGAACGGCGCCTCGGGCAAGATCTCCCAGCGCGATACGACCGCGTACTTCCTGAGCTACAGCACCCGCCCCTCCTTCATCGGCACCTCGCCGGTCGGCTACAACTTCGTGTTCAACTACACCAGCTTCGACATGGATCAGCAGGA
>DATKAX010000210.1:0-2225 GCA_035514595.1 Burkholderiales bacterium
CCACCTTGATGTCGACGCGCTCCTTGCAGCCGGGAATCGGCGGCAGCCGGACCGCGTAGCGGTAGGTGCCCGAGGGCAGCTGCGCGATCTTGCGCCGCAGGCTCGCCTCGGTGCGGCTGATGATCTCGTCGGCCAGCTCGCCGATGCCCGGCAGGTCGTACTCCTCCATCAGGCGCAGCAGGCCGCGGGTGCAGACGTTGTTCGCGATCAGCTGCGCGCGCAGGTCGCCCAGGATCTTCTCGGGGACGCGGGTGTTGGCGCGGATGAACTCGTAGACCGTCGAGTTGAGCTCGCCTGCGCTGTAGAGCTTGAGCACGGGAATCTTCAAGCCCTCCTCGTAGACGTCCTTGGACTCGAGCGTCGCCATGCGCCCGCCCATGTCGAGGTGGTGCACGATGCACAGGACGTAGGCCGCCAGCTTGCCGCGATGGAACACCGGTGCCGCGACCGTGACGTCGATCAGGTGGCCGCTCGCGAGCCACGGGTCGTTGGTGATCAGCACGTCGCCCGGGCGAAGCGTCCCGGGCGGATGCAGGCGCACGAAGTTCAGCATCACGTCCGGGATCACGCCCAGCAGCCCGGGGGTGGTGACCGTGGAATGCGAAAGCAGGCGCGCCTGGACGTCGAACACCGCGCAGCAGAAGTCGTGGTACTCCTTCACCGAAGGCGTGTACGCGGTGCGGATCAGTCCGCTGGAGGCCTCGTCCACGACCGAGATCAGCCGGTTCCAGAGAAGCTGGATGGTCACCGGGTCGAGCCGCAGACCGCGTTCGGATTCGCGGAGCTTCTTGCGCTTCACTCTGGTATGCACGAATCAGCCTCCTGAGGTCCGGGAAACCGCGACCCCTTCGTCCCTGCTCTCGAACTTCGGCAGCGCCACTTCGATCAGCAGGCAGCCGTTGACGTCCACCGTCAGGCGGTCGCCCCGGTGCAGCACGGTGGTCGACTCGCGCTCCTCGACGATCGCCGGCCCCGCGATCGCCTGCCCGACGCGCAGGGCGTACCGGTCGTAGACCGGCACCGTCTCGAAGTCGGCGCGCTCCGGCTGGTACGCCGCACGCTCGGCCTTGGGCGTCGCGTCCGCCGCGGCCTGCGGCCGGCGCAACCGCGGCGCCGGCGGCGGCTGCATCACGCTGAGCCGCACCGCCGCCACCTCGACTGGGTTGTTGTCGTCGACGCGCCCGTAGAACCTCTCGTAGGCGGCGGCGTATTCCTTCTCCCACCTCGCCTTCGCGCCGCGCGCGGTGCACGCGCCCTCGACGTCGATGTCGAGCGCATAGTCCTGCCCGGCATAGCGCATCTGCAGGCTGCGGCGATGCTGGGCGCCGCGGCCCGGCGGCATCAGCTCGGCGATCTCGGCGTCGAGCTCGGCGAACAGCCGCTCCAGCTCGGCGGCATCGAGCTCGCGCAGCAGCCGGCGCACCGCGCGGCTGCGCTCGAACGCGATCGGCGCGGCAAGCAGCCCGAACGAGGACAGCACGCCCGAATACGGCGGCACCACGACGCGCGGGCAGCCGAGCTTGCGCGCGAGCCCGATCGCATGCAGCGGCCCGGCGCCGCCGCACGCGACCAGCGTGAGGTCCTTGGGGGCTTTCGCCTTCTCGGCGACGTAGACGCGCGCCGCGGCCGCCATGGTCTCGTTCACCAGCTCGTGAATCCCCGCGGCCGCCTGCAGGGGGGTGAGCCCGGCAGGCTCGGCCACCTGGGTGCCGATGGCGTGGCGCGCCCGGATCTCGTCGAGCGCCATCTCGCCGCCGAGGAAGAACTTCGGGTTCAGGTAGCCGAGGGCGAGATCGGCGTCGGTGACGGTGGCCTCGGTGCCGCCCTGCGCGTAGCAGGCGGGCCCCGGGCTGGCGCCGGCGCTTTCCGGGCCGACTTGCAGCAGCCCGAGGTGGTTGATGCGCGCGATGCTGCCGCCGCCCGCGCCCAGCTCGAGCAGGTCGTAGACCGGGATCGACACCGGGATGCCGCTGCCGTGGCGGAAGCGGTGCACGCGGTCGACCTCGAATTCGCGCGTGCGGCCGGCGCGCCCGTCCTCGACGATGCACAGCTTCGCCGTGGTGCCGCCCATGTCGAACGACAGCAGCGTGTGGATTCCCATCAGCCGGGCGAAGAACGAAGCCGCCTCGACGCCGGCCGCCGGACCCGACTCCAGGATCTGCACCGGGAAGCGCTTGGCGGCGTCGATCGTAGCCGTGCCGCCGTTCGACAGCATCATGTAGGGC
>DATKAX010000211.1:0-6742 GCA_035514595.1 Burkholderiales bacterium
CGCACCGAGTGGTACCGCGAAGGGCGCGTGCCCTTGCATACCCTGCGCGCCGAGATCGATTACGGCATGGGCGAGGCGAAGACCACCTACGGCGTGATCGGCATCAAGGTGTGGGTTTACAAGGGCGAGGTGATGACGAAAGCCGAGGCCCAGGCGGCGCAGTCGCCGGCCGCCCTGCCGGCAGCGGCGCCCACGGAGGCGCTGGCAGAGCCGAAGCGGGCCAAGAAGCCGGTGCCCCGTCCGGGCGGCCGGCGCCCCCCTGCCAAGGCGAAGCCCGAGGGCGAGTCGAAGGCGAGGAAACCCGCGTCCGCTGCGCCCAAGACCATGGTGAAGCGCGCTAGAAAGGTCGTCAAGGACGACGGCGGGGACAAGAAGGAGTAAGCCATGCTGCAACCGGCACGCACGAAGTACAGAAAGCAGCAAAAGGGCCGCAACACGGGCGTGGCGACGCGCGGCAACAAGGTGTCGTTCGGCGAGTACGGATTGAAGGCGGTCGGGCGCGGACGGCTGACGGCGCGCCAGCTGGAGGCCGCGCGGCGCGCGCTGTCGCGGCACATCAAGCGCGGCGGCCGTATCTGGATCCGCGTGTTCCCCGACAAGCCGATCTCGCAGAAGCCCGCGGAGGTGCGCATGGGCAATGGCAAGGGCAACCCGGAGTACTTCGTTTGCGAGATCCAGCCCGGCAAGATCATCTACGAGATGGACGGCGTGGACGCCGCGATCGCCAAGCAAGCCTTCGCGCTGGCGTCCGCGAAATTGCCGTTCAAGACCATCGTCGTGCACCGGATGCTGGGGTAAGCCATGAAACCTAGCGAACTACGCGCCAAGAACGGGGATGAGCTGCACAAGGAGTTGAACGAACTGCTCAAGGCACAATTCGGCCTGCGCATGCAGGTGGCGACCCAGCAGCTCAGCAATACCAGCCAGATCAAGAAGGTGCGGCGCGACATTGCGCGCGTGCGCACCGTACTGAAGGAGAAAGCGGGCAAATGAACCAGCCAGCGACACAGGCGCCGCAAGCGGCCCGCACGCGCACCCTCCAGGGGCGCGTGGTCAGCGATCGCATGCAGAAAACCGTGACGGTGCTGGTCCAGCGCCGGGTCAAGCACCCGGTGGTGGGCAAGACCATCACGCTGTCGAAGAAGTATCACGCCCACGTGGAAGACGCGGAGGTACGCCAGGGGGACCTGGTGGAGATCTCCGAATGCCGGCCGATCTCGCGCACCAAGTCCTGGCGCGTGACGCGCCTGGTGGAGAAGGCCAAAGCGGTTTGACGTTGCCTTGGGCGCGCGATTCGCGCTAGAATTCGCGCCCTTTCGCCCCGTACGGGGTCCAAAACTGCCCACGCCGATGTGCGCGGTGCAAGTTGGATGGAGAGTTACCGATGATTCAGATGCAGTCGATACTGGACGTGGCCGACAACACGGGCGCGCGCGCGGTCATGTGCATCAAGGTGCTCGGCGGCTCCAAGCGCCGCTACGCCAGTATCGGCGATGTGATCAAGGTCAGCGTCAAGGATGCGGCGCCGCGCGGGCGCGTGAAGAAGGGCGAGATCTACCACGCGGTGGTGGTGCGCACCGCCAAGGGCGTGCGTCGCGCCGACGGTTCGCTGATCCGCTTCGATTCCAATGCCGCGGTGCTGCTCACGCCGAAGTTCGAGCCGATCGGCACGCGTATTTTCGGTCCCGTGACGCGCGAGCTGCGCACCGAGCGCTTCATGAAGATCGTGTCGCTGGCGCCGGAAGTCCTCTGAGCGGTTCCACAGGAAGATAACCATGCAACGCATCCGCAAAGGCGACGAGATCGTCGTCATCTCCGGCCGGGACAAGGGCAAGCGCGGCACCGTGCTGCGCCGCGTGGGCGACGAGCACCTGGTGGTCGAGGGGATCAACCGCGTCAAGAAGCACCAGCGGCCCAATCCCATGAAGGGCGTCACGGGCGGCATCGTCGACAAGGACATGCCGATCCACGTTTCGAACATCGCGCTGTTCAATCCGGCGACGCAAAAGGCCGACCGTGTCGGCGTCAAGGCGCTGGCCGACGGCCGCAAGGTCAGGATTTTCAAGTCGAACGGCGAGCAGGTCGACGTATAAGGTGAGGCAGATGGCGAAGGACAAGAACCCGAAAAGCGAGAAGGCCGGCAAGCCCCAGGACGCGGCGGAGCCGAAGCCGGTCAAGGCGGCCAAGCCGGCAAAGCCGGCACCGACCAAGGCCGCCGAAAGGCCGGCCAGGCCGACCCAGCCGGTGCCGCCGGCGCGCCTCGCGGCCCACTACCGCGAGAAGGTGGTGCCCGAACTGGTGACGAAGTTCGGCTACAAGACTGCCATGCAGGTGCCGCGCATCCGCAAGATCACCCTCAACATGGGGGTGGGCGAGGCGGTGGGCGACAAAAAGACGCTCGACAACGCGGTGGCGGACATGGCCAGGATCGCCGGCCAGAAGCCCGTGATCACCAAGGCGCGCCGCTCGATCGCGAACTTCAAGCTGCGCGCGGGGTATCCCATCGGCTGCATGGTGACGTTGCGCGGCGCGCGCATGTATGAATTCCTCGACCGGCTGGTCAACATCGCCATTCCGCGCATCCGCGATTTCCGCGGCGTGTCGAACCGTGCATTCGACGGTCGGGGCAACTACAGCCTTGGCATCAGGGAACAGATCATCTTTCCGGAGATCGAGTACGACAAGGTCGACGCGCTCCGGGGCATGAATATCGCAATCACGACCACGGCGAGGACGGACGACGAGGCGAAGGCATTGCTCGCCGCGTTCCGCTTCCCGTTCAAGCACTGAGGGATCCGCACATGGCCAAGCTGTCCGTCAAACTCCGTGACAAAAAGCGCCGTCTGACCGTGACCAAGTTCAAGGTCCGACGCCTGGCGCTGCTCGAGGCGCTGCGCGACCCCAAGACGGGGGACGAAGAGCGCGAAGCGGCGCGCTTGGCGCTGCAGAAGCTGCCGCGCGACGCCTCGCCGACGCGGCTGCGCAATCGTTGTGCGATCACGGGCCGGCCGCGCGGCGTGTACCGGAAATTCGGCCTGGGGCGCAACAAGCTGCGAGAGCTCGCGCTGCGCGGCGAAGTGCCGGGCGTGATCAAGGCGAGCTGGTAAGGAGTATCGCGCATGAGCATGACCGATCCGATCGCAGACATGCTGACCCGCATCCGCAACGCCCAGATGGTCGGGCACACGGAGGTCAGCATGCCCTGCTCCAAGCTCAAGATTTCCATCGCCAAGGTGCTCAAGGACGAGGGCTACATCGAGGACTTCGCCGTACGCGACGAAAAGCCCGCCAAGGCGCTGCACATCGGGCTCAAGTACTACGCCGGCCGGCCCGTGATCGAACGCCTGGAGCGCATTTCCAAGCCGGGCCTGCGCGTCTACAAGGGCCGCGACGACATCCCGCGCGTCATGAATGGCCTGGGCGTGGCCATCCTGTCGACCTCGCGGGGCGTGATGACGGATCGCAAAGCGCGCGCCGACGGCGTCGGCGGCGAAGTGCTCTGCATCGTGGCCTGAGGGAGCACGCGCCATGTCCCGCATTGCCAAGTTTCCGATTCCGCTGCCCAAGGGCGTCGAAGTGACGCTCGGCACGGGAAGCATTTCCGTCAAGGGCCCGCTTGGCACGATGGCGCGCCCGCTCGATCCGAATGTCGGCATCCAGAAGGAGGGCGAGGCCCTGGTGTGCAAGGCGCTGGGGAATTCCCAGCACGCGGTGGCCATGTCGGGCACCCTGCGCGCGCTGGTGGCCAACATGGTGACCGGCGTATCCAAGGGCTTCGAGAAGAAGCTGGCGCTGGTGGGCGTGGGATACCGTGCCCAGGCGCAGGGCGACAAGCTCAATCTGACCCTGGGCTTCTCCCACCCGGTGGTGCACCAGATGCCCAAGGGCGTGAAGGTGGTCACGCCGACGCAGACCGAGGTGATCGTCAGCGGCATCGACAAGCAGCTCGTCGGCCAGGTGGCCGCGGAGATTCGCGACAGCAAGCCGCCCGAGCCCTACAAGGGCAAGGGCGTGCGATATGTCGACGAGCAGATCGTGCTTAAAGAAACGAAGAAGAAGTAGCGGAGTACGCACATGCCAGACAAGAACCCAGCGCGCCTGCGCCGAGCCCGCCAGACGCGCCTCAAGATCCGCGAGATCGGGGCTGTGCGCCTGACGGTGCACCGCACGAACAGCCATATCTACGCGCAGATCACCTCCAGCGCGGGCGACCGCGTACTGGCGGCGGCGTCCACCGTGGAGAAGGAAGTGCGCGCGCAGATCAAGGCGGGCGGCAATCGCAAGGCGGCCGAGATGGTGGGTGCGCGCATCGCGCAGAAAGCCAAGCAGGCCGGCATCGAGAGCGTCGCGTTCGACCGCGCCGGCTACCGTTACCACGGGCGCGTCAAGGCGCTCGCCGAAGCCGCGCGTGCCGGCGGCCTCAAGTTCTAAGGACACGCCATGGCGAAAATGAAGCCCAGAATGCAGCAGAGCGAGGAACGCACCGACGGCCTGCGCGAGAAGATGGTGTCGGTGAATCGCGTGACCAAGGTGGTCAAGGGCGGTCGCGTGCTCGGCTTCGCCGCGCTGACCGTGGTCGGCGACGGCGACGGCGGCATCGGCATGGGCAAGGGCAAGGCGCGCGAAGTGCCCGTGGCGGTTCAAAAGGCGATGGAAGAAGCGCGCAGAAAGCTCTTCAAGGTCAAGCTGAAGAGCGGCACGCTGCACCACGCAGTCATCGGTCGGCACGGCGCGGCCAAGGTCTTGATGCAGCCCGCGCATGAAGGCACGGGCATCATCGCCGGCGGTCCGATGCGCGCGGTGTTCGAGGTGATGGGCGTCACCAACGTCCTCGCCAAGTGCTTCGGCTCGACCAACCCCTACAACGTGGTGCGCGCGACGCTGCAGGGCCTGCAGTCGATGAGCACGCCGGCCGAGATCGCCGCCAAGCGCGGCAAGAAGGTCGAGGAAATCCTTTCTTGAGGGCAGCCATGGCGGACACGAAAATCAAGGTAAAGCTCATGAAGAGCACGGCCGGCTGCGACGCGGCGCACCGCGCGACGGTGCGCGGCCTGGGCTTGCGCAAGATCCGCCAGACCGTGGAACTGGCGGACACGCCGGCCGTACGCGGCATGATCGAGAAGGTTGCTTACCTCGTCAGAGTGGAAGGATAGGCGCATGCGCATGAACAGTCTGAAACCGGCGGCGGGCGCGAAGCAGTCGCGCCATCGCGTCGGCCGCGGTGGCGGCTCGGGGTGGGGCAAGACCGCGGGGCGCGGCCACAAGGGCCAGCGCGCCCGCTCCGGCGGGTACCACAAGGTCGGCTTCGAGGGCGGCCAGATGCCGCTGCAGCGCCGCCTGCCCAAGCGCGGGTTTGCGTCCCCGACCCGCACGCACACGGCCGAAGTGCGGCTGTCCGAACTGCAGGCGATGCAGGCGGGGGATATCGACCTGGGCGCGCTCAAGGCGCAGGGCATCGTGCCGCGGCAGGCGCGCGCGGCCAAGATCATTCTTTCGGGCAAGCTGACGCGCGGCGTCACCCTCAAGGGCGTGCTGGTGACCAAGGGCGCGCGGGCGGCCATCGAGGCCGCCGGCGGCAGGATCGAGGACGCCGCGCCCGCGCCCGCCACGCAGGCCACCGGGGACTGACCCTTGGCGACTGCGCTTCCCGCCGCGGGACGATCCGGGCGCTACGGCGATCTCAAGCGTCGCCTGCTGTTTCTGCTCGGCGCGTTGGTGGTTTTTCGCATTGGCGCGCACATTCCGGTGCCCGGCATAGACCCGAACGTGCTCGCCGAGCTGTTCAGGAGCCAGCAGGGCGGCATCCTGGGCATGTTCAACATGTTCTCGGGCGGCGCGCTGTCGCGCTTCACGATCTTCGCTTTGGGCATCATGCCTTACATCTCGGCCTCGATCATCATGCAGCTGATGACGGCGGTGAACCCGCATCTCGAGCAGCTGAAGAAGGAAGGCGAGGCGGGCCGCCGCAAGATCACGCAGTACACGCGCTACGGCACGCTGGTCCTCTCTCTATTCCAAGCGACCGGCATCTCCATCGCGCTGGAATCGCAGCCCGGGCTGGTGCTGGAAGCCGGCCTCATGTTCCGCATCACGACGGTCACCACGCTGGTGACGGGCACCATGTTCCTGATGTGGCTCGGCGAGCAGATCACCGAGCGCGGCCTGGGCAACGGCATCTCGCTCATCATCTTCGCTGGCATCGCCGCCGGGCTGCCGAGCGCGATCGCCGGGACGCTGGAGCTGGTGCGCACCGGCGCCATGCATCCGCTCACGGCCCTGCTGATCGCGGTGGCGGCGCTGGTGGTCACGGCGTTCGTGGTGTTCGTGGAGCGCGGCCAGCGCAAGATCCTGGTCAACTACGCCAAGCGCCAGGTGGGAAATCGCGTCTATGGCGGCCAGAGCTCGCACCTGCCGTTCAAGCTCAACATGGCCGGCGTCATCCCGCCGATCTTCGCCTCGTCGCTGATCCTGTTCCCGGCCACCCTGCTCGGCTGGTTCGGCGCCGCGGAAGGCATGGTCTGGCTGCGCGACATCGCGGGCACGATGAGCCCGGGGCAGCCGCTCTACGTGCTGATTTACGCCGGACTCATCGTTTTCTTCTGCTTCTTCTACACGGCGCTGCAGTACAACCCGAGGGAGACCGCGGACAACCTGAAGAAATCGGGCGCCTTCGTACCCGGGATCCGGCCGGGGGAGCAGACCGCCCGCTACCTGGAGAAGATCCTGACGCGGCTCACGCTGG
>DATKAX010000212.1:0-5162 GCA_035514595.1 Burkholderiales bacterium
GCCAACGTCGCCGCCTTCGTCGGGCACTCGGCGCTGCGCACCTACGTGATGGGCGAGGCGGCGAGCGAGCGCGCCGCCACCGACGAAGAGGTTCTTCGGATGAAAGAAATAGTTCTGGAAGCGATGCAGGCCGGAGCCGTGGGCTTTTCGACCAGCACCTCGCCGGCGCACAACGGCGAAGGCGGGCTGCCGATGCCCTCGCGGCTCGCCGACGAGGGCGAGCTGCGGGCGCTCGTCGGCTGCCTCAAGGAGGCCGGGCGCGGCGTGTTCATGCTCACCAAGGGCGGGCATACGTCGATGCCTTTCCTGGAGAGCCTCGCTGCGCTCTCCGGCCAGCCGATAGTGGTCGCGGCGCTGCTTCACAGCAGCACCAACCCGCAGGCGGTGTTCGAGGATCTCGAGGCGATCGCGCAGGCCAACGCGCGCGGCCGCAGGCTGGTGGGCGCGGTGTCCTGCTGCCCGCTCGCGATGGACTTCACGCTGCGCTCGCCTTACACCTTCGAGGGCCTGGAGTCCTGGCGGCCGGCGCTTCCCTTGAAAGGTGAAGAATTCAAGAAGAAGCTGAAAGACGTTTCCTTCAGGCAAACAATTCGCGTGGAGCTCTCGCGGCCCGCACACTTTCGCCTGTTCAACGGCGAGTGGGACAAGGTGGTGGTGGTCGAGTCGCTACGCAAGGACTTCGAGCAACGCTCGGTGGCGGAGCTCGCGCGCTCCAGCGGCAAGGACCCGCTCGACGCGATGCTCGATCTCGCGCTCGAGGAGGACCTCGGCACCGTGTTCAGCGCGCTGCTGCTCAACTCGGACGAGGCCGCGGTCGCTCGCCTGCTCCAGCACCCGGCGGCGATGGTGTCGCTTTCGGACGCGGGGGCCCACCTCACGTTCTTCAACGACGCGGGATTCGGGCTGCACCTGCTCGGGCACTGGGTGCGCGAGCTCGGCGTGCTCGACCTGGCGCAGGCCGCCTGGCGCCTCGCCGGCCAGCCGGCGCAGGTGTTCGGGATCCGCGGCCGCGGCGCGCTCAAGCCCGGCTGGCACGCCGACTTGCTGCTCTTCGACCCGGCAAGGGTCGGCCGCGGCGCCAGGCGCCGCGTGTTCGACCTGCCCGCCGGCCAGCCGCGGCTCACGACCTCGGCCATCGGCGTGCATGGCGTGTGGGTGAACGGCGTGCGAATCGCGGATGCCCAAGGCATGCGCGCGGCGCAGCGTCTTCCAGGCCGACTGCTGCGCGATTTCGCCGCGTAGTGCTCAGACGACAGAGAAATGCGAAGCGAAACAAAGTGTTGTCCATTTTGGGAGCAGAACTGTCGTGGAGACCCGACAGCGGTCTGTGCATGAAGTTTATAAATCTTTACGAATCAATTGCTTGCCTTCCAGGTATAGATCGTGCGTAGTATTACCGGTTGTCCCAACCAATACTACAGAGAGGGTTTTCCAAGTGCTACAGAAAGACGGGTTCTTCCGCCGGCAGCGCGACGACAGCTTCCTCCGCCCCCCCCAGCCGAGCACCGCGCCCGCGCCTGCCGCCGCCCCGGCGAGCGCGCCCTCCGTCGAGGGTGACGCACAAGCACGCGCCGGAGAGCGCAAGGAGGCGAAGCTGGTCGTCGGTCCCGACATCAAGATGAAGGGCGCCGAGATCACCGATTGCGACACGCTGGTGGTGCAGGGCCGCATGGAAGCCACGCTCGACTCGCGCGTGCTCGAGATCGCGCCGAACGGCGTGTTCCAGGGCACGATCGCGGTCGACAACGCCGAGATCCATGGCCGCTTCGAAGGCGAGCTCACGGTGCGCCGGCAGCTGGTCATCCACGGCACCGGCAGGGTGTCGGGCAAGATCCGCTACACCAAGATCAAGATCGAGGAAGGCGCCGAGCTCTCGGGCGAGATCTCCGTGCTCGACAAGTCTCAGGCGAGCCTCGCGCTCGGCAAGCGCGTCGTAGCCTGACCCCTGACAAGGGGGTCGCGGAGCCGAAGGCGAGCGGGGGTTCAACCCAGGGCGTGGCGTAACCGCTCGACACCCTCGGCGAGCCTCGCCTGCGAGGCGGCGAAGCACCAGCGCACGCAGCCCTCGCCTTCGGGCCCGAACGCCGAGCCCGGGGCGAGGCCGAGCCCGTGCTCGCGCACCAGGTGCTTGCAGAAGGCGAGGCTGTCGGTCATGCCGCGGACCCGGAAGAAGGCGTACATGGTGCCGTCCGGAGCCGCCACCTCGATTTTCGGAGTGTTCTTCAATTCATCGATCAGGAAATCCCGCGCGCGCCTGAAGCGCTCGAGGGTGCGTGCGATGACCGGCTCGCCCTGCTGCACGGCGGCGATGCCCGCGCGCTGCACGAACACCGGCGCACAGGAGGTGTTGTACTCGAGGAGCTTGCCCAGATCCGGGGCGAGCCCTGGCGGCACCACCAGCCAGCCCAGCCGCCAGCCGGTCATCAGCCAGGACTTGGAGAAGGTGTTGGCGCTGATGACGCGGTCGCCCTCTTCCGTCAGGTCGAGGAACGACGGCGCGATGCCGCCCGCGCCGAAGTACAGGCGCTCGTAGGCATCGTCGGCCACGATCCAGATGCCGCGCCGGCGGCAGTGCTCGAGGATCGCCTTCTGCGCCTCGCGCGTGATCGTCCAGCCGGTCGGGTTGTTCGGCGAGTTGATGAACACCACCCGGGTGTCCGGCGTCAGGGCATCGAGCAGCCGATCGAGGTCGAGCGTCCAGCGCCCCGAAAAGCCGAGCGGCACGGTCGCCACCTCGGCGCCGAGGATCTTCGGAATTTCCTGCAGGTTCGGCCACAGCGGCACCACCTCCACCACGCGATCGCCCGGGTCGAGGAGCAGCTGCCCGGCGAGCATCAGCGCATTGACCCCTGCCGTGGTGACGACGATCCCGCCAGCGTCGATCTTGATCTTGTGCAGCCCTGAAACGTAGCGCGCCAGGGCGTCTCTCAGCTCGGGAATGCCGAGGTTGTGCGTGTAGAACACCTCTCCGGCGGCGATCGCGTCGATGCCCGCCTTGCGGATGAAATCCGGGGTTGGCTCGTCGGGCTCGCCGACCCAGAAGGCGAGCGCGTCGGGCCTGCCGACGCCCTCGTTGTAGAGCTCGCGGATCTTCGAGGCGGCGAGCGCGCGCACCGCGGCGCGAGCGGAAAGCGGCGTTTCGGGCTTCATGCGGGCATCTATTCTAGACTGCGCGCTGCATGTCCCCGGCCCGCTGGTCCCTCGCCGCCGCGCTCGCCACGATGCTCGCCTGGGGCATGAACTTCTCCTTCGTGAAGTACGTGCTCGAGCAGCTCGGCGTGGGCGCGTTCATGTTCATCCGCTTTGCCGCCCTGCCGCTGCTCGGCTTCGCGCTGCTCGCGATCGTGTTCCGCGGGCGCCTCGCCCGCACCTGGCCGCGGCGCGAGGACCTGCCGCGCTTCGTCGCCTGCGCGCTCGTCGGCCACACCGTGCATATCGCGGCGGTGATGCACGGCATGAACCTCTCCACCGCGTTCTCCTCCTCGCTCGTGCTCACCAGCGGACCGCTGTTCACGCTCATCATCCTCGCCGCGCTCGGCGCCGAGCGCCTGCGGCGCCGCCAGATCGCGGGGACGCTGGTTGCCGGCGCGGGGATGGCGCTGTTCCTGTCGGACAAGTTCGCCGGCGGCCGCGCGCTCGCCGGCGCGGGCGACCTGCTCCTGCTCCTCGCCGCGCTCTGCTTCTCGCTCTACACGGTCATGGTGCAGCCGCTCGCGCGGCGCTACGGCTCGCTCATCGTGCTCTCCTACACCCTCGCCTTCTCGGCGCCGCCGATTCTCGTGTTCACGCTTCCCGCGTTCCTCGCCGCCCCGTCCGCGGCCTTCACCCCGGCGGTGTGGCTGGGGATGTTCTGGGCGCTGGTCGTGTCGTCCTTCCTCGGCTGGCTGATGTGGACCTGGGTCAACGCGGTGCGCGGCGTGGCGCGCTCGGCGCCGTTCGCCTACCTCACGCCGCCGATCGCCGGCCTGGTCGCCTGGCTCACCCTCGGCGAGAGCTTCACCGGCCTCAAGATCGCCGGCGCCGCGCTCACCATGGCGGGCGTCGCCTGGGCGCAGTTCGGCGCCGGCCCGCCCCCGAAGGCGGCGGCGCAGCCGGACGCCGGCTGAAAGATTTAGCGGGCGAAGAACTCGCGGCAAGCCGCTACGGCGCGATCGACGCCGGCGGCGTCGACGTCGAGGTGCGTCACCAGCCGCATGCGCGCCCCGGGCAGCACCAGGATGCTCCTTTCCTTCAGAAAGTCGGCGAGCGGCGCGGCTTTTTCCGCGGGGATGCGCACGAACACCATATTGGTATGCTGCTCGGACTCCAGCCCCGCCCCTCCCAGGCCCTGCGCCAGCCGCTCGGCGTTTTGGTGGTCGAGGCTCAGCCGCTCGGCGTTGTTCTCGAGCGCATACAGGCCCGCGGCGGCGAGGATGCCGGCCTGGCGCATCGCGCCGCCGAGGATCTTCCTCGCCCTTTTCGCCTTTGCGATCAGATTTCTGGTGGAAACGAGAACTGTCCCCGCGGGCGCGCCCAGGCCCTTCGACAGGCACGCCGACACCGAGTCGAATCCCACGCACAGGTCCTTGACGCTCATCTTCTGGGCGACCGCGGCGTTGAAGATGCGCGCCCCGTCCAGATGCGTCGTCAATCCTCGTCGTCTCGCCAGGTGCAGGGCTTCCTGGAGGTAGGCCCTGGGAAGGACCCGGCCCGAGATCGTGTTCTCGAGTGCGAGCAGACGGGTGCGCGCGAAGTGCGGGTCTTCGGGCTTGATCGCCGCCTCGACCGCCGCGAGGTCGAGCGTGCCGTCCGGGCGGTTGGCAATCGCCTGCGGCTGGATCGAACCGAGCACCGCGGCGCCGCCGGCCTCGTAGCGGTAGCTGTGCGCCTCCATGCCGAGGATCACCTCATCGCCGCGCTGGCAGTGGCTCATCAGGGCCGCCAGGTTCGACTGGGTGCCCGAGGGGAAGAACAGCGCCGCCTCGAAGCCGAAGATCTCGCCGGCCCGGCGCTGCAGGCGGTTCACCGTCGGGTCGTCGCCGAACACGTCGTCCCCGAGCTCGGCCGCCATCATGGCCCGGCGCATGCCCTCGGAAGGTCGGGTCACGGTGTCGGAGCGCAGGTCCACCACGGTCGGATCCATGGGCGGAGCTTAAACCAGCCCCTTGAATTCGGCCGGCGGC
>DATKAX010000213.1:0-2572 GCA_035514595.1 Burkholderiales bacterium
GTGCCGATCGCGAGCCTCGGCGCCGAGGTCTCGCGGCGCACCGTGACGCTCATGTCCGCGACCAAGGCGTTCAATTTTCCCGCCGCGGGCTGCGCCTGGGCCGTGATCGAGGACGCCGGGCTGCGGGAGGCGTTCGCCGCGGACCTGCGCGCCCACGTGCTGCCCTCTCCCTCGGTTTTCGGCTATGCGGCGACGCTCGCGGCCTATCGGGAGGGAGGGGCCTGGCTTGCGGCGCAGCTCGAGTACCTGCGCGGCAACCGGGACCTCGTCGAGCGCGAGCTGGGGCTTCCGATGGCGCACGTCGAGGCCACCTACCTCGCGTGGATCGATTGTTCCGGCCTGGGCGGCGGCGACCCTTGCGAGCTGTTCCTGCGCCACGGCGTGGCGCTCTCGCCGGGCGCCCAGTTCGGCGATGCGCGCTTCGTGCGCCTCAACTTCGGGACCCAGCGCGCGCGCCTCGCTCAGGCGCTGGAGCGGATGCAGAGCGCGCTCAGGAGCGCATCCACGCCGAGCCCCAGAGGTTGAGCGTGCGGCTCTCGTGCGGCCAGGTGCGAAACGGCACGTCCTTCGGCACGAGCTCCAGCTCGGCGGAGAGCTCGACCTTGTGGCCGTCGGGATCCTCGATCATGAAGAAGAGATTGTTGCCCGGCCCGTGGCGCCCCGGACCCCACCATAGCGGAATGCGCAGCCGGCCCATGCGGTCGGCCCAGTCGCGGATGTCGAGCCAGCCGGTGGTCTCGTAGCAGTGGTGGTCAGGCCGCGATTCGCCCGCGCGGAAAGCGGCGAAGCTGTGGTGCTCCGGGTCCGAGCGCAGGAAGCAGGCGCTCAGCGCCTCGCCCTCCAGCACCCGGTCCGATTCCAGCATGCCCAGACCGCGGTAGTAGGCGAGCATCTCGGGCAGCCGCGTGGTGGCGCAGACGAAGTGCTGCAGGCGCCCCGGCAGGCCATTGTGGGTGTTGTTTTCGATCGGCAAGCCGAAGACAATGCGGCGGCCGTCGGGATCTGAAACGGAAAAAGCAGAATCGCCGAAAAGCGGTGTTGGGGAGGGTTCGCGGCGCTCGAAGCGCCCGGCATAGGCCGCGAGGTGCGCGGCGTCCTGCATCTCGAGAGCGAAATAGGGCACCGCGCCCGCCGCGCCGCGGCCGATGACGAGCCGGCGACCCGGGCCGGCCACCCGCCACGTGTCAGCGTCGAGCCGCTCGGCCCGGTCGCCGAGCAGCTCGGCGTAGAACTGCGCCAGCCCCTCGGGCTGCGGGCTGTCGCGGCGCAGATGGTGAAGCCTTGCAGGCCAGAGCAGCGGTGCCGGCATCGCCGCCATTGTCCCGCAAAGCGAGCGCCGCGTGCAGCACGCGCTCGAGGTGCGGATCGCGCACCCCGACCTCGTGCATGTGCTCGAGGGTGTTCCGGATGTAGTCGATGCAAGGGCCGCGCACGCCGATGCCCTGCGCCACCAGGCGCGCGCGCCCATGCAGGTCGAGCTCGTCCACATAGGCGGAATGCGCCGGATCGGCGAGGAACGCGAGCGCGCGGATCATCCGACCGGAGGCGAGCTGCACCGGAACGAAGCGCGGCGAATACACGCGCCGCGGCATCTCCCGGCTCCACAGCCGCGCCAGCACCGAGCGCGCCCGCGCGGCCTCGACGCGAAACGCCATGCCCAGGCAGGAGCCTCCGCGGCACAGACCCATGACCAGCCCGGGACTTGCCCGCGTGCCGCGGTAGCGCGTCGAGAGGATGCACAGCGCACGGTGGTAGCCATGCACCCGGCCCACGGCCTTTTGCTTGTAGGAGAAGCCCGGCGACCACATCAGCGAGCCGTAGCCGAATACCCACAGCTCGCCTTTCGGCAGCCTGGCGATGAAAGCGTCGCGGTTCATCGCAGTCCCGGCCATTATAGAATCGGCGCGATGGCCGCACGCCGGGCGCCGATCGTCGGGCGCCATACCGCAGAAGAGCTCGCCCTTGCCGCGCGCAACCGCGGCATGCCGCTCGAAGCCCTGCGCTACGACGTGACCCCCGCGGGACTGCACTACCTGCTCATCCACTTCGACATCCCGGACGCGGCCGGCTGGCGGCTCGAAGTCGGCGGCCGCGTCGACAAGCCGTTCTCGATCGGCCTCGCGGAGCTGAAGTCGCTTCCGGCAACGACGCTGTGCGTGACCCTGGAGTGCGCCGGCAACGGCCGGGCTCAGATGAGTCCGCGCTACCCATCGGTGCCGTGGCTGGAGGAAGGCGTCTCGACGGCGCAGTGGACCGGGGTACCGCTCGCGGCGCTTCTCGGGCGCGCCCGCTTGCGCGAGGGCGTGCGCGACATCGTGTTTCGCGGCGCCGACCGCGGCTTCGATGCCGGTGTCGAGCACGCCTTCGCGCGCAGCCTGGCACCCGCGCAGGCTCTCGCCGAGGACGTGCTTCTCGCCTACGAGATGAACGGCGCGCCGCTGCCGCCGCAGCACGGCGCGCCGCTGCGCCTGGTGGTGCCGCGCTGGTACGGCATGGCGAGCGTGAAATGGCTGCGCTCGATCGAGGCGCTCGAGCAGCCCTTCGACGGGCCGCAGCAGGCAAGGAGTTATCA
>DATKAX010000214.1:0-3347 GCA_035514595.1 Burkholderiales bacterium
CCGGGCGCACGCTTGAAGAGCTCACCGCCGATCTCGTGATGTACCCGCAGGTGCTGGTCAACGTCGCCGTCCCGCGCGGCTTCGACTGGCGCAGCCACGGCTCGATCGCCAAGGCGCAGGCTGCCGCCGAGCAATCGCTGAACGGCCGCGGCCGCGTGCTGCTGCGGCCCTCGGGCACCGAGCCGGTGCTGCGCGTGATGGTGGAGGGGGAGCCCCGCGAGCTGGTCCAGTCCGCGGCCGACTCGATCGCCTCCGCGGTACGCAGCGCCGCCGGCGCCTGAACGCCTAGCGCCGCACCAGCGGCCGGACCGGCGGCGACTCCGGCTGCAGCGTCACGTGGTCGATGCCGAAGCGCTCGTGCAGGCGGGCCTGCAGCTCGCCCAGAATCCGCTCCCACTCCGCCATGCTGCCCACCACGACGTGGGCCGAAAGCGCGGTGCGGCTCCCCGAAAGCGTCCACACGTGGAGATCGTGCACCGAACGCACGCCCTCGACGCGGGCCATCTCGGTCCCGATCGCCTCGACCGAGAGGCCGTGCGGCACGCCTTCCATCAGCGCGTGCAGGCCCTCGCGCAGCAGCCGCAGCGCCGAAGCGGCGATGAGCACGCAGATGGCGAGCGAAGCGATAGGATCGATCGGCGTCCACCCCGTGACGACGATCACGATTCCGGAGACCATGGCGGCGATCGAGCCGAGCGCGTCGCCGACCACGTGCAATAGCGCGGCGCGGGCGTTCATGTCGTGCCGGTGCGGCGCGAGGCGGCGCAGGATGACCAGGTTCACTGCGAGGCCGACGAGCGCGATAACGGCCGCCGCGCCGCCCTGCACCTCGGACGGCTCGTCGAGGCGCGCGGACGCTTCGAGCGCGATGGCTAGCACGATCGCGAGCATCGCGGCGGCGTTGACCACCGCGGCAAGCACCTCTGCGCGCCCGAAGCCATAGGAATGGCGCTGCGAGGGCGGGCGCTGCGCCATCCACCCGGCGATCGCGCCGAGCACCAGCGCGGCGCCGTCGCCGAGCATGTGGCCGGCATCGGAGAGCAGCGCGAGCGAGCCGGTCCACCAGCCGCCGAGCGCTTCCAGACCGGCGAAGCCCAGGGTGAGCGCGGCCGCCCAGCCGAGCGTGCGCGCCGCCCCAGGAGTCGCAGGCGAGTGAAGATGTTCAGCCATGGCCGGCCAACTGCCGCAGGATGGCTGCGGCCTGCGCGTCCGAGTTGCCGCGCCAGGCGACGATCTGGTCCGGGCGGATGAGCGCGAGATCGGCGCCGTAGAGCTCGCGCGCTTCCGGCAGGGGAAGATCCACGACTTCGAGGTCGAGTTTTCGCACCTGCGCTTGCTTCACAAAACCTTCCCCCCGTGAGGCCCCCAGCCGCAGCAGCGTCCATTCGAAGCCGAACAGATCGTAGAGCGAGCGGCCGTCGGCGAGCCACAGGTGCGGGGGGCGCCCGCCCGGGCAGGCGCTCGGCACGTAGAGGTTGGCGGCATCGGGCGGCGGCGCCGAGCCGTCGGCGGCGATCGCCGGCGAGCCGTCGTAGCGCCCGCCGAAAGTGATGCCCGGTATGTTGAACTCGGCGCGCCCGTGCGCCTGGAAGTACTCCCCGGCGCGCCGCCGCGCGGTCTCGCCTGCGGGTGTCTCGTCCTCGATCTCGGGCGGCGGCTCGTACAGGCCGAGCGAATCCGCGAAGCCTTTGGCGTAGCCGGTGTTGCGCACGGCGAGCGGCCGGCGCTCGTCCTGGTAGCTCTCGAGCAGGCGCGGCGCAGCCCGGCCTTTCAGCACCGCGGCGAGCTTCCATCCCAGATTCACCGCATCCTCGATCGCGGTGTTGTAGCCCAGGCCGCCGGTGGGGGTGAAAAGATGCGCCGCGTCACCGCCGATGAACACGCGTCCGCGGCGCAAGCGGTCGGCGACCAGCGAATGGCCCGCGGTCCAGGTGCCGCGCGCGAGCACCTCGACGGCGAGGGGCGCGCCGATCGCCTGGCGCACCATCGCCGCGGCGTCAGCTTCGCCGATCGATTTCTCCTCCTCGTGGCTCTTGAGCTGGGTATGGAAGGCGAACTCGCCCTTGCCGTCGACGGCCGGCATGAAGCAGCGGCGCTCGCGGTTGAAGCTCACGTTCATCCAGGCCGGGGGATGCGGAATGTCGCGGTAGAACTCTGGGATGCGCGCATAGACCGCGTACATGCGCCCGCCGACGAAGTCGCGCACCGCCCCGGTCTCGCCCGTGTAGCGCGCGCCGATCTGCTGCCGCACCAGGCTGCGCGCGCCGTCGGCGCCGACGAGGTAATGCGCCGCGATGCGGTGGCGGGCGGCGCCGGAGGCGGCCTCGACTTCCACCTCCACGCCATCGTCGCGCTCCCTGAACCCGCTCACCCGCCAGCCGTAACTTACCGACACGCCCGCAAGCGCCTCGGCGTGCCGGCGCAGCACCGGCTCGATGTACTTCTGGTTGCAGCGATGCGGCAGCTCGGCCGCGCTCCAGGATCCCGAAAGCGTGCGCACCACCTGTCTCGCCTCGCCCGACGAAGGCAGCCGGAAGCGCGCCAGCTCGTGCCTGGCGAAGCGCGTGAAGTACGCGATGTCGGTGGGGAAGTCGGCGGGCATGCCGAGCGCGCGTACCTCGTCGGCAAAGCCCAGGCGCCGGTAATGCTCCATGGTGCGCGCCTGGGTCGCATTCGCCTGCGGCGCATAGGCCGTTCCCGGCTTCTGGTCGAAGAGCAGCGTCGCGATGCCGCGGCGGCCGAGCTCGTTCGCGAGCATCAGGCCGAACGGGCCGCCGCCGGCGATGACGACCGAGGTCCTAGCATGGAGCATGGGATGGGCGGCATTTTCCCTTAACGGCCCCACTTGACGGCCGGCCTATATTTCCATTATTCTGGAAACGTGGAAACGAATCAGGCGATCGACGCGCTCGCGGCGCTTGCCCAGGAGAGCCGGCTGAAGGTCTTCCGGCTGCTGGTCGAGGCCGGCCCTGCCGGGGTGGCGGCGGGGCGTATCGCCGAGCGCCTCGAGCTGCCCGCGGCGACGCTCTCTTTCCATCTCGCGCACCTGGTCCGCGCCGGGCTCGCGCGCAGCCGCCAGAACGGGCGCTTCGTCATCTACAGCGCGGATTTCCACAACATGAACCGGCTCGTCGGCTTTCTCACCGAGAACTGCTGCGGCGGCCAGACCTGCGAAGGAGCAGAAGATGAAACGCCTGCACGTGCACGTCGCAGTGCATGACCTCGAGAAGAGCATCCGCTTCTACTCGGCGCTGTTCGCCGCCGGGCCGAGCGTGAAGAAGGCCGACTACGCGAAGTGGATGCTGGAAGACCCGCGCGTCAACTTCGCGATCTCCGCGCGCGGCGCC
>DATKAX010000215.1:0-5875 GCA_035514595.1 Burkholderiales bacterium
TTCTGCTCGCGCAGCTCCTGCGCGTGCAGCGCGCGCACTTCCTTGAGGCGCGCGTCGAGCACCGAGAGCTGATAGAAGTCGCCGTCGCCGGTGGCGCGCGCAAGCTGCAGCTGCTCGATCGCCGCGGGCAGGCTGCCCAGCAGGATGTAGGCCTCGGCCTGGGCCTGGTGCTGCGCCAGCCGGGCGCCGAGCGCGGCATAGGTCTTCGCCTGCAGCGCGCGCAGCTTCGGATCGCGCGGATGGATCCGGATCGCCTCGAGCAGCATCTTCGCCGCTTCCTCGTTGCGCGCAAGCTCGTGCAGCGCGTCGGCCTGGGCGTAGATCAGGGGGCGCGAATGCGGATGGCGCACGCGCGCCTCGGCGACCAGCGCCGCGGCCGCCTCCGGCTCGCCGAGCGCGCGCTTGACGCGCGCCGCGAGCGTCTCGATCATCGGCCCGGACGCCCCCGTTGCGCGCAGGCGCGCGAGCTCGGCGTCGGCCTGCGCCGCCCTGCGCGCGCGCAGCAGCGCGCTCGTCAGGCCGTAGCGCGCCGCGGCCTCGGCTGCATAGCGCTTATCGGCGATCGACGCCTGGAAATGCGCCACCGCGTCGCTTGCGCCGCCCACCTCGGCGCGCAGCTTCGCGCGCACCAAGTGGAACTCCGGGCTGTCGAGGTGCTGCCGGTAGGGCAGGTTCGCCGCCTTGTTCTGGGCGTCGGCGATGCGCTCGGCGGTCACCGGGTGGGTGCGCAGGTAGCCCGGCACCGCCGCGTCGTCGCTCACCCGGCTGTGGCGCTGCAGCTTGTCGAAGAAGGACCCCATCGCGCGCACGTCGAAGTTCGCCGCCTCCAGCGCCTGCAGGCCGATCCGGTCGGCCTCGCGCTCGAAATCGCGCGAGTAGCTGAGCTGCGCCTGCACCGCCCCGGCCTGCGCCGCGGCGATGGCGCCGCTCGCCAGGTCCGGGCGCGAGCCCCCCAGCAGGATCGCCGCGGCGAGCGCGATCATCGTCGGCATCTGCATCTGCTGCTGCTGGCCCAGCATGCGCGCGATGTGCCGCTGGGTGACGTGCGCGATCTCGTGGGCGAGCACCGAGGCGAGCTCGGACTCCGTGTCCGACGCGTTGATCAGCCCGGTGTGCACGCCCACGAACCCGCCCGGAAGCGCGAACGCGTTGATGCTGGGGTCGCGGATCACGAAGAACTCGAAGTCGTGGCGCGCGCTGCGCCCGCCGCCGGCCAGCCGCTCGCCCAGGCCGCCAAGGTACTCGGCGATCTCCGGATCGTCGACGTAATTCGGCTCGCGGAACCGGATGTCGCGCACGATGCTCTCGCCGATGCGCCGCTCGAGCTGCGGGGAAAGGGTGACGTCGGCGGCGCTCCCCAGGTCGGGCAGCGGCTGCGCCGCCGCCCCCCCGCAGCAGGCGAAGGCCGCGGCGATGAGAAGGGAAATCGCTCTCATGCGTTTATGATAGCGCCCGGATGGCGCAAAAACCGAGCCGAAAACTGAGCCACTTCGACGCGCGCGGCGCCGCCCACATGGTCGACGTGGGCGCAAAGCGCGCCACCCGCCGCGTCGCGGTCGCCTCGGGCCGCATCGCGATGCAGCCCGCGACCTGGCGGCTGATCGCCGCCGGAGCCGCGAAGAAGGGCGACGTGCTGGGCGTGGCGCGCATCGCGGCGATCCAGGCCGCCAAGCGCACCGCCGAGCTCATCCCGCTCGCCCACCCGATCGCGATCACGCGCGTCTCGGTGGCGTTCGAGCTGCAGGAGAAGACTTCCTCGGTGCGCATCGCGGCGAAAGTCGAGTGTCGCGGCCAGACCGGGGTCGAAATGGAGGCGCTCAGCGCGGCCGCGGTCGGCCTGCTCACGATCTACGACATGGTGAAAGCGGTGGACCGCGGGATGACGCTCACCGATTTGCGCCTCGAAGAGAAGCGGGGCGGCAAATCGGGCGTCTTCCGCCGAATGCGCAAATAAGTACAATTGATCTCGACGCGCCTGTCATGGATTAGTATTTGCGCATATTTCCGCATTCCGAGGAGGGACAAGCATGAATGACCGACGCAGGGAGTGGCTCAAGGCGGCCGGCGCGCTTGGCGCCGTGCTCGTCGCCGGGCTGCTCAGGCCCGTGGCCGCGCTGGCCGCGACCTGGAACAAGGACGCTTTCGCGGCGAAAAGCGCGGCCGACGCGCTGAAGAGCCTGGGTGCCTCGGATCCGGCCGCGAGCAGCGACATCGTGATCGAGGCGCCCCAGATCGCCGAGAACGGCGCCGTGGTGCCGATCGAGGTCACGAGCAAGATCGCGGGCACCACCTCGATCGCGGTGCTGATCGAGAAGAACCCCTTCCCGCTGGTCGGGAAGTTCGACTTCATGGAGGGCGCGCTGCCCTTCGTGAAGCTCAACGTCAAGATGGGCGAGACTTCCGATGTGCGCGTGGTGGCCACGGCGGGCGGCAGAAATTATGTCGCCACCCGGGAGATCAAGGTCACCATCGGCGGCTGCGGCGGATAGGAGGAGCGAGACATGGCAGGACCGATGAAAATGCGCGCCACGCTGGCGAGCGGCTATACCGACGTGCGCGTGCTGATGAGCCACCCGATGGAGACCGGCCAGCGCAAGGCTCCCGACGGCAAGATGATCCCGTTGCACTTCATCCAGAACCTCACGGTAAAGGTGAACGGCAAGACCGTGGTCGAAGGGCAGATCAGCCAGGCGGTGTCGCGCAACCCGGTGTTCTCGTTCCGCATCAAGGGCGGCGCGAAGGGCGACAAAATCGAGGTGAGCTGGCTCGACAACAGGGGCGAGACCAACCGCACCGAGTCTGCGGTCGCCTAGCGACCGCCGCGAACGAAGGAGGAGGAATCATGCGGACAACCGTACGCGCAGTCGCGCTCGGCGTGGCGCTCGCGGCAGCTCCCGCGGCGGCGCAGGAGTCGCAATTCGCGCAATACCAGAAGATGGTCGCCGAGGGCAGCCCGGTAGAGCTGTTCGAGCTGGTCGGCGAGGAGCTGTGGCAGAAGAAGCAGGGGCCGAAGAACGCGTCGCTCGAGCAGTGCGATCTCGGCCTCGGACCGGGCAGGGTGAAGGGCGCGCACGCGCGCCTGCCGCGCTACTTCAAGGACGTCGACCGCGTGATGGATGTCGAAACGCGCCTCCTGCACTGCATGCTGACGCTGCAGGGGCGCAGCCGTGAGGACGCCCTCAAGCGGCCTTTCGGCAACGCCGACAACCCTTCGGAGATGGAGTACCTGTCGGCGTACGTCGCCGGCCAGAGCCGCGGCTACAAGATGAGCCCTGGGATGAGCCATCCGCAGGAAAAGGAATCGTACGCGCTCGGCAAGAAGCTCTTCACCGTGCGCACCGGGCTGTGGGATTTCTCCTGCGCCTCCTGCCACGGCGAAGAGGGCAAGCGCATCCGCATGTCCGAGCTTCCGGTGCTGAGCAAGCCCGAGGCAGCACGCCCGTTGATGGCGACCTGGCCGGCGTACCGCGTCTCAAACAGCACGTTCAAGACAATGCAGTGGCGGCTCAACAACTGCTTCCGGCAGATGCGCACCCCGGAGCCGGTCTTCGGCTCCGAGACGATCAATGCCCTGAACATGTACCTGACGGTGACGGCCAAGGGCGCGACCTACAGCGGCCCCGGCACCAAGCGCTAAGGGGGATGCGATGATCACGAAATGGATGTTGGGCGCGGGCCTCGCGGCGCTCGTTGTTTCGCCGCTCGCGCTCGCGGAGCCTTCCGACGGCGAGGTGCAGGAGATCATGAAGCGCGATTTCCGCCCCAAGGGCCAGGCGAAAATGGATCGCCTCGAGCAGGACGCGGTCCAGCGCGTGTGCACCGCCTCCAACGGCAAGCCGCCCCCCGCCCTCGCCAAGCAGCTCGAGGCCGACCAGATGAAGACCATCGCCTATCCTTCGGGCGGCAGCCTGATAGGCAACTGGAAGGGCGGCGCGAGCACCGCCTGGAGCGGCCAGGGCATGCAGTGGCACGAGGACCCGAAGAAGCCCTCGGGCGGCGGCTGCTACAACTGCCACGAGATGTCGCCGGCGCGCACCTCCTTCGGCACCATCGGCCCGAGCCTGAAGGGCTTCGGCAAGACGCGCGGCAACGGCATCGAGACGCAGCGCTACGTGTACGGCAAGATCTACAACGCCAAGGCGTACAACCTGTGCTCCGAAATGCCCCGCTTCGGCCTGACGAACAGCCTGACCGAGCAGCAGATCAAGGACCTGGTCGCGTACCTGCTGGATCCGGCCTCGCCGGTGAACCAGTAGCGCCGTAGTTGCAGCGCCGCGAGTTTCTCCGCCTTCTCGCCCTCGCCGCCGCGGCGGGGGCAAGCCTGCGCCCGAATCTCACCGAGGCACAGGCCGCAGACGAGCTCTACGAGCTCGCGCCCTTCGGCAACCTGAGCCTGCTGCACCTGACGGACGTGCACGCGCAGCTGCTGCCGGTCTACTTCCGCGAGCCTAGCTTGAACCTCGGCGTCGGCGAAGCGCGCGGCAGGCCACCGCATCTCGTCGGGCTGGAATTCCTCAAGCGATTCAAGGTACCGGCGGGCGGCCGGCGCGCCCACGCCTTCACGCATCTCGATTTCGAGCAGGCCGCCCGCCGCTACGGCAAGGTCGGGGGCTATGCGCATCTCGCCACGCTGGTGAAGCGGCTGCGAGCGTCGCGCCCGCACGCGCTGCTTTTGGACGGCGGCGACAGCTGGCAGGGCTCGGCCACCTCGCTATGGACCAAGGGCGCCGACATGATCGGCGCGCAAAAGCTGCTCGGCGTCGAGCTCATGACCGCGCACTGGGAGTTCACCTACGGCGCCGGACGCGTCCGGCAGGCGGTGGACAAGGAGCTCGCCCCGATCGAGTTCCTGGCGCAGAACGTCAAGACCACGGACTTCGAGGACCCGGTGTTCGCGCCGTACTCGATGCGCACGATCAACGGCGTGCCGGTCGCGATCATCGGGCAGGCGTTCCCCTACACGCCGATCGCCAATCCCCGTCACCTGGTGAGCGAGTGGAGCTTCGGCATCCAGGAGTCGCGCCTGCAGCGGCTGGTCGAAGAGGTGCGCGGGAAGGGCGCGAAGCTGGTGGTGCTGCTGTCGCACAACGGCATGGACGTCGACCTCAAGCTCGCCTCGCGCGTGCTCGGCATCGACGTGATCCTGGGCGGGCATACCCACGACGGCGTGCCCTCGCCGGTGGCCGTGGGCAGGACACTGGTCACGAACGCCGGCTCGAACGGGAAATTCCTCGCCGTGCTCGACCTCCAGGTATCCAACCAGGGGGTGCTCGACTACCGCTACCGCCTGCTGCCGGTGTTCGCCAACCTGCTCGCCGAGGACCCGGCGATGGCCGCGTACATCGCCAAGGTGCGGGCGCCGTACCGCAAGAAGCTCGAGGCGAGGCTCGCCCTCACCGAGGGCCTGCTCTATCGGCGCGGCAACTTCAACGGCACCTGGGACCAGCTGATCCTCGATGCGCTGATGGCGGTCAAGGGCGCCGAGATCGCTTTCTCGCCCGGCTTCCGCTGGGGCACGACGCTGCTTCCCGGGGACCCCGTCACGCTCGAGCACGTGATGGACCAGACCGCCATCACCTACCCGTACTCGACGCTCAACGAGCTCACCGGCGAGGCCATCAAGCAGGTCCTCGAGGAGGTCGCCGACAACCTGTTCAATCCCGATCCCTACCTGCAGCAGGGCGGCGACATGGTGCGCGTCGGCGGCATGACCTACGCCTGCGACCCCAAGGCGAAGATCGGCGCGCGCATCTCGGACATGAGGCTCGGGGGCGAGCCGATCGAGGCGGGCAAGCGCTACAAGGTCGCCGGCTGGGCCCCGGTCGCCGAAGGCGCGAAGGGCGTGCCGATCTGGGACGTCGTGATCCGGCATCTC
>DATKAX010000216.1:0-12581 GCA_035514595.1 Burkholderiales bacterium
GCGCGCTCGATCCTCGCCGAGGCCTACCTTAACGCCGCGGGCCAGGGGCGCTTCGCCGCCTACAGCGCAGGCAGCATGCCGACCGGCAAGGTGAATCCCTTCGCGGTCGAGCTGCTCGCGAAGCACCGCATCGACGCGGCAGGGCTGCGCTCGAAAAGCTGGGACGAGTTCGCGCGGCCCGAAGCTCCCGAGCTCGATTTCGTGTTCACGGTGTGCGACAACGCGGCCGGCGAGGCGTGTCCGATCTGGCCAGGCCAGCCCATCACGGCGCACTGGGGCGTGCAAGACCCCGCGCTGGTGCAGGGCGCCGATGAGCGCAAGCGCAAGGCCTTCCTGCGCGCGTTCAGCGAGCTCAGCACGCGCATCAACCTGTTCATGAGCCTGCCGATCGCCAAGCTCGACCAGCTGGTGTTGAAGAAGAAGCTCGACGAGATCGGCCGGGCGCCGGCCGAAGAGAAATCGCGGTGAACGTGCAAGCCGTAGCCCTGCCGGCCGGGCCGCAGGGGATCGGGTTTTTCGAGCGCTGGCTTTCCGTCTGGGTGTTGCTGTGCATGGGCCTGGGAATCGCCGCGGGTCAGGGGCTTCCGGGGCTGTTCGAGGCGCTCGGCCGGCTCGAGGTGGCGCAGGTCAACCTCCCGGTCGGGGTGCTGATCTGGGTGATGATCATCCCGATGCTGCTGCGCATCGATTTCGCCGCGATGGGGCAGGTGCGGCAGCACTGGCGCGGCATCGGCGTGACGCTCGCGATCAACTGGCTGGTGAAGCCGTTCTCGATGGCGCTGCTCGCGTGGATTTTTCTGCGCCACGTGTTCGCCGACTACCTGCCGGCGGGCGAGATCGACGGCTACGTCGCCGGCCTGATCCTGCTCGCGGCGGCGCCCTGCACCGCCATGGTGTTCGTGTGGAGCCGGTTGACGCGCGGCGATCCGTATTTCACGCTCAGCCAGGTGGCGCTGAACGACGCCATCATGATCGTCGCCTTCGCGCCGATCGTCGCGCTGCTGCTCGGCCTGTCGGCGATCGTGGTGCCCTGGGACACGCTGTTCACCTCGGTCATTCTCTATATCGTCGTCCCGGTCGCGATCGCGCAGGCGTGGCGCATTTTCCTGCTGAAAGGCGGCGAGGCGCGCCTGCAGGCAACGCTCGCGCGAATTCAGCCGTATTCGACGGCGGCACTGCTCGCCACCATCGTGCTCCTCTTCGGGTTCCAGGGGAGGCAGATCCTGGCGCAACCGCTCATCATCGCGATGCTCGCGGTGCCGATCCTGGTCCAGGTGTACTTCAACTCGGGCCTCGCCTACCTGCTCAACCGGCGCTTTCGCGTCGCGCACAGCGTGGCGGGCCCGTCGGCGCTGATCGGCGCGAGCAATTTCTTCGAGCTCGCCGTGGCGGCAGCGATCACGCTGTTCGGTTTCGATTCCGGCGCAGCGCTGGCCACCGTGGTCGGGGTGCTGGTGGAGGTGCCGGTCATGCTCTCGGTCGTCTACATCGTGAACGGCACCCGGGGCTGGTACGAGCGCTCGGCGGCATGATCGAGGCGCTGAACAGCGACTGTTTCTGCATCAGCCTCGACCGGGAGGCGCTGCGGCGCGCGCTGGAGGCCGATTCCGCCGCGCGCGGGCTCCACCAGTTGATCGAGGAGCGCTGCCCGCACCTGTTCGCGGCGCTCCCGGTGTTCGTCTCGCGGCGCCACGTGGACCAGATGGCAGCCGCGATCCGGGCCGTGGAAGCGGTCATTGCGCTGCCCGCTTACCGGGAAGCGGCGCTCGCCTGGGCGCCTGAGATCGCGCGCCATAATTCCGGCGCCGCAGGTGCCTTCATCGGCTACGACTTCCACCTCGGCGCCGACGGGCCGCGGCTGATCGAGATCAACACCAACGCGGGCGGTGCGCTGCTCAACGCGATCCTGGCGCGCGCGCAGCGCGCCTGCTGCGAAGAGGTCGAGATACTGGAGAGCGGTCCGGTGCCGGCGGGCGCCCTGGAAAGGACGCTGTTCGACATGTTCGTCGCGGAATGGCGGCGCAGCGGCCGGGCGGGACTGCCGCGCCGAATCGCCATCGTGGACGACGCGCCGCATCAGCAGTTCATGTACCCGGAGTTCCTGCTCTTCGCGCAACTTTTCCGTCGTTACGGCGTCGAGGCGGCGGTGCTCGCGCCGGAGCAGCTTGCTTTCGAGGGCGGTGTGCTGCGCGACGCGCAGGGACCGTTGGACCTGGTCTACAACCGGCTCACCGACTTTGCGTTCGACGCCCCCGGGCACGCGGCGCTGCGCGATGCCTACCTCGCGGACGCGGCGGTGATCACGCCGCATCCGCGTGCCCACGCGCTGTACGCGGACAAGCGCAACCTGAGCCTGCTGACCGACACGGCACTGCTGCGCGCCTGGGGCGTGCCCGAATCGCGCGTCGAGACGCTAACCCGCGGAATCCCGAAGACCGAGGTCGTCATCGCGTCGGCCGCCGAGCGCCTCTGGAGCGAGCGCCGCGGGCTTTTCTTCAAGCCGGCGGCCGGCCACGGCAGCCGGGCCGCCTACCGCGGCGACAAGCTCACGCGACGGGTATGGGGCGAGATCCTCGGCGGGACCTACATCGCGCAGGAGCTGGTGCCGCCGAGCAATCGCAGCATCGCCGCCGGCAACGTGCTGAAAGTCGATGTCCGCAACTACGTCTATGCCGGGCAGGTGCAGCTGCTCGCCGCGCGCCTGTACCAGGGGCAGACCACCAACATGCGCACCGCAGGCGGGGGTTTCGCGCCGGTGCTGACCAGCCCGCAGGAGGGCTTGCCCGGGGGAGAAGCCGATCCCGGCGCGCTATCGGCGCGCGCTCGGCGATCGGACATTCCCTCGTGCAAGGCCGAGCATAGGGCCGATATGTGACCGCATCGCGGACGCCGGAATGGTCCGTTACGGCTGTCATGAAACGGTCACAGTGCTCGCCTAGACTGCGCGCCAGTCAACCGAGGAGCGCATCCATGCACATACTGAGAAAAGTCGCAATCGCAGCAGCGGTCTCCGCCGGAGTCGCGGCCGCGGCGCCGGCCGCCGCGCAGTCGATCGTCAAGATCGACGGCTCGAGCACGGTGTATCCGATCACCGAGGCAGTGGCCGAGGAGTTCCAGAAGTCCAAGCGCGGCGCGATCCGCGTCACGGTCGGCATCTCGGGCACCGGCGGCGGCTTCAAGAAGTTCTGCCGCGGCGACACCCACATCCAGGACGCCTCGCGCCCGATCCTGAAGAAGGAGATGGACGATTGCAGGGCCGCCGGCATCGAGTACTTCGAGCTGCCGGTCGCGTTCGACGCGCTGACGGTGGTGATCCATCCGAGGAACGCGTTTCTCAAGAGCATCACCGTCGGCGAGCTCAAGAAGATGTGGGAGCCGGCCGCCCAGGGCAAGGTGATGCGCTGGAACCAGGTGAACCCGCAGTGGCCGGACGCGCCCATGAAGCTGTTCGGCGCGGGCGCGGACTCGGGCACCTTCGACTACTTCACCGAGGCGGTCACCGGCAAGTCCAAGTCCTCGCGCGGCGACTTCACCGCGTCGGAAGACGACAACATCCTGGTGCAGGGCGTGTCGCGCGACGTCAACGCGCTCGGCTTCTTCGGCTACGCCTACTATGCCGAGAACCAGGACAAGCTGAAGGCGGTCCCGATCGTCAACTCGAAAGGCCAGGCCGTGGCGCCCTCCATGGACTCGGTGCTCGAGGGCAGCTACAACCCGCTCGCGCGCCCGATCTTCATCTACGTCAGCCGCAAGGCGCTCGGGGAGCCCGAGGTAAGGGAGTTCGTCGAGTACTACATGAAGCACGCCGCGACGCTGGCGCGGGAGGTGAAGTACGTCCCGCTTCCCGCCGAGGCGTACCGCCACAACCTCGATGCGCTGGCGCAGCAGGCCGTCGGCACCAAGTTCGGCGGTGAGAACAAGGTCGGGCTGACGATCGAGGAGCTGATGAAGCTGGAAGCGAAGCTCTGAGGGGTTCCACCTAGCGACCCGCCCGCGGCGCGCATCCCCGGGCGGGTTTTCGTTTATATAGAATTCGCGGGTTGCCATGTCGGCCGTTCCAGGGGAAGCGACCACCTCCATGCAACTCGCAGTCCCGAGCGCGCGCCTCGCCCGGCGGCGCGCGCGCATCGTCCGCGAGAGGGCGATCGAGCTGGTGCTGTTCCTCGCGGCACTGGTGTCGGTATTCACCACGGTCGCGATCGTCTACATCCTGGTCAGGGAGTCGGTGGTGTTCTTCCAGGCGGTGCCGCTCTGGGACTTCCTCACCGACACGCAGTGGACGCCGCTCTTCGACGATGCGCACTTCGGCATCATGGTGCTGCTCTCGGGCACGCTGACCAGCTCGGCGGTGGCGCTCTCGATCGCGATTCCCCTGGGCACCATCATCGCCATCTACCTCTCGGAGTTCGCCCCGTTCCGGGTGCGGGAAGTGGCCAAGCCCTTCCTCGAGCTGCTGGGCGGGGTGCCGACCATCGTCTACGGCTACTTCGCGCTGCTCTTCGTCACGCCGCTGTTGCAGCGCATCTATCCCGGGCTGCCCGGCTTCAACCTGCTGTCCGCAGGCATCGTGATGGGCATCATGATCATTCCCTACGTCAGCTCGATCTCGGAGGACGCGATGCGCGCGGTGCCGATGAGCCTGCGCGAGGGCTCCTACGCGATGGGCGCGACGCGCTTCCAGACCGCGACCCGGGTGGTGGTGCCGGCGGCGTTCTCGGGTATCGCCTCGGCGTACATCCTCGGCATCTCGCGCGCGGTCGGGGAGACGATGATCCTGGCGGTGGCCGCCGGGATGCAGCCCAACCTCACCTTCAACCCGCTCGAGCCCGCGGCGACCATCACCGCGTTCATCGTCCAGGTGGCGCTCGGCGACCTGCCGCACGGCTCGGTCGGCTACCAGACCATCTTCGCCGCGGGACTGACGCTGATGCTGTTCACGCTGGCGTGCAACATCGGCGGCCACGTGCTGCGCAGGCGCTTCCGGGAGCGCTATTGAACCGGATCGACGAAATCCGCGTGCTGATCGCGAGGCGCAAGCGCTGGGACACGGCGTTCCTGGTCTGCGGCGTGATCGCGCTGATGATCGGTATCCTCACCTTCGTCACGCTGTTCGTGGACATGGCGATCGACGGCCTGCCGCGCCTTTCCTGGGACTTCTTCACCAGCTTCCCGTCGCGCCGGCCGGAGCAGGCAGGGATCCTGTCGGCGTGGGTCGGCTCGACGCTGGTGATGGTGGCGACCGCCTTCTTCGCGGTGCCGCTCGGCGTCGCCGCCGGCATCTACCTGGAGGAGTACGCGGCCAAGAACTGGGTCACCGACGTGATCGAGATCAACATCACCAACCTCGCCGGCGTGCCCTCGATCATCTACGGCCTGCTCGCCCTCGGGCTGTTCGTGTACACCTTCGGCCTCGGGCAGTCGATCCTGTCGGCGGGCCTGACCCTCGCGCTGCTCATCCTGCCGGTGGTGATCGTCGCCACGCGCGAGGCGATCCGCTCGATTCCGCAGGGGATCCGCGAGGGCGCCTACGCGCTCGGCGCGACGCAATGGCAGCTTTGCAGGGACCACGTCGTACCGTACTCCATGCCGGGAATCCTCACCGGGGTCATCATCGGCATGGCGCGTGCGATCGGCGAGACCGCGCCGATCATCACCATCGGCGCGCTCACCTTCATCGCCTTCCTGCCGCCGCCGCCGGTCCAGCCCGAGCCGCCGTTCATCTCCTTCGAATGGTTGTTCTCGCCCTTCACGGTGATGCCGATCCAGATGTTCAACTGGACCTCGCGGCCGGAGGCGGCCTTCCATCAGAACGCCGCGGCCGCCGGGTTCGTGCTGGTGCTGATGACCCTCGCGATGAACGGGCTCGCCATATGGCTGCGCTACCGCTTGAGGAAGAAAATCAAATGGTGAACACGCAGACGAAGGCCGAGGTCAAGAGCCTGAGCTTCTACTACGGCGATTTCAACGCGCTAAAGAACATCAGCATGCCGGTGTACGACAAGCGCGTCACGGCGCTGATCGGCCCTTCAGGCTGCGGCAAGTCGACTTTCCTGCGCAGCTTCAACCGGATGCACGACCTCTACCCGGGCAACCGCTACGAAGGCGAGATCCGCCTCTATCCCGACGACGTCAACGTGCTCGCGGCGGGCGTCGACCCGATCGAGGTGCGCATGCGCATCTCGATGGTGTTCCAGAAGCCCAACCCGTTCCCGAAGTCGATCTACGAGAACGTCGCCTACGGCCTGCGGGTGCGCGGCGAGAGCCGGCGCGTGACGCTCAACGACAAGGTCGAGGAGGCGCTGCGCAGCGCCGCGCTGTGGGAGGAGGTGAAGGACCGGCTGCAGGAGCCGGCCTTCAACCTCTCGGGCGGGCAGCAGCAGCGCCTTTGCATCGCCCGCGCGCTCGCCACCGACCCCGAGATCCTGCTGTTCGACGAGCCCACTTCCGCGCTCGACCCGATCGCCACCGCCTCGATCGAGGAGCTGATCCACGACCTGAAGACCAAGGTGACCATCGTCATCGTGACCCACAACATGCAGCAGGCCGCGCGCGTGTCGGACTACACCGCCTACATGTACCTCGGCGAGCTGATCGAGTACGGCGTCACCGACGAGATCTTCATCAAGCCAAGGAAGAAGCAGACCGAGGACTACATCACCGGCCGCTTCGGATAAATCGGGGTCAGAGCCCGATCTCCGGAAACAGGCGCTGGAGGCGAAGGCTGGTTTCGAACCAGCGTGGACGGCGTTGCAGACCGTAGCATCTCCCCACTCTGCCACTTCGCCTTTTCGGACCAGGATTGTGCTTTGTTGCTGTTACGGGTAGACGTCGCCGTGATGGTCCAGATCGGCTAGTAAAGCGGGCTCATGTTGCAGGCCGGAGATCGGACTCTGACCCCGATTTTCTTCCTTTTGATAGACTCGCGCCTCCTTGAAAGGGCGGGGCCTTCAGCCAACTGATCGAGATTTGATCTCGGTCAAATCCGGCTGCCGGGGGTCGGCTTCAATGCGGGGAAAGGAGAGCACACAACATGACCCCACCGGCCTTCGCTGCACGCGAGGAAATGCGCGAGCAGTCCTTCGGCTCCGTCTGGAGCGAGGAGCTCGACGACGTGTTTGCCGACGTCGCGCCCTATTACGACCGCGCCAACCAACTCGCCAGCCTCGGCCTGTGGAACTGGTTCCTCGAGCGCTTCATGTCGACCGTCGATCTGGCACCCGGCCAGCGCGTGCTCGACGTGTGTGCCGGCACCAACGCGATCGGCATCGCGCTGCTCAAGCGCGAGCCGAGCCTCGAGCTGCACGCCATGGACCGCAGCGCGTCGATGCAGGGCGTGGGCCAGCAGCGCGCGCGGGCGAACGGCATGCACATCCGCAGCGTGATCGGCGACGTGCACACTTTGCCGTTTCCGGACGGATACTTCGATGTCGTGACGCTGCAATACGCGTCCCGCCACCTGCGCATCAAGCGCGTGTCCGAGGAGATCTACCGCGTCCTGAAGCCGGGCGGGCATTTCCACCACTGCGACATGCTGCGTCCCGCCAACCGCACCGTCGAGCACCTCTATTACGCCTACCTGCGCGCCTGCCTCGCCACCACCGGCTTCCTGTTCCGCAGCGGCCCGATGGCCCTCAACTGCAAGCAGTATTTCATCGAGGCGCTCCGGATGTTCTATTCGGCCGAGGAGCTTTGCATGCTCCTGCGCGAAATCGGCTACGTGGATGTCACGGCGAAGACCATTCTTTGCGGAATGATCGGCTTTCACCGCGCCGTCAAGCCGCTGCCCTCGCTGCGCTGAACCGCGGGCTGCTCGGCGAGTTCAGCCGGCGCACGGTCGAGGCGCTGCGCGGCGCGCTGCCCCTGCGCCTCGCGCCGGCCGGGCTGGAGCGAGTCGTGGCGCTCAACGTCGCCAAGGAAGTGCGCAAGGACGCCCTGGTGATCCGGCGCGCAAGCGAAGCGCCCGCCGCCGGGCCGCAAGCCGATCGCCGCGCGCTGCTCGCGCTTCTCCAGGCGACCAAGGAGATCGACCGCGCCTTCCTCGAGCATGTGGCCCGCTTCCCGATCGGCATCGTCATCCGCTATGAGCAGATCGAGCCTGTGCGGCTGCGGCGCATCGAGCGCCTGTTTGCGGCGGCGCAGCGCGTGCTGGCAGCCTGGCCGCCGGGGCGCGGAGCGCGCGAAGCGCTGTGCGCTGCGTTCCCGCGGGACGAGCTCGAGCAACTGCTTCTGGGCCTCCTGCAGCTCTATGGGGAGGAGACACTCGTGCTGAGCCGCTCGGTGAGATTGCCGGCGCTGCTCGCGCCAGTGCGCGAGCTCGCCGCGCAGCGACTCGTCCGCGTCATGGACGGCGTCGCCGAGCGTCTGGCGAAGCAGGCCGTGCTGATGGTGTACCGGTGATGATATTGCGGCGCGGAATTTCCGCTATTGCGGTAAAATTCAGCGGCTTGTTTGGGGATCCTGGCAATGATGCGCACCCGGCTGGTTGCCGGTAACTGGAAGATGCACGGCAGCCGGGCTGGCAACGCGACCCTGCTTGAGTCCATCGCGCACGGCGCCGCCGACGGTGCGGGCGCCGAATGCGCCGTGTGCGTGCCGTTTCCCTATCTCGGGCAGACCGAGGAGCGGCTGCGGGGAACGCCGGTTGCATGGGGCGCTCAAAACCTGAGCGAGCACTCCCAGGGCGCCTACACCGGCGAGGTTTCCGCCGGGATGCTCACGGAGTTCGGTTGCCGCTACGTCATCGTCGGGCACTCGGAGCGCCGGCAGCTGTACGGCGAAAGCGACGCCCGGGTGGCGGCGAAGTTCGCGGCGGCGCAGGCGGCGGGCCTGGTGCCGATCCTGTGCGTCGGCGAGACGCTCAAGGAGCGCGATGCCGGCCTGATCGAGGCGACCGTAGCGCGGCAGCTCGAGGCGGTGGCTGGGAAATGCGGCGAGGCGGCGCTCGCGAAGGCGGTGATTGCGTACGAGCCGGTGTGGGCAATCGGCACCGGGCGCAACGCGACGCCGGAACAGGCGCAGGCGGTGCATGGGTTCCTGAGGAAAAGGGTCTCTCGGCAGACCCGCATCCTCTACGGTGGCAGCGTGAAGCCGCAGAACGCCGCGCCGATCTTCGCCATGCCCGACGTCGACGGAGGGTTGATCGGCGGCGCATCGCTGGTGGCGGACGATTTTCTTGCGATCCTGCGGGCCGCAGGAGCGAAAAAGGTGGCGACATGATGGCCTGGACCAACGTATTCATCGTGCTGCACGTGGTGCTCGCGCTGGCGATCATCGGCCTGGTGCTGCTCCAGCACGGCAAGGGCGCCGACATGGGCTCGGGCTTCGGCGGCGGCGCCTCCGGAAGCCTGTTCGGCGCCACCGGCTCGGCGAACTTCCTTTCGCGCGCGACCGGCGTGCTCGCGACGCTGTTCTTCATCCTGAGCCTCACGCTCGCCTACCTCGCGACGGCGAGCCGCGCGCCCGCGCCGGCCGGCGGCGTGATGGACGCGGTGAAGAGCCAGCAGAAAGCCGCGCCCGCGCAGGCTGAAAAGCCCGCACCCGAGGCGCAGAAGCCCGCGCCGCCGCAGAAGGACGACAAGGCGGTGCCGCAGTGATCTTTCTTTGAGGGATAATCGAGAGGTATGGCGCCCACGTGGTGAAATTGGTAGACACGCTAGCTTGAGGGGCTAGTGGCCTAAAAAGCCGTAGCAGTTCGAGTCTGCTCGTGGGCACCAGAACTCATACTCATGCTTGCAGAGTACTTTCCGATTCTGTTGTTCATCGCGGTCGGCCTTGGCGTCGGCGTGGCGCCCATGGTGCTTGGCAAGCTGCTCGCGCCCAGCCGCCCCGACCCGGAGAAGCTCTCCCCTTACGAGTGCGGCTTCGAGGCGTTCGACGACGCGCGCATGAAATTCGACGTGCGCTACTACCTGGTGGCGATCCTGTTCATCCTTTTCGACCTGGAGATCGCGTTCCTTTTCCCCTGGGCGGTGGTGATCAACGAGATCGGCCTCGCCGGCTTTCTTTCGATGATGCTGTTCCTCGCGATTCTCACGGTCGGCTTCGTCTATGAGTGGATGAAAGGCGCGCTGGAATGGGAGTAGAGGGCGTTCTGCAGCAGGGTTTCGTCACCACGACCGCGGACAAGCTGATCAACTGGACGCGGACCGGGTCGCTCTGGCCGATGACTTTCGGGCTCGCCTGCTGCGCCATCGAGATGATGCACGCCGGAGCGGCGCGCTACGACCTCGACCGCTTCGGCGTCGTGTTCCGCCCGAGCCCGCGCCAGTCCGACGTCATGATCATCGCCGGCACGCTGTGCAACAAGATGGCGCCCGCGCTGCGCAAGGTGTATGACCAGATGGCCGAGCCGCGCTGGGTGATCTCGATGGGCTCGTGCGCCAACGGCGGCGGCTACTACCACTACTCGTACTCGGTGGTGCGCGGCTGCGACCGCATCGTGCCGGTGGACATCTACGTGCCGGGCTGCCCGCCGACCGCGGAGGCGCTGCTCTACGGCATCGTGCAGCTGCAAAACAAGATCAGGCGCACCAACACCATCGCGCGATAGATGACACCCAGGCTGCAGCGGCTTCAGGAGGCGATTGAAAGGATACTCGGCGTGACGGCGGTGGGCCGGCTCGGCGAGCTGACTCTCGAGGTGAAAGCCGAGGACTACGAGCGCGTCTGCCGGACGCTGCGCGATCACCCCGATCTGCGCTTCGAGCAGCTGATGGACCTCTGCGGCGTCGACTACGCGAGCTATGGCGATCGCCCGCGCGAGCAAGCGCGCTTCGCCGCGGTCCTGCACCTGCTCTCGCATCGCAACAACTGGCGGCTGCGGGTGCGTGCGTTCTGCCCGGATGACGCGTTCCCGGTCCTGCCGTCTCTGATCGAGGTCTGGCCGGGGGTGAGCTGGTACGAGCGCGAGGCGTTCGACCTGTTCGGGATCGTGTTCGCAGGTCACCCGGACCTGCGCCGCATCCTGACCGACTACGGGTTCATCGGCCACCCCTTCCGCAAGGACTTTCCGCTTTCCGGGCACGTCGAGATGCGCTACGACCCCGAGCAGAAGCGAGTGGTGTACCAGCCGGTCACCATCGACCCGCGCGAAGTGACGCCCCGGATCGTGCGCACCGATCACTACGCGGAAGACCGCTGATGCCCGAGATCCGCAACTACACGCTCAATTTCGGCCCGCAGCACCCGGCGGCGCACGGCGTGCTGCGGCTGGTGCTCGAGCTCGACGGCGAGGTGATCCAGCGCGCCGACCCGCACATCGGCCTGCTGCACCGCGCCACCGAGAAGCTGGCCGAGCACAAGACGTTCCTCCAGAGCGTGCCGTACATGGACAGGCTGGACTACGTCTCGATGATGTGCAACGAGCACGCCTACGTCATGGCGATCGAGAAGCTGCTCGGCGTCGAGGTGCCGCTGCGGGCGCAGTATATCCGCGTGATGTTCGACGAGATCACGCGCATCCTGAACCACCTGCTGTTTCTCGGCACCCAGGGGCTCGACCTGGGCGCGATGACCGTTTTCCTGTACACCTTCCGGGAGCGCGAGGATCTGCTCGACTGCTACGAGGCGGTCTCCGGGGCGCGGATGCATGCTGCGTACTACCGGCCCGGGGGCGTGTACCGCGACCTGCCGGACTCCATGCCGAAATACCGGGCTTCGAAGTGGAAGAGCGAGAAGGACATTGAGCAGCTGAACCGGAACCGGTCCGGCTCCTTGCTTGACTTCATCGAGGACTTCACTGAACGCTTTCCCAAGTGCGTCGACGACTACGAGACGCTGCTTACGGAAAACCGCATCTGGAAGCAGCGCACCGTGGGCATCGGCGTGGTCTCGCCGGAGCGCGCGCTGGCGCTCAGTTTCAGCGGCGTGATGCTGCGCGGCTCGGGGATCGAGTGGGACCTGCGCAGGAAGCAGCCCTACGAAGTCTACGACCGGCTCGATTTCGACATCCCCGTCGGCCGCAACGGCGACACCTACGACCGCTACCTGGTCCGGATCGAGGAGATGCGGCAGTCGAACCGCATCGTCAGGCAATGCATCGACTGGCTCAGGAAGAACCCCGGTCCGGTCATCGTCGACAACCACAAGGTGGCGCCGCCGTCGCGCGTCGATGCGAAGGCCAACATGGAGGAGCTGATCCACCACTTCAAGCTCTTCACGGAGGGCATGCACGTCCCGGAAGGCGAAGCCTACGCCGCGATCGAACACCCGAAAGGCGAGTTCGGCGTCTACCTCATCTCGGACGGCGCCAACAAGCCCTTCCGCATGAAGCTGCGCTCGCCCGCCTTTGCGCACCTGTCCGCGATGAGCGAGCTCTCCAAGGGCCACATGCTTGCCGATGCCGTCGCCATCATCGGCACGCTCGACATCGTATTCGGGGACATCGACCGCTGATGCTGACGACGGATTCGCTGCGCAGGATCGACCGCGAGATCGCGAAATACCCGCCGGAGCAGAAGCGCTCGGCGGTGATGAGCGCGCTCATCATCGCGCAGGACGAGAAGGGCTGGCTTTCCACCGAGACCATGGACGAGGTGGCGCGCTATCTCGGCATGGCGCCGGTCGCGGTGTACGAGGTGGCG
>DATKAX010000217.1:0-4556 GCA_035514595.1 Burkholderiales bacterium
GAGTACGTCGAGCGGCTGCAGCGCGCCGGGCGCAGCGTCGCCATGGCGGGCGACGGGCTGAACGACGCCCCGGTGCTCGCCGGCGCCGACGTCTCGTTCGCCATGGGCAGCGGCGCCGACGCGGCGCAGCTGCGCGCCGACGTCGTGCTCACCGGCAACTCGCTCGACGCGCTCGCGCAGAGCTTCGGCCTGGCGCGCCGCGCGATGCGCCTGGTGCGGCAGAATATCGGCTGGGCGCTCGCCTACAACGCGCTGGCGCTGCCGCTCGCGGCCTCGGGCTGGATCGGCCCCTGGGAAGCCGCCCTCGGCATGGGCGCGAGCTCGCTCATCGTGGCGGCGAACGCCTTGCGGCCGCTGCAGCCAAAGCAGACATGGAAAGCCTCTACCTTCTCGTCCCGCTCTCGGTCGCTCTCGTATTCCTGATCGGCTGGGTGTTCTGGCGCGCCCTCGACTCGGGCCAGTTCGACGACCTCGAGCGCCCGGCGCACGACGTCCTCGCCGACGACGACCGCCCAAGGTCGAATTCGGGGTCAGAGCCCGATCTCCGATGAAAGCGATGCGCGCCCATGCGCCCGGCGAGCGCCTGCGCCTGGACGAGCGCGAGCTTCCCGGGCCCGGTCCCGGCGAGGTGCTCGTAAGCGTGAGCGCCTGCGGCGTGTGCCGCACCGACCTGCACCTCGTCGACGGCGAGCTCCCCGCCTGCCGCTACCCGGTGACGCCCGGGCATGAGGTAGTCGGAACGGTTCTCTCCCAGGGAAAAGATGCGCACCGGTTCACCCGCGGTCAGCGTGTCGGCGTTCCCTGGCTCGGCTGGACTTGCGGAGCCTGCGAGTTCTGCGCGAGCGGCCGCGAGAACCTGTGCGAGAACGCGCGCTTCAACGGCTGCCAGCTCGACGGCGGCTATGCGAGCCACATGCTCGCCGACGAGCGCTTCTGCCTGGCGCTCCCCGAGCGCTACGGCGATGCCGAGGCGGCGCCGCTCCTTTGTGCGGGCCTGATCGGCTACCGCTGCTACGCGAAGGCGGGAGAGGCAAGGAACATCGGGCTCTACGGCTTCGGCGCCGCCGCGCACATCCTCGCGCAGGTCGCGGTGGCCGAAGGCAGGAAGATTTTTGCCTTCACACGCCCGGGGGATGAAACCGGAATGAAATTCTCGTTAGCGTGCGGCGCGCACTGGGCCGGCGGCTCCGACGAGGCGCCGCCCGAGCCGCTCGACGCGGCGATCATCTTCGCGCCGGCCGGCGAGCTGGTGCCGCGCGCCCTGCAGGCGACGAAGAAAGGCGGCCGCGTGATCTGCGGCGGAATCCACATGAGCGACATCCCGTCGTTTCCCTACGCCTGGCTGTGGGGCGAGCGTCGTATCGAGTCGGTCGCGAACCTGACGCGCGCCGACGGCGAGCGCTTCATGCAGCTCGCCGCGCGCGTCGCGTTGCGCACCACGGTGAAACCTTATCCCCTGGCGCAGGCGAACGAGGCGCTCGGCGACCTCAAGGCGGGAAGGCTCGAGGGCGCGGCGGTGCTGACGCCCTAGAGCACCGGCGTATAGAGCTCGAGCGGCTCGCCGTAGCCGCGCACCTCGACATCGCCGAGCTTCTTCAGCGCGAATCCCGGGCAGCGCTCGGCGGTCTTGCCCGAGAGCAGGATGCGGGTGCCGTAGTCCTTGTTGAGCGCCTCGAGGCGCGCCGCCAGGTTCACCGCGTTGCCGTGCACGGTGTAGGAGAGCCGCCCCTGCGAGCCGACCGCGCCGGCGACCACGCGCCCGGTGCTCAGCCCAATGCGGTTGCGCGTGCGCACGCCGGCGAATGCCTGCGCGTCGGCGGCGCGCACGATCTCGAGCGAGGCGCGCAGCGCGTTGGCGGCATGGTCACGGTCGGCGAGCGGCACGTTGAACACCGCCAGGATGGCGTCGCCCTGGAACTGGGTGATGGTGCCGCCGTGGCGCTCGACGATGCCCACCACGGTCTCGAAATAGGCGTTGAGGAACTCGATCACGCGGCGCGCGCCGAGCGTGTCGGTGAGCGCGGCGAAGCCCTCGATGTCGCACACCAGCACCGTCGCCTTCGCTTCGACCGGCTCGAGCCTGCCGCCGCCCGACAGGAGCTTGCGCGCCACCTCTTCGGGCACGAACTGCCCGAGCGTGTCGCGGATCAGGCGGCGCTCGCGCAGGCCTTCGAGCATCTCGCCGAACGAGCGGCTGGCGTCGTCGAGCTCCGCGATGCGGCTCCTCGGCAGGTGCGGCACGTAGTCCAGCCGGCCTTCGCGCACCGCGTGCGCGGCGTGCGCCAGCGCCTCGATAGGCCGGCCGACGCGCCGTCCCGCAAAGGCGGCGGCGAGCACCGCGACGACCAGCACCGCCAGCCCGGCCGCGATCGACTGCAGCACGCGCAGCACCTCGGCGCGCAGGCCGGCCTGCGCGGGATCGAGATAGACGCCGAGCGTCCAGGGCTGCGGCCCGAAGGGCGGCATCGTGCGGGTGATGTAGACGAAGGTCGTGCCGTCGACTTCCGCGGCCCGCGCCTGGGCGCGCTTCAGCGCGCGCATGCCGAGGGGCGAGTCGACGTCGGGCGAGCGCAGGCGCGCGAGCACCGGATCGCCGAGCTGGGCGAGCCGCGGCAGCGGGTCCTCCCGCGGCGGCGCATCCTGGCCGGCGGCGAGGCGCGGATGGGCAAGGACGAAGTCGACGCCGTACAGGACGAAGGGCGTGACGCGATGCTCGGTCTGGAATGCGGCGAGGTCCTCGGAAAGCGTCGCGATCGCCACGGCCTGGCCGAGCATGCCGAGGAAGCGCCCGCCGCGGCGCAGCGGCATGTCGTGCAGCAGCGCCGGCACGTGTGTCGCCGGCGTCCACAGAGGCTGGCCCCAGGCGGGCGCGCTGCGCCTGCGGCCGCCGAAGACCCAGTCGAGAACTTCGGCGCGCTGCGACCAGTCCTCGCGGATGGCCGCGGGGTGCTCGCGGCTCCAGCGCAGAGCGCGCCCCGAGGGATCGACGATGGCGATGCCGAGAACCTGCGGCGTGGCGCCGAGCGCGCCGAGCATGAAGGCGTCCAGCTTCGCGCTCGGCGCGAGATCGATGCGCGCCTCGGCAGCCGAGCGCGCGATCCAGTCGGCCTGCTCCGCCACCGGCGCAAGCCGCGCCCGCAGGCGGTGCTCGAGCGTATCGAGCAGCGTCTCGGCCTGCTGCGCGATCAGCAGCTGGGTCGAGCGCACGCCGCTCGAGGCGCTGACGTAGAGCGTGACGCCGACGGCGATCGCGACGAAGGCGCCGAGCCCGAAAACGGCGACGGTGGCGAACGAGACGCGGCCGGTCATCGACCGGCAGCGTACCGCGGACGGCGAGGGGCGGCTACTTGCCCTTGACGGCGTCGCGCACGTCTTCGGCGGCGCGGTCGATCGCCTCGCCCGCGCGCTCGGCGGGACCTTCGCGCTCGCAGGCGGCGAGCAAAGTGAGGGCGAGCGCGAACATCAGAAAGGTAAGCGTTTTCATGCGAGCGAGTTTACAGGATGAATGCGACGGCGCGTGACGCGCCGCCGCGCGGCGAACGGCGCGTCGTGGCGCCGCGACAGCTGCCTCGAATTCGGGGTCAGAGCCCGATCTCTCCTGCCTTGACGGCGAGGAATGTGGTGCTGGTGTCCTTCGCGCCCTGCCGTTATCGCGCCAGGCGCGCACGGGGGATGCCGAGCTTGAGGGATTGACGCAGGTCAAATCCGCCCGGCGGGAAGCGTGCAGCATGGAGGTGCCGATCGCGAAGCCCTTCATGACTGCCAAGCCCCTCCTCCAGTACGACGTGACCGCGCGCCGGATCGACGCGCATGGCGGCGTCGCCCTGTGCAAGGACGCCGAGATCCTTCTCGACACCGACCCCGGGGGACGCCGCGACGCCTTCAACCCGGCGGAGCTCCTGCTTGCGGCGCTCGCGGCCTGCATGATCAAGGGCATCGAGCGCGTGGTGCCGATCCTGAAATTCAAGCTCGACGGCGTGCGCGTGCGCATCCACGGCGAGCGCCAGGACAGCCCGCCCCGCATGGCGAGCATTACCTACGAGCTCGTCGTGGATACCCCGGAGCCCGACCGCCGTCTCGACCTGCTGCACGAGAACGTGCGCAAGTACGGGACGATCTTCAACACCGTGGCGGGCGCCACACAGCTTTCGGGAACCCTGCGCCGCGCCGAAGCTCACGAGAAGAGCGGAGAAGCCCATGGATAAGCCCTATACGCAGGCTGCGGACAGCGTGCTCTCGGGCCTCGCGCTGCGGCGCGAGGCGGCGCCGGAGGCGGCCAAGGCCTTCGGCGCGCTCTCGGTCGCCGCGACCACGTCGAAGTCGATCGACACCAAGACCAAGGAGCTGATGGCGCTGGCGATCGGCATCGCGGTGCACTGCGAAGGCTGCGTCGCCTTTCACGCCCGCGCCGCGTTCAAGGCGGGCGCGACACGCCAGGAAGTCGTGGAGACCGTCGCGCTCGCGGTGTACATGGGCGGCGGACCGGCCGTGGTGTACGGAGGAGACGCGCTGCGCGCCTTCGACGAATACGCGGCGCCCGCCTGATCTCCGGAACA
>DATKAX010000218.1:0-2170 GCA_035514595.1 Burkholderiales bacterium
GCGCACGATCTCGAGGCGGCGCTGCGCCCCGTACGGCAGGTTGCCGGCATTGGCGTCAGCGCGCTCGACGAGGCCCACGCGCTCCAGCCAATAGCGCGCGCGCTCGATGGCGCGCCGCTCGGCCGCCGCGTAGCCGCCAACACCGAGCAGAGCCCCGAGCGTGTAGCCCGAGGCGCGCATCAGCGCATTGTGCTGGGCGACCAGCAGGTTCTCGAGCACCGACATGCCGGGAAACAGCCGGATGTTCTGGAACGTGCGCGCCACCCCTGCCTGCGCCGGAATGGCGTGGCCCTCCATGCGCTCGAGCAGGAACTCGCCGTGCGCTGGATGGCGCAACCGCATCAGCCCCGAGGTCGGCTTGTCGAAACCGGTCAGGCAGTTGAACACCGTGGTCTTGCCGGCGCCGTTGGGACCGATGACCGCCGTGATTTTCTGCGACGGCGCGTCGAACGACACGTCGTCCACCGCGACCAGCCCGCCGAAGCGCATCGTCAGGTGCTCGATCGACAGCAGCGGATTCATTTGGGCGGGCCGTGATCGAGGCGCACCGTGGGCTCGCGGTGCGCAAGCAGCCCGCGCGGGCGCCAGGTCATGATGGCGACCATGGCGATGCCGAAGGCGAGCATGCGGTACAGGTTCAGCTCGCGGAACACCTCGGGCAGGCCGATCAGCAGGATCGCGGCGAGCACGATGCCGATCTGGCTGCCCATGCCGCCCAGCACCACGATGGCGAGGATGATCGCCGACTCGATGAACGTGAAACTCTCCGGACTGACGAAGCCCTGGCGCGTGGCGAAGAAGGCGCCGCCGAAGCCGCCGAACATGGCGCCGATGGCGAACGCGGTGAGCTTGGTGTTGCGCGGATGCACGCCGAGGCTGCGGCAGGCGATCTCGTCCTCGCGCAGCGCTTCCCACGCGCGTCCCACGGGAAGCTTGCGGATGCGCAGCGTGAACAGATTGGTGACGAGGGCCAGCGCGAGCGCCAGGTAGTACAGGAAGATCAGGCGGTCGATCGGCGCGTACTCGAGGCCGAAGAAGCTGTGGAACGTGGCCCCGCCGTCGGGCGCATCGCGCGTCATGGGCAGCCCGAAGAACGTCGGTCGCGGAATGCCCGAGAGCCCGTCGGGACCCTTGGTGAACTGATACCAGTTGAGCAGGATGATGCGGACGATCTCGCCGAAACCGAGCGTCACGATCGCCAGATAGTCGCCGCGCAGCCGCAGCACCGGAAATCCGAGCAGGATGCCGGCGAACGCCGCCATGATTCCGGCGAACGGCAGGCAGATCCAGAAGCCCAGATCGAAGTACAGCGCGAGCAGCGCATAGCTGTAGGCGCCCACCGCATAGAACGCGACATAGCCCAGGTCGAGCAGTCCCGCCAGGCCGACGACGATGTTCAAACCCCAGCCAAGCATGACGTAGGTGACGACCAGGGTGGCAATGTCGAGCAACCGCCGGTCGGTCCAGGGCAGGAACGGCAACACCACGGCCAGGCCGAGCAAGAGAGGCCCCAACCACCGGGCCCATCGCTGCACCTCGCGGCCCAGTCGGTCCATGCGCGCTTCGCGCTCCTCGGCGCTCGTCTGGCTCCCCGCATGCCATTGGAGCCAGGCGGCGCGCGCACTGAAAATCCAGGCCGCGAGAGCGATCGTTCCGGTCAGCACGGTGCTCCCGAAAGGCAGCTGGCGTTCGTCGATACCGTAGGCGAAGATGCCGGTGAGCATGACCGCGACCGCGAGCGCCACGCCGAGCACGGGTAGCGGCCGCTGCGCGCGCAGCGTAGTGATGCCCAGGCGCCCGGCGAAAGCCAGCACCGCGGCGGCGATGACATCGTCGAAGCGGAACGCGAGCGGCGGGCCGCTGGAACCGTCCTGCGTGCGAAACCCGACCAGCGCGATCGAAAGCAGGATGACGATTCCTGCGACCTGCCCCGCGTCCTTGAGCGCTTGCGGCCAGTCGAACTGCGGCTTTGCGGCGGCGCCCGCGTCCATCAGACCTTCTCGACGTCGGGCTTTCCGAGCAGTCCGGTCGGCCGGAAAATGAGCACCAGGATCAGGATCGCGAAGGCCGCCACGTCCTTGTACTCGACCGAGAAGTAGGCCGACCAGAAGGCCTCGATCAGGCCGATGAGCAGGCCGCCCAGCATCGCCCCCGGGACCGAGCCGATGCC
>DATKAX010000219.1:0-17347 GCA_035514595.1 Burkholderiales bacterium
GTGAACCAGGTGTCGCCGAGCGCCGCGACGCGGATGCCGAAGTCGGTGCCGTTGCGCGACATCGCGCTCACCAGGCTCGAGCCGGCGACGCCGTTCACCGGGTCCATGATGCTCTTGCCCATCGCCATGCCCACGTTGAGGAAAAACTGGTCGTTCCCGGCGATGAACGCCAACGCCCTTTCCAGCGCGCTGCCGTGGGAAACCCGCGCCATGGAAGGCGCGAGCGCTCGGAGAAGCAGCGACGTGCAGGCGACGTTCCTCTGGTGCATCTCGTCGCCCATGGCGAGGCCGCGCGCGATCAGCGGATTCAGGGGGACTTCATGGATGCGCAGCGCGGCGCCGAGCAGGGGTCCGAACTCATCGCGCAGCCAGGCGAGGCGCGCGAGCACCTCGGCATCGTTGCCGCCGAAGCGCATCACCTTGCCCAGCCCCTCGTTGAGGGTGCACAGGGCGCGGTTGCCGAAGGCGCGGTTCTCGACCGCGACGAGCGGCATGCTTCGCGTCGTGATGCCGGTCATCGGGCCGACCGCGCCGTAGTGGTGGTTGGGCGCGAGCTGCACGCCGCCGCCGCCAGCGAGCTTCTCCGCGGCGGCAAGATCGCCCGCCCAGCCTTCGAACACGATCGCCCCGCAGACCGCGCCCTTCATCGGGCCGCACATGCGCTCCCATTCGATCGGCGGCCCGGCGTGGAGCACGAGGCGAGCGGCGTCGAGCGCTGGGATCAGCTCGCCGGCGCGGCGCACGTCGACCAGCAACGGGTCGGCGCCGAGGATTCGTTCCAGCGCCGCCCGGTTCGCGTTTTCGACCGAGTCGTTCTGAAGCGAGGCGAGGGCCGACAGCAGCTCGGGCCTGCCGCCCGCGGGGGGCGTCCAGTCGACCTGGACCGCGGCGGCGCCGCTCGCGGCGAGATCGCGCGCGAAGCTTTCTAGCCCGATGTTGACGACTCGCGGCGGGCCGGCGAGGAGCGACGCCACGGCTATGCCCGAGCGGGCGCGAGGTACGCGGGGGCGAGCGCTTCGAGCGCCTGCCCAATGAGGCCGAAGGGCAGCGTGCAGTCTTTGTCGCAGACGCTCGGCACCTGCATCGACAAGTAGTTGTCGCGCGTCATGAGCGGGCCCGGGGACCATTCGAGGAGCCTCGCCTGCAGGCGCGAGAGCCGGTCGGGCAAGCCGATGACCAGGCGCCGGTGTCCGGTCGCGGCGCACACGAGCTCGACCAGCGCCTTCAGCGTGTAAACCTTCGGCCCGCACAGGTCGTAGCGCTTGCCGCGCGCGCCCGGCTCGTCGAGGGCGGCGCACATGGCGCGCGCGACATCGCCCACGTAGACCGGCTGGAAGCGGGCTTGCGGGCAGGCGAGCGCGAGCACCGGCAGGAAGCGCGCGAGCGCCGCAAAGGTATTGAGGAAGCGGTCTTCCGGACCGAACACGACCGAAGGACGGAACACGCTGACGGCAAGGTCCTCGGCGGCGAGCACCGCCCGCTCGCCGATGCCCTTGGAACGCAGGTACTCCGAGGGGGCGCCAGGCGATGCGCCGAGCGCGCTCATGTGCAGCAGCCGCCTCACGCCCGCTGCGCGGCAGGCGGCGACGATTGCCAGCGGCAGCTCGACATGCGCGCGCGCAAAGTCGGGACTGTAGTCGTTGGGACCGCGCTCGTCGCGGCGCCCGCGGCGCCCGTGCAGGATGCCCACCAGGTTGATCACCGCGTCGCGCCCCGCGGCGAGGCGCTCGAGCGCGCCGGGAGCGTTGACGTCGGCTTCCACCACGTCGACCGTCGGCAGCAGGATCAGGGCCTTCGCGCGCTCGCGGCGGCGCGTGGGAACCGTCGCCCTGATCGCGCGCCGGGCAAGCTCGGCCACCACGTGCCGGCCGATGAATCCCGAGCCTCCCACCACCAGCACGTTCGCGGACTTCATCGCGGCACGCGGCTCAGGGCAGCTCCTCGTCGAGTGCCTCGGCGCCGTTCGCCGCGGCGATGATGCCCAGCCGCGCCTTGATCGGCGTGAGCTTGTTCTGCAGCACCGCGGCGTAGAAGACCGCGTTCGCGGTGACCTTCTTCACGTAGTCGCGGGTCTCGCCGAAGGGGATGGTCTCGGCGAAGATCGCGCCTTCCAGCGGCCGCTCGGCGTCGCGCCAGCGCCGCGCGCGGTTAGGGCCGGCGTTGTACGCGGCCGAAGCGATCACCGGATGCCCGAGCTGGTCGAGCACTAGCCTCATGTACCCGGTGCCGAGCGTCACGTTGGTCTCGACTTCCATCACGCGCCGCGAGCGGTAGTTGCGCATGCCGATCTTGCGCGCCACGTGGCGCGCGGTATGCGGCATGACCTGCATCAGGCCGGCCGCCCCGGCGCTCGAGCGCGCCTCGGCGATGAAGCGGCTTTCCTGGCGCACCAGGCCGAGCACCCACGCCTCGTCCAGACCCTGTGACCTGGCGTACTCGCGGAACACCTCGTGGAACGGCACCGGGTAGCGCAGCGCGAAGTTGTGCAGGCGCTTCGTGCGGTCCGCGGTGTTGATGGCCCGGTCATAGACCTCGGCGCGCAGCGCGAGCTCAGCCGCCGCGAGCAGCCTCGCGTCGTCGAAGTCGCGGATCGCGTACAGCCATTCGCGCACGCCCTCGGTGCGAATGCCGAGCCGGATCAGCTCGAGCGCGCGGGCCAGCCCCGGATCGCGCCCGGCGGCCTTGACCTCCTCTTCGCTCGGCACGTAATCCCCATCCGGAACGCTCGCGACGTAGCCGAGCTCCTCGGTCGCGAGCAGGCCGTAGAAATCGGTCTGGCCGGCGATGCGCAGGTAATAGGCGCGGCTGCCGGTGACTTCGCCGTGCGCGGCGAGCGCGCGGGCGTACCAGTAGATCCACGCGGAATCGCGCCGCGCGCGCGCCGACATGCGATCGATCGACTCGCGCACCACCTGCCAGCGCCCGGCGCGCAGCGCCGCGCGGGCCTTCCAGCCGAGCTGGTTGTCGCTCAGCGCGCCATCGCCGGCGCGCGCGTACCAGTCGAGCGTCTCGGGCCGGTGCTCGCGCGCCGCTTCGAGCGCGACGCGACCCCAGAGGTAGCGCACGTCGTCCTCCGGCAGGCGCTCGGCGAGCACGCCCTCGAGCGCCTCGGCCGCGGCCTGCGGGTCGTGGCGCGCGTAGCGTACGCCGGCGAGGACCGCGACTTCGCGCGCCGCCCGGCTCGAAAGCGCCGCCGGCAGCCGCGAGATGAGCCGCTTGGGCTCGCGCGCGGCCTCGGCGAGCGCACCCTCGTCGGGCGCCTCGTCCTTCTTCAGGTAGCCGAGCACGGTCTTGGCCGCCGTGATCTGGCCGCGCTCGAAGAGCACGCGCACGCGCTGCCAGACCTCGTCGGTCGAGAGGCTCGAGCGCAGCACCAGCGCGTCGACGAGCTTGGCGCAGCCCTCGGCGTGCTCCTCGGGCTCGAGCCAGATGGTCTTCGCCTCGGCAATCGCGGCTTTGTCGTTGCGCTCGAGCCGCGAGAGCCACGCGTAGCAGCGGATCTCCGGGTCGTCGCGGCCGTAGCGCGCGGCCTCGCGATCGAACTCCTGCCATTCGGCGCGCCGGCCCGTGAGCCGCAGCCAGTCGCCGCGCAGCAGCTCGGCGACGTAGGTGTCGTCGTGCTTCGCGAGGAATGCGCGCACCTCGTCGACCGAGGCGTCCTCGAGCCGCACGGCGAGCTGCCAGTACTCGAGCCAGGGGGCGAGCACATGGTTTTCGAGCGGCTTTGCGTGGCGCGCGAGCTGCATCGCGTCGCCGGCGCTGTAAGCGTCGTACGCGGCAACGATTCGCTTGTCCTCCCCGGGTGCCGCGAGCGCCCCGAAGCAGGCGAAGCCCAGGACTGCGCTAAGATGACGGAAGTTATTCAAAATCATGGATTAACAGCATAGCACGGAGATGGATTCTTCTTCGCTCGCGGTGTGGCGGAAATCGCAGCGCGAGCGGCTTATCGCGGCACGTTTGGCTGTCACTTCGGGCGAGCTCGAGTCCTGGCGCCAGCGGATCGACGCGTCCCTCGCGCGCGCCTTCCCCGGGCTCGCACGGCTGCGGGTCGCCTTCTGCTGGCCGATCAAGAACGAGTACGACGCGCGCCATTTCGCCAGAACGCTGCGCGATCGCGGCGCGTTGACCGCGCTTCCCGCCGTAGTGGCGCGCGGAGCGCCGCTCGTGTTCCGCGAATGGCATCCGGGTGTCGAGCTCGCCCGCGGCGCGCTCGACATCCCCTACCCGGTGCGCTCGCAGGAGATCACGCCTGACGCGGTGCTGCTGCCGATGAACGGCTGGGACGCTCAGGGCTACCGGCTCGGCTACGGCGCGGGCTTCTTCGACCGCACCCTCGCGAGCCTCGCGAAGCGGCCCGTGACGATCGGCGTTTCCTACGAGCTCGGGCGGCTCGACACCATCCATCCCCAGCCCTGGGACATCCCGATGGATTACGTGGTGACCGAGCGCGGCGTCTACCGGCGCGACCCCGGGGGCCTCGCTTTCCTCGGCGCACCCGAGCCGGCGGGCCCGGACGCGCTCGCCTCGCCCGTGTGCTACGCGGACGAGCATGACTTCGGTCACACGAGAAACAACCGGTAGGCGGGGTTGCGGGTCTCGTCCGCGTAGGGGTAGCCCAGCGCGCGCAGGAAGCGCCTGAACGCGCCCATCTCCTTGTCCGGCACCTGGATCCCGACCAGCACCCGGCCGTAGTCGGCGCCGTGATTGCGGTAGTGGAACAGGCTGATGTTCCAGTCGCTGCGCAGGTTCTGCAGAAACCGCATCAGCGCGCCCGGCCGCTCCGGAAACTCGAAGCGGTAGAGCAGCTCGTTCTTCGCGAACGGCGCCCGCCCGCCCACCATGTGGCGCACATGCCACTTCGCCATCTCGTTGTCCGAGAGGTCGAGCGTCGTCAGGCCGTGGCGCCTGAGGTTGCGCACGATGCGCGCGGTCTGCGCGCGGTCCTCGACCTCGATGCCGACGAAGATGTGGGCGGCGCTCGCGCCGGCGATGCGGTAGTTGAATTCCGTGATGTTCTTCGCTCCCAGCCTGGCGCAGAATTTCTTGAAGCTGCCGGGGCGCTCCGGAATGGTGACGGCGAGCACCGCCTCGCGCTGCTCGCCGAGCTCGGCTTCCTCCGCGATGAAGCGCAGGCGGTCGAAATTGGTGTTCGCCCCCGAGGCGACCGCGACCAGCGTGCGGTTGCGCGCGCCGTGGCGCGCAACCCAGGCCTTGGCGCCCGCGACCGCGAGGGCGCCGGCGGGCTCGAGCACCACGCGCGTGTCCTCGAACACGTCCTTGATCGCGGCGCACATCGCGTCGGTGTCGACCAGGACCACCTCGTCGAGCAGCTTGCGGCACAGGCGGAAGGTCTCCCTGCCGACCTGCTTCACCGCGACGCCGTCGGCGAACAGGCCCACCTGCTCGAGCCGGATGCGCCTGCCCGCCTTCAGCGAGCGCGCCATGGCGTCGGCGTCGACCGGCTCGACGCCGATCATGCGGATGGCCGGGCGCACGCGCTTCACGTAGGTGGCGATCCCGGCGGCGAGCCCGCCGCCGCCGATCGGAACGAAGATCGCGCCGATCGCCCCGGCGTGCTGGCGCAAAATCTCCATGCCGATGGTGCCCTGCCCGGCGATCACGTCCGGATCGTCGTAGGGGTGCACGAACGCGAGGCGGCGGCGGCGCTTCAGGCGCATCGCATGGCGGTAGGCATCGTCGTAGGAATCCCCGTGCAGCAGCACCTGCGCGCCGCGCGCGGCGACCGCATCGACCTTGATGCGCGGGGTGGTGACCGGCATCACGATCACCGCACGGCAGCCCAGGCGCTGCGCGGCGAGCGCGACGCCCTGCGCATGGTTGCCGGCGCTCGCTGCAATCACCCCCCGTGCGAGCCGCTCGCGCGGCAGCAGCGCCATCCTGTTGTACGCGCCGCGCAGCTTGAACGAGAATACCGGCTGCAAATCCTCGCGCTTGAGCAGCAGGGTGTTTCCGAGGCGCTTGCTGAGCGCGGGCGCGACCTCGAGGGGCGATTCGGTCGCGACGTCGTAGACGCGCGAAGTCAGGATTCGCTCGAGGTAATTGTGGCGCCGCACTGCATGTCCCCCTGGGAGCCGTCGAATTTAGCATGGAGCCCCTCGCCGGCCTGTTCGCCGCCAGCTTCCTCGCTTCCACGCTGCTGCCGCTGCCCTCCGAGGCGGCGCTTTTCGCCTATCTCACACTGTACCCCGAGAACCTGGCCCTCGCGCTTGCGGTCGCGACCCTGGGCAACACTGCCGGCGGCATGACCTCCTATCTGGTGGGACGCCTGTTTCCGCAGAAGCAGACGGACCGAAAGGCGGTCAGGACGCTCCGGCGCCATGGCGCACCCGCCCTTCTCTTGGCCTGGCTGCCCCTGGTCGGCGACGCGCTGTGCGTGGCGGCGGGCTGGCTGCGCGTCAACTGGCTCGCCGCGCTCGCCTTCATGGCCGCAGGCCGCCTCGCGCGCTACGCTGCGGTCGCGGCTTTCGTCTAACGCAGCCGCTGGAGGGGTCATGGCCGCAGCCGGAAGAGGGAGAAAGGTGAAGGAGGACTGGCATGTTCTGTCCCACTACCAGCCTTCGAGAGCTCGGTCGCGCTCGTGCTCACGCTGGTGGTCGCGCTCGTCGTGCTGGTCGCGCTCTACCGACTGGCCGAAGGGGCGATCGCGGGGTTGATCCTGGGCGTGCTCGACCCGCTCGAGCACCAGGGTTTCCAGCGGAAGCAGGTGAGCGCAAAGCACCTGTTCGCCCTGGCGGCGGTCACGCTTGTATTGAGCGTCAGCTACTGGCTGCTGCGCGAGCGTGACGATCGAATGGCGCGCGGCTCCTGAGACCCGGCGATGTCCCGTGCCGTGTTCGTCCTTCCGGTTACGGCAGCGGCCGGGTTGTACGAAGCCTGCTTCGAGCACCTGCTCCAAGCCGCGCAGCGGCCCGGAGCTGCCTTCCGACATCGAGCGCTAGCGCCGGCTGATGAGAATGCCCATCACGAGGCCGAGCACGGCCGCGATGCCGACCGCCCTCCACGGGTGCTCGTGCACGTACTCTTCGGTGGCCTGCGCCGCCTGCTTGGTCTTATCCTGCAACGCGCGCTCGGCGTCGGCGAGCTTTGTCTTGGTATTCGCGAGCGAGGCCTGGATGCGCTCGCGCGCGGCGGCGATCTTGTCGCCGGTCTGGCTAGCGGTGGCGCGCAGCAGCTCCTCGCTGTCGGCGGCCAACACCTTCAGGTCGGCGACCAGCTTCTGCCTGGAAACGTCGGTGCCCATCTGACTGCTGTCGGTGTTCATGATCACTCCTTCAGATGACGGCGCAAAGGGTGCAATCGCCGTGCTCGCCACGCGGGCGAGGACGCGAAACAGCCTACCGAGTTCCGGCTGGCGTAGCAACTACCGTCGGCGCGCGCGCACGCGCCTGCATTGACCAACCCATCGAAAATCACTGCTAACGCCTCGAATCCGGATAGGAAAATCGATCGGGCTCGGCGCAACGCCACAGCAAGCCGCGGGGGCGAGGCTGGCCGCTCTTGCCCCTCGCGCCCGTGCTGCGCGATACCGGGCTCAATCCACGGCAACTCGAGCTGGAACTGACCGAGAGCATGCTCATGCAGGACATCGATTCGGCGATTCGTACCATGTCGGCGCTCAAGGACCTGGGTGTTCGCATCGCCCTGGACGACTTCGGCACCGGGTACTAGAGCCTGAGATGACCGTGGATCCCGCAAGCGCTGCGATCGCGGATGCGATCCTCGCCATGGCACAGCGCCTTAAGCTCGACGTGATCGCCGAGGGCGTCGAAACCGAGGTGCAGCTTGCCGCGCTGCGCGCTGGAGGATGCCATCAGGCACAAGGGGTATCTGTTCTTCAAGCCACGGTCTCCGGAAGAGCTCACGCCGGTGCTGCGCGAGCAACAACTCAGGAACCCATTGCCGGACGCTAGTGCCGCGTGACAGCAAGATCGCCAGAGGCTTTTCGCACCACGCTCAGTCGATCCCCGTGCCGGGCATGGAGGCTAAGGCCGCCCCCCTGCGGCCAGCGGAAGGCGAGCGTCGCCTCGGAGCACTGCTTATGCATGCGCGTCACGCGCACAGGGAGCGTGAACTCCCGCCCGTCGAGCTCGTACTTCACGGCGGCGCCAGCGCGGTTCTCGATCTGGAAGCGCACGCTGAGGGATGCCGGCCGGCCGAGCATCTGCACCGCGTAGTAGCGCCCGCTCTCGGCGCGGGCGATCGCGACGCCGCTTTCGGTGACCTCGGGGCGCAGCATGTTCTTGCGGTGCTCGGGCGAGTGCTTCCAGCCCTCGACGAATCCTTGCGCGAGCTGCGCGGTAAGGAATGCCCTGCGGCTCGAAAGCCAGGCGATGTTCTCGGCGATGCTGCAGTAATCGTAGCCGTGTGCCTTGGCGCGCTCGGCCGGGGTACGCCCGTCCGCCTCGTGGCCGTAGTTCCCGGTGCGCGCCAGGTAGGCGGCGAACTCCTGCGCGCTTGCCGCAAGCGCGGCGTCGGAGGCGAGCGGCCCGAGATCGTGCTCGCGCCTGAACTCGTTCGTCGCGGCGACCGCCTGCCGCGCCGCCGCGGCGAGGTCGGGCGCGACGGGCTGGCCCCACGCGCAAACGGGCGCTAAAGACAGGGGCGCGAGGCACAGCAGGAGAATTCGGGCTCTGACCCCGATCTTGCGGCGGTTCACGCCGCCTGGAGCTTGGCGACGCTCACCGCGAGCCACTTCAGTCCCTGACCGCCGAAGTTGACCTGCACGCGCGCGTCGCCGCCCTGGCCTTCGGCATCGACGATGACGCCGGCGCCGAACTTCGGGTGCACCACGTTCTGGCCGATGCGGAACCCGCCGACGTCCCGGGTCGGTCTTGTCTTGGAAAAAGTCTGGTGATGACTTCTTGAATAATCGGCAGCGAACGCCCTCTGCTTCGAGAAGCGCGGCGTGAGCCACTTCAGCAGCGCCTCGGGGACCTCCTCCAGGAAGCGCGAGGCGATGTTGTAGCGCGTCTGGCCGTGCAGCATGCGGGTCTGGGCGTGCGAGAGGTACAGGCGGTGGCGGGCGCGCGTGATGGCGACGTACGCGAGCCGGCGCTCCTCCTCGAGGCCGTCGCGCTCGAGGACGCTCTGCTCGTGCGGGAACAGGCCCTCCTCGAGGCCCGACAGGAACACGACGTCGAACTCCAGGCCCTTCGCCGAGTGCACGGTCATCATCTGCAGCGCGTCCTGGCCCTCGCCCGCCTGGTGCTCGCCCGCCTCCAGCGCCGCGTGGGTGAGGAAGGCGGTGAGCGGATCGGCCGTCTCGCCGGACTCGATCTCGCGCTCCTCCTCGGTGAACGCGGCGGCCGCGTTCACCAGCTCCTGGAGGTTCTCGATGCGCTCGGCGCCTTCGCGCTCGGTCTTGTAGTGCTCGGCGAGCCCGCTGCGCGCGATTGTCGTTTCCACGATTTCGGCAAGGGGCAGACCTCCGACTTCCTTTCTTAGATTTTCAATCAATCTTTTGAAGACGGCGGCCTTCGAGGCATCCGCGACCTGCATCAGCGGGGTCCCCGCCTGCTTCGCCGCGTCCTGGAGCTGCTCGAGGGTGCGCGCGCCGATGCCGCGCGGCGGAAAGTTCGAGACGCGCAGGAACGAGCTGTCGTCGTCGGGCGAGGCGACGAGGCGCAGGTAGGCGAGCGCGTGCTTGATCTCGGCGCGCTCGAAGAAGCGCAGCCCGCCGTAGACGCGGTAGGGCACGCCCTGCGAGAACAGCGCGTGCTCCAGCACGCGCGACTGGGCGTTCGAGCGGTACAGCACCGCCATCTGCGAGCGCGGCGTGCCCTCGGCGGCGAGCGAGCGCACCTCCTCGACGATCCAGCGCGCCTCGTCGGCGTCGGACTCGCCCTCGAAGACGCGGATCGGCTCGCCGGCGCCGGCGGCGGTCCACAGGTTCTTGCCCAGCCGCTTGCGGTTGTTGGCGATCAGCGCGTTGGCCGCGTCCAGGATGTTGCCGTGCGAGCGGTAGTTCTGCTCGAGCCGGATCACGCGCTGCACGCCGTAGTCACGCTCGAAGTCGGCCATGTTCCCGACGTTGGCGCCGCGGAAGGTGTAGATCGACTGGTCGTCGTCGCCGACCGCGAAGATGAACGAGGACTTTCCGGCGATCAGCTTCAGCCAGCGGTACTGCAGGCGGTTGGTGTCCTGAAACTCGTCGACCAGCACGTGGCGGAAGCGCCGGGAATAGTGCTCGCTCAGGATTTGATTGTTCCTCAACAGCTCGTAGCTTCTGAGCAGCAGCTCCGGGAAATCGACCACGCCTTCGCGCTGGCACTGCTCGTCGTAGGCGCCGTAGAGCTCCGCCAGGCGGCGCGTGTTCTCGTCGGCGAGCGGGACGTTGCGCGGCCGCACGCCCTCCTCCTTCTGCGCGTTGATGAACCACTGCAGCTCGCGCGGCGGGAAGCGCTCCTCGTCCACGCCCAGGCCCTTGGCCAGCCGCTTCACCGCGGCGAGCTGGTCCTGGGAGTCGAGGATCTGGAACGCCTGCGGCAGGCCGGCCTCGCGGCAATGCGCGCGCAGCATGCGGTTGGCGAGGCCGTGGAAGGTGCCGATCCACATGCCGCGCGGGTTCACCGGCAGCATCGCCGAGACGCGCGTCAGCATCTCGCGCGCCGCCTTGTTGGTGAAAGTGACGGCCAGGATTCCCGAGGGCGCGACCCGGCCGCCCTTCACCAGCCAGGCCATGCGCGTGGTGAGCACACGCGTCTTTCCGCTGCCCGCGCCGGCGAGCACGAGCGCGTGCTCGTCGGGCAGGGTGACTGCGGCGAGCTGCTCGGGGTTGAGGTGCTCTAGGCGAAGCGACAAGCCGCGGATTTTACTGCGGCTCGAGCCCCAGCTCGGCGGCGAGCTTGCCCCAGCGCTCCATATCGGCACGGATCACCGCCGCGAACTCGGCCGGCGTGTTGCCGACGGTCGCGAGCGCAGCCTTTGCCAGGTGCGCCTTGACATCCGGCATCGCGAGGACCTTGACGGTTTCCGCATGCAGCTTGAAAACGACCGCGGGGCTCACGCCCTTCGGCGCCAGGATGCCGAGCCATTGGCTGGTGTCGAAGCCCGTAAGCCCGGCCTCGTGCAGCGTCGGGATCTCCGGCATCGCCGCGAAGCGTTCCTTGGAAGTGAACGCGATGATCTTGATGCGGCCCGACTTGTGGTGCGGGATGAGCGGCGTCGAGCCGAGCACGCCGACCGGGACCTGCCCGCCGACGAGGTCCTTCACCGCCGGCCCGCCGCCCTTGTACGGGATATGGACCATGTCGATGCCGGCCATCTTCTTCAGGAGCTCGCCCGACATGTGCTGGCCGGTGCCGGTGCCCGAATGGGCGAACGAGAGCTTGCCGGGATTCGCCTTCGCGTAGGCGATCAGCTCCTGCACGCTCTTTACCGGAAGCGAGTTGTGCACGGCGACGGCGATCGGCTGCGTGGTGACCTGGGTCACCGGCGCGAAGTCGCGCTGGATGTCGTACTGCAGGTTCTTCATCACGAGGTGCAGCGTGGTCACCGGATCGGCGGCGAAGAGCAGCGTGTAGCCATCCGGTGCAGCGCGCGCCGCCTCGGTGGTGCCGATCGCGCCTGCCGCGCCGGCCCGGTTGTCGACCAGGAACTGCTCGCCGAGGGCGCGCGAGAGCCGATCCGCCACGGTGCGCGCCGCGACGTCGGTCGAGCCTCCCGGCGGATACGGAACGATGAAGCGCACGGTCTTCGACGGCCAGACCTGGGCCTGCGCAAGCCCGCCCAGGAGCGAAACAAAGATCGCGGCAAGCAGTTTTTTCATTGGGAAGCCCTCGGGTTGGTGATGATGCCGTAGCGCCCGCGCAGCAGCTCACCGAGGGCGATGGCCTCGGCGCGCGAAGGCATGCGGCGGATGAGCACCACGTAGACCAGCCGGCCGCCTTCCGGCGTCGGCAGGATCTCGGCAGGGTAGCCGGCGCCGCGCAGCTCGTCGTAGACCGCGAGCGCAGCCGCCTGGTTCGCATCGGCTGCCAGCACCGCGTTCCAGCGCCCGCCGCGTCGCGCCGCGCCCCTGCCCGGCGCGATTTCGACCTCGCGCACCCAGTCGGCGACCTGGTCCGGCTCGGCCGCCGCGAGCGGCAACGTAAAGCCGTATTCGCGCTGGTAGAGCTGCCGCGGCTGGACGAGGACGACCGGCGACTCGCCTTCCGCCGCGACCTCGATGCGCCCCTCGATCAGGCAGACGGTCTCGCGCCCGAACTCGCTGCGGCCCCACAGATCGGTGCCGCGGATCGCCACCGCGACCTGGGCGAGCCGCACGCTCAGTTGGCGCTTGAGGCCCGGGCTCGAGCGCTGGGTGGTGAAGCGGAAGGCGCCTTCGAGCACCTCGACGGCGGCCCTGAGGGACTCGAGCTTCGGAGGGGTCTTGTCCGCCTTGTCGGCCTTCGGGGGCTCCTCGACCGCAACGAGATTGGCAAAGCGCAGCGAGCCGTTCTGGCCGAGCTTGAGCAGGCTGCCTTCCGCGAGCTTCATCATCAGGCGCGCCTCGTCGCCGGTGTGCACGACGTCGCCGGTTTTGAGCTCCATACCAGGCACGAGCGGCGTGCGCCGGGCGTCGCGCTCTACCCACGCCGGCATCTGGATCGCCTCCACCGTCGCGGCGAGCTGGCCGCTCGCGCTCGCCGCCGCGAGCGCGAGCGGCGCGGCGAGCATCCACGCGTACCGGCTCCTCAACCGCACTCCCCTTTATAATCCGCCGCTTGCCACGCGAACAACCGATGCAGCCGTCTTACGACCCCCAGGCGGTGGAGCGAGAAGCCCAGCAGTTCTGGGAGGAGCGCCGCTCGTTCCACGTCGAAGAAGATTCCGCCAGGCCGAAGTTTTACTGCCTGTCCATGTTCCCCTATCCGTCGGGGAAGCTGCACATGGGACACGTGCGGAACTATACCATCGGCGATGTCCTGACCCGCTACTACCGGATGCGCGGATACAACGTGCTGCAGCCGATGGGCTGGGACGCATTCGGCCTGCCGGCCGAGAACGCCGCGATCGCCAACCGCGTGCCCCCGGCGAAATGGACGCGCGACAACATCGCCTACATGAAGGCGCAGCTCAGGAGCCTCGGCTTCGCGCTCGACTGGGAGCGCGAGCTCGCGACCTGCAGCCCGGATTACTACCGCTGGAACCAGTGGCTGTTCACGCGCCTGTACCGCAAGGGGCTCGCGTACAAGAAAACCGGCGTGGTGAACTGGGACCCGGTCGACCAGACCGTGCTCGCCAACGAGCAGGTGATCGAGGGGCGCGGCTGGCGCACCGGGGCGCCGGTCGAGAAGCGCGAGATCCCGATGTACTTCCTGCGCATCACCGCGTACGCCGAGGAGCTGCTCGCCGCGCTCGACGGGCTGCCGGGCTGGCCCGAGCAGGTGAAGCTGATGCAGAAGAACTGGATCGGGCGCTCCGAGGGCGTGCGCGTCGGCTTTCCCTACGAGCTGGACGGCGAGAAGCGGACCCTGTGGGTGTTCACCACCCGCGCCGACACCCTGATGGGCACCACGTTCTGCGCGGTGGCCGCCGAGCACCCGATCGCCGCGTTCGCTGCGCGGCGCGATCCCGCGATCAAGGCCTTCGTCGACGAATGCAAGCGCGGCGCGGTGATGGAGGCCGAGCTCGCGCAGGTCGAGAAGCAGGGCATGCCGACCGGCATCTTCGCCATCCATCCGCTCTCGGGCGAGAGGCTCCCGGTCTGGGTGGCGAACTACGTGCTGATGGGCTACGGCGAGGGCGCGGTGATGGCGGTGCCGGCCCACGACGAGCGCGACTACGAGTTCGCGCTCAAGTACGGCCTTCCGGTGAAGCCGGTCATCCGACACCCGCTCGGCGAGCGGGTCGACCCGCCGTGGCGCCCGGAGTACGCCGAGTACGGGGCGTGCATCAACTCGGGACCCTATGACGGCCTTGCCTACCAGGAGGCGGTCGAGCGGATCGCCGAAGATCTGGAGAAAAGAAGTCTCGGGAGCAAGCAGGTCCAATGGCGGCTGCGCGACTGGGGCATCTCGCGCCAGCGCTACTGGGGCTGCCCGGTCCCGATCGTGCACTGCCCCGCCTGCGGCGACGTCCCGGTGCCCGACGCCGAGCTGCCGGTGAAGCTCCCGGAGCACCTGGTGCCCGACGGCAGCGGCAACCCGCTCGCGAGGATGCCCGAGTTCACCCAGACGAAGTGTCCTGCCTGCGGCGCTCAGGCGCGGCGCGAGACCGACACCATGGACACCTTCGTCGACTCGTCCTGGTACTTCGCGCGCTTCTGCTGCCCCGACCAGGATCGCGCCATGGTGGATGCGCGCGCGAGGTACTGGATGCCGGTCGACCAGTACATCGGCGGCATCGAGCACGCGATCCTGCACCTGCTCTACTCGCGCTTTTTCCAGCGCGTGATGCGCGACGAGGGCCTGCTCGAGGTGTCCGAGCCCTTCACCAACCTGCTCACCCAGGGCATGGTGCTCGCCGAGTCCTATTACCGCGACGCGAACGGCCGCCGGGAGTGGATCAATCCCGCAGATGTGGTTGTAGAAAAAGATGGAAAAGGAAAAGTCCTCTCGGCCAAGACCCGCGACGGCAGCGAAGTCATCTACGACGGCATCGGCACGATGTCCAAATCGAAGAACAACGGCGTCGATCCGCAGGCGCTGATCGACCGCTATGGCGCAGACACCGCGCGCTTCTACATCATCTTCGCTTCGCCGCCGACCAATACGCTGGAGTGGAGCGACGAGAGCGTCGAAGGCTCCTACCGGTTCCTGCGGCGCGTCTGGGCCTATTGCCTGAAGTTTTCCGGCGCCGCGGCGGCCGGAGAGGACGCCGGCAGGGAAGTGCGCTTCGAGATCCACTCGGTGCTCAAGCAGGCCAACTACGACCTTCAGAAGCACCAGTTCAACACCGTCGCCTCAGCGGCGATGAAGATCCTGAACGCCCTGGAGGGCCTACCCGCGGCCCGCGGCCCGCTCGCCGAGGAGGGGCTGTCGATCCTGCTGCGCCTGCTCTCGCCGATCACGCCGCACCTCGCCCACCACCTGTGGCGCGCTCTTGGCTTCGGCGAGGACGTGATGCGCGCGCCCTGGCCCGAGCCCGACGCGGCCGCGCTCGAGCGGGACGAAGTCGAGCTGGTGGTGCAGGTGAACGGCAAGCTGCGCGGGTCGATCCGCGTGCCCAGGGAAGCCGACCGCGGCGCCATCGAGGGCCTCGCGCTCGCCAATCCGAACGTGCAGAGGTTCGTCGCCGGCCAGAACGTGAAGAAGGTCGTGGTGGTGCCGGGACGCCTCGTCAACCTGGTCGTCTGATGCGTCTTTTCGTGCTGGTGCTGAGCCTGGTCCTCGCCGGCTGCGGCTTCCGGCTGCGCGGCACGGCCGAGGTGCCGTTCGACCGCGTGTACATCCCGAACGCGAACGCAGGCCTCGCCTTCGATCTCAAGCGCAACATCGAAAGGGGCACCAACGCCGAGGTGGTCGACGACCCCAAGGCTGCCGACGCGATCCTCGAGTTCATCGAGGAGAGCCGCGAGAAGCACATCCTGTCGCTCACCGCGGCCGGACGCGTGCGCGAGTTCCAGCTGCGCTATCGCGTGGGGTTCCGCGTGCACGACGGCCGCGGCGCCGCGTACGTGCCGCAGGACACCATCCAGCTGACGCGCGACCTCACCTTCAACGACGCGGAGGTGCTCGCCAAGGAGGCCGAGGAGCAGCTGCTGTTCCGGGACATGCAGGCCGACATGGTGCAGCAGATCCTGCGCCGGCTCGCCGCGGCGCGCAGGCCGGCCGCCCCTTCCTCGTAGGCGATGGCGCTGCGCCCGGGCGAGCTCCAAGGCCATCTCGCGAAGACCCTCGCGCCGGCCTACGCCGTGCACGGCGACGAGGCGCTGCTCGCGCTCGAGGCGGCCGACGCGGTGCGCGCCGCCGCGCGCCGGCACGGCTACGCCGAGCGCGAGGTGTTCGAGCCCGGGCGTCACTTCGACTGGAGCGAGTTCGCCCACGCGGGCGCGAGCCGATCGCTGTTCGGCGCGAGAAAGATCCTCGAGCTGCGCCTGCCGACCGGCAAGCCCGGCGCCCAGGGCGCGCAGGCGATCGCCGACTACTGCGAGCACCCGGGCGAGGAAGCCGTGCTGCTCGTCACGCTGCCGCGCCTGGACCGCGCCACGCAGGCCTCGGGCTGGTTCGGCGCGCTCTCGCGTGCGGGCGTAGTGATCGACGTCTACCCGGTCGAGCGCGAGCGCCTGCCGGCATGGATCGCCGAGCGCCTCGCGCGCCAGAAGCAGAGCGCCTCGCGCGAGGTGCTCGAGTTCCTCGCCGAGCGCGTCGAAGGCAACCTGCTCGCCGCGCAGCAGGAGGTGCTGAAGCTCGGGCTGCTCGCGCCCGAAGGCGCGCTCGAGCTCGAGACGGTGCACTCGGCGGTGGCGGCGGTGGCGCGCTACGACCCCTATGCCGCAGCCGAAGCCCTGGTCGCGCGCGACACCGCGCGCTACGTCAGGGTCATCGACGGCCTGCGCGGCGAGGGCGAGCAGCCCACCTTCGTGCTGTTCGTCATCGCGTCGGCGCTGTTCGTGCTGCAGGGAATCGCGCAGGGCGGCCGCGCCGAAGCGCTGTTCCCGCAGCATCGCCTCTTCGCGCGGCCGCTGCAGCGCGCAGTGCAGGCGGCCGCCGGCCGTTTCGCTCCACAGGCGATCGAGCGCGCGCTGGCGCAGGCGGCCGCGCTCGACCGCGCGATCAAGGGCGTGGGCAGGGGCGATCCGTGGACCGGCTTCCTCGCCCTGGGGCTAGGCCTTCATCAGGCGGGACTCCGATAGCGTCGCCTCCTGATGCCAGGCGAGCACCTTGTCCAGGTGCTCGCGCTCGCGCTGCTGCGCCTCGGTAAAGCGGCTCGCCATGTCATCCTGTCCCATTTCCTTCGCCAGCGCGATCAACTCGTCCCACGCCGCGTTGTCGGCGAGCTCCGCCACGAGAATGGCGTGCAAGGACTGCGTCACGGAGGTCATCGGGTCGGTGACGACCTGCATCAGCCCGGCGCCTTCCATGCCCGTGACGTCGGCCGAGGGCGTCTGCGCCGTGGGATCGCCGCCCAGCTGCTCGATGCACTCGCCCACGAGCCGGAAGTGCGACAGCTCCTCGTCGCAGAAGTGCTCGAGCTCCTTGACGTACTGCTTGCCCTCGCCGTCGCCGGCCGCCTTGCACTTCGTGATCATCGCCTGATAGAGCCGGGTGCCCGCCCGCTCGAATGCGAGGCGCCCGCCCAGGCGGTCGATGAACACGCTGGCGGACTTGCCGGTCAGCGCCTTGGCGCCCGCCTTGACGGCGCCCTTGGCGCTCGCCGGCGGCGGCACGGAGCCGACCGGGCC